>JBNKHC010000195.1:0-2528 GCA_050290145.1 Kiloniellaceae bacterium | reverse complement strand
TCTCGGCGCCGACTCCGCCGTTGAGCGGCGCCTCCTGGACGATGACGCAGCGCCCGCTGCGTTCCACCGAGGCGAGGATGGTCTCCATGTCCAAAGGCTTCAGGGTCGCGACGTCGATCACTTCGGCCTCCTTGCCCTCGGTGGCCAGGGTCTCGGCCGCCGCCAGGGTCTCCTGCAGCATGGCACCCCAGGAGACCAGCGTCACGTCGCGGCCCTCGCGCAGGGTGAAGCAGGTGTCGAGGGGCAGGGCGGTGCCGTCATCGCTGACCTCCTCCTTGGGCGCGCGGTAGACGCGCTTGGGCTCCAGGAAGACCACCGGGTCGGGGTTGCGGATCGCGGCCAGCAGCAGGCCGTAGGCCTTGGCGGGCGAAGAGGGGATCACCACGCGGATGCCGGGGATATGCGCGAAGAGCGCCTCCATGCTCTCCGAGTGATGCTCCGGCGCGTGGATGCCGCCGCCGTAGGGCGCGCGGATCACCATGGGACAGGAGAGCCGCCCACGGGTGCGGTTGCGCAGGCGCCCGGCGTGGTTCAGCACCTGGTCGATCGCCGGGTACATGAAGCCCATGAACTGGTACTCCACCACCGCGCGGAAACCCTGGGCGCCGAGCCCGACGGCGAGGCCCGCGAAGAGCGATTCCGACAGCGGCGTATCGATCACCCGCTGATCGCCGAAGCGCGCGAGCAGGCCGTCGGTGGCGCGGAACACACCGCCGTCGATGCCGACGTCCTCGCCCAGCAGCAGGACGGTCTCGTCGTCGGCCATGGCGCGGGCGAGGGCGGTGCGGACGGCTTCGACCAGAGCGAACTCGCTCATGTTTCGCCGCCCTCAGCGTTTTCGTGGGCCGCTACTTCGTCGCGCTGCGCCTTGAGGGCGGCCGGCAGTTCCGCATAGAGGTGGTCGAACATGGCCGTGGGCGGCAGAGGCGGCGTGGCCAGGTATTCCTCCGCCGCCGCCTCGACCCGGGCCGCGCAGTCCTCGATCAACGCTTCCTCCGCCTCCTTGGTCCAGTGGCCGGCCTCGCTCAGGTAAGTCCGCAGGCGCGCGACAGGGTCCTCCTTCCAGCGCGCGCTGACCTCGGCGTCGTCGCGGTAGCGGCTGGCGTCGTCCGCCGTGGTGTGGTCGCTGAGGCGGTAGGTCAGCGCCTCGACCAGCGTCGGCCCCTCGCCCCGACGCGCCCGCTCGACGGCCTCGCCGACCACGTGGCGCACGGCGATGACGTCGTTGCCGTCGACCTGAAGGCCCGGCATGCCGGCGGCGACGGCTTTCTGCGCCAGGGTTTCCGCCGCCGTCTGCCGCGCGCGCGGCACGGAAATGGCCCACTGGTTGTTGTTGACGACGAAGACCAGCGGCAGGGCCTGCACGGCGGCGAAGTTCATGGCCTCGTAGACATCGCCGCGCGAGGTGGCGCCGTCGCCGAAGACGCAGAGCGCCACCCGCGGCTCGCCGCGCAGCTTCAGCGCCAGGGCGACGCCGGCGGCCTGGGGCGCCTGGGTGCCGACCGGCACGCAGATCGGGAAGTCCTCGCGCGGGCCGGCGTAGTCGCTGCCGCACTCGTCGCCGCCCCAGTAGAGCAGCAGCTCGGTCATGGTGACGCCGCGCAGGAACTGGCCGCCCTGCTCGCGGAAAGAGGGCAGCAGCACGTCCTCAGCGCGCAGGGCATCGCCCAGGCCGACGGCCACCGCTTCCTGGCCCAGGGAGGAGGCGAAGGTGCCGAGGCGCCCGGTGCGCTGCAGCGACACCGCTTTGGCATCGAAGACCCGTGTCAGCACCATGGCCTTGTAGAGCCGGATCAGCGTTGCGGCATCTTGGGCGAAGCCCGGCAGCTCACCCCGGGCCTTGCCCTGCGCGTCCAGGAAGCCGGTGTGGTCGATGCTGAAGGACGCAACCTGCGACATAAGGGGGACGCCTTTTTTCTCCGAGTGGCAATTCGTTCCCAGAATGACGCTAGGCGGGCCGGGGGGCCACCACATTGACGTGGGTCAAGCCCGTACTCAGCGGTAGAGGTAGATCGGGCTGGTCCAGGCCAGCGTGCCGTCCTCCTGGGTCACCCGGATGAAGATCGGGTTGTCGCCTTGCGCGCGCAGCGCGATGCGCCGCGTGAAGGTCATCGTCTGGTGCGGATTCTCCGTGGGCAGGCGGAAGACTTTCAGGTAGCGCGGCAGCACGCCGCTTTCGTCAAAGACCTCGTCCTCCAAGCCGATCTCCTCCAGCGGCAGGCCACACTTCACCAGCGGCGTCTCGATCTTCAGGGTGCCGCCGTAGGGGTCGGCGACCCAGAGGTCGAAGCCACCGATGTTGCCGGTGGTGAGTGCCCGCCAGGCCAGCTCGGTTTCCGAGACCTGGTCCAGGGTCTTGTCGCGGTTGAAGAAGTTGATCGGCCGGGCCGCCACGACCCGGTTGTCGGAGAGGTGCGCGCTGCCGTCCCAGATCACCTGGCGGAAGCGGCCGCGGTATTCGGCGCCTTCCCAGACGACGCGGATGCGGTTGCCCAGGTCCTGGGCGCCGTAGGGGCGAAGCGTTTCCA
>JBNKHC010000194.1:0-4844 GCA_050290145.1 Kiloniellaceae bacterium | reverse complement strand
ACGCGGTCGATGAAGTCGCTGGCGGCGCCAAGCTGCGCCGCCGGCTCGGCCAGGGCCTGCCAGTCGACGGGTACCTCGCTGCGTTCGGCGAGGATGTCCATCAGGGGACGGCCGGAGGCGATGGTTTCCTTGCAGGCGTCCTTCACCAGGGCCTGCGCTTCGGGGCGCGGCAGCTTGGCCGAGAGGGCGAAGCTCACCGCCTCGGCCAGGGCCAGGCCCCGGGTGGCCTCGATGTTGGCGCGCATCTTCGCGCGATCGAGCTGCAGGCCCTCCAGCAGCTCCAGCGACTGGCGCAGCGCCGCGCCGGTGGCGACGAGCATCTGCGGCAGCACCAGCCATTCCATCTGCCATGCGACGCCGTCGCGCTCCTGGGCGTGGAAGGCGGTGAGCTGCAGCTGCCCGGTCAGGCCCGCCACGTGGCGGGTGAGGGAGAGCACCGCTTCGGAGCGCACCGGGTTCTGTTTCTGCGGCAGGGTGGAGGAGCCGCCGCCCGGTTGGCCGTTGTGGGCGCCTTCGCGCAGCTCGCCCACCTCGTTCTGGCACAGCAGCAGGATATCGCCGGCCATCTTGCCGAGACTGCCGCTGACCAGGCCGAGCCAGGACCCCAGTTCGATGAGGCAGTCCCTCTGGCTGTGCCAGGGCATCGGCGGTAGTTCCAGCTTCAAGGCCTCGGCCAGAGCTGTTGCGACTTCCGGTCCCTCGTCGCCGAGGGCGGAGAGGTTGCCGGCGGCACCGCCGAAGCTCAACACTTCCAGGCGCGGTCGCAGTTCCTTCAGGCGGGCGCGGTGGCGGTCGAGCGGCGCCAGCCAACCCGCCGCCTTGAGGCCGAAGGAGGTCGGCGTCGCCTGCTGGCCGCGGGTGCGCGCCAGCATGACCGTGCCGCGCTCGGCCTCGGCCAGGGCGGCCAGCCTGTCGCCAAGATCGGCGAGACGCTTGTCGAAGATGTCAAGGATGCGGCGCAGGCGCAGGATGAGGCCCGTATCCATGACGTCCTGGGTGGTGGCGCCCCAGTGCACGTAGTGTGCCGCGTCCCCCCCTACAGCCTTACGCAGTTCGGCGACCAGGGCGGGCACCGGGATGCCGTCGCGCGCCGTGCCCGCGGCCAGCGACGCCGGGTCGATCTCGATCTCTGCCGCCAAGTCGGCAATACCCCTGGCCGCGTCCTTCGGGATGACACCGCAACGGCCTTCCGCCTGTGCCAGCGCCGCCTCGAAGACCAGCATGGCGCGGATCTGCGCGCGGTCGTCCAGGTGGCCCACCGTCTCCGCATCGGAGAGCAGCGGGCCGAGGAAGGCGCTGTCGAAGGGCAAGGTGCTCATCAGACGTCGAAGAAGACCGTTTCCCTGTCGCCCTGCATGTGGATGTCGAAGCGGTAGACGACCGTGCCGCCCGACTCCTCGCGCGCGGCGATCAGGGTATCGCGGCGCTCGGCCGGTACCGACTGCAGAACCGGGTCCTTGGCGTTGGCGTCGGCTTCGTCGGCGAAGTAGATGCGGGTGTAGAGGTGGCTCAGCAGGCCGCGCATGAAGACGATGACGTTGACGTGCGGGGCCTGGGCCTCGTCCACCGCGCCGGGCTTCACGCTGTCGAAGATGAAGCGGTTTTCCGGGTCGGTGCCGGTGCCGCAGCGCCCGAAGCCCTTGAAGGCGATGTTGCCGCCGCGGGGATCCGCCGGGTGGGCGTAGCGGCCCTGCGGGTCGGCCTGCCAGATCTCGATCATGGCGTCGTCGACCACCTCGCCGTTGCCGTCCAGCACACGGCCCTCGATGCGGATCTGCTGGCCCTCGACGTCGGGGCTGCGCAGGTCCGGCGAGGCGATGGAGGCCAGCGGGTAGCCGTACTGTTCCGGGGTCAGGCCGTAGGCGAAGTAGGGGCCGACGGTCTGGGAGGGCGTCTGTCCCCCCTTAGTCTTTCCTGGGGTCATGGTGTCCTCCCCTCCTCAGGCCGTTTCCATGGGGGTTTCCCAGGGGCCGCGCAGCACGATGTCGAAGCGGTAGCCCAGGGCGAACTCCTCTTCCGTCAGCGACAGGTCGAACTCCGAGATCAGGCGGTTGCGCGCCTTCTCCGGCGAGGCCAGGAAGATCGGGTCCAGGTCCAGCAGCGGGTCGCCCGGGAAGTACATCTGCGTCACCAGGCGCGTGCAGATGCTGGGCCCGAAGAGCGAGAAGTGGATGTGGTTCGGCCGCCAGGCGTTGGGATGGTTGCCCCAGGGATAGGCGCCGGGCTTCACCGAATAGAAGCGGTAGACGCCCTGGTCGTCGGTGACGCAGCGCCCGCCGCCGAAGAAGTTCGGGTCCAGCGGCGCGTTGTGCTGGTCCACCTTGTGGATGTAGCGCCCGGCGGCGTTGGCCTGCCAGACCTCGACCAGCATGTTGGGCTGCGGCCGGCCGAGCTCGTCGACCACCTTGCCGGAGACGATGATGCGCTCGCCCAGCGGCTCGCCGTCCTTGCGGCCGTTCTTGGTCAGGTCGTTGTCGAACTCGCCAAGGGAATCCTGGCCGAAGACCGGGCCGGTCAGCTCGGAGAGCGACTGCTGAATCGGGATCAGCGGCTTGGTGGCGCCGCGCAGGTTCGTCGATTTGTAATCCGGGGCGATGATGGGGGGATGTGAGCCCCAGTCGCGCGGGGAATAGGTCATTTCCGGGTCTCCTGCTTTCCTTGTGTTGCGGTTTTTTCCCCACCCATATTGTTCCCGGCCATTTCGTCCCCAGCCATTTCATCCAGGGTTTGCTTGGCGACCTTGAAGGCCTGGTTGGCCGCCGGCACGCCGGCGTAGACGGCGACGTGCAGCAGCGCTTCCTTGATGTCCTCGGCGCTGGCCCCGGTGTTGGCGGTGGCGCGCACATGCATGGCGACTTCCTCGAAGTGACCACCGGCGGCCAGCAGCGCGATGGTGATCATGCTGCGCTCGCGCCGGGTCAGGCCGGGGCGCGCCCACACCGAACCCCAGGCGCCTTCGGTGATGAAGTCCAGGAAGTCGGCGTTGAAGTCGCTGCGCTTGGCGTCGGAGGCGGCGACGTAGCTCTCGCCCAGCACCTCTGTGCGGGTCTTGCGGCCGGCGCTTCTGCGCGGGTCGTCAGACAAGATTGTTGCCCTCCGCGAAATCGAGGATCAGCTCGCAGAGCTCGGCGGGCCGTTCGATGCAGGGCAGGTGTCCGGCCCCGGCGATCACCTCGTAGCGCGCGCCGGGGATGAGGCCGGCGGTCTGGCGCATCAGCTCCGGCGGCGTGGCGCCGTCTTCGTCGCCGACCACGCAGAGCGTCGGCACCGCGATCTGCTTCGCCGCTTCGGTGAAGTCGGCGTCGCGGATGGCGACGGCGGTGCCGGTGTAGCCGGCCGCTGGCGTGCGGGTCAGCATGGCCCGCCAGCCCGCCAGGGCCACCGGGTCGTTCTCGCGCAGGTCCCTGGAGAACCAGCGCTCCAGGATGGCTTCGGAGATCGAGGCGATGCCGCCCTGCTCGATGGCGGCGATGCGGCCGTTCCAAAGTTCGTCCGTGCCGATCTTGTGGGCGGTGTCGCAGAGGATGAGGGCGGAGACCAGGTCTGGGCGGCTGGCGTAGAGCCCCTGGGCGATAAGCCCGCCGACGGAGAGGCCGCAGACGATGGCGTTCTCAACGGCCAGGTCGTCCAGCAAGGCGGCCAGGTCGGCCACGTGGTCGTCGATCCTGTAGGGGGTTTCGCCCAGCTCCGACAGGCCGTGGCCGCGCTTATCGTAGAGCACGATGCGGAAGCGCTCGATCAGCCGCGCCACCACGTCGTCCCAGATGCGGAAGTCGGTGCCCAGCGAGTTGGCGAAGACCAGCGCCGGCTTGTCCGCCGGACCCAGGTCCTCTACGTGCAGGACAACACCGTTCAGCGCTCTGAAGTCCATAAAGCCTTCTCCTCAATCCATCCTGCTCGCGGTGTTGGACCACCGCTGTGCGTGCTTCGAGACGCCCGCCCGCAAGCTTCACCGGGGCGCGGGCTCCTCAGCATGAGGCTCTTTTCTTCGTGCCGCAAAGAACCCCGCCTTGTCTTGAGGAGCGCGGCCGGGCAATGACCGGGCGTGCGTCTCAAAGGATCATTTCATACTTGTTTGAGCATTTAAAATGCTATGTTCTCATTTATTCATAACCAAATGGATATGAAAGTTGACGCCCGACAGCCGCATCAAGATCCGCCACCTGGCCTGCTTCCTGGAGGTCGCGGCGCGGCGCAGCTTCGGCGGCGCGGCGGAGGCCCTGGCCATCACCCAGCCGGCGGTCTCCAAGGCCATCGCCGAGCTGGAAGATATCCTGGGCGTGGTGTTGTTCGAGCGCTCGCGGCGCGGCGTCTTCCTGACCGGCTACGGCGAGGCCTTCCAGCGCTACGCCGGCGCCTCGCTGACCGCCCTGCGCCAGGGCGTCGACTCGGTCTCCCAGGCCCAGGCGCGCGGCGGCCACACCCTGGCGATCGGCGCCCTGCCGACCAGCGCCAACCGTATCATGCCCCAGGCGGTGCTGCGCGCGAAGGCCGAGGGCCTGGGCGCCACGGTGCGCATCATCACCGGCCCCAACGAACTGCTGCTGCAGGAGCTGCGCCAGGGCGACCTGGACCTGGTGGTCGGACGCCTGGCCGCGCCGCGCGCCATGCAGGCCCTGGCCTTCGAATACCTCTATTCGGAGGAGGTGGTCTTCGTCGTTCGCCCGGGCCATCCCTTGCTTGCGCATGAAACGGTGGAACTGGGCCAGCTCGCCGACTACACGGTGATCCTGCCGACCCTGCGCTCCATCATCCGCCCGGAGGTCGACCGCCTGCTGGTCTCCCAAGGGGTGGCGCGCCTGCCCGAGGTCATCGAGTCGGTCTCGCCGGACTTCTCGCGCCGC
>JBNKHC010000193.1:0-9711 GCA_050290145.1 Kiloniellaceae bacterium | reverse complement strand
AAGGGGAGTCGGGCGGCGCTTCGCCGTCTACAAACCTAAGGTCTCTCATCGATTCACTCGGCCGACCCTTCGGGTCGACCGAGGACGAGCGCAGACCGTCGCCAGCGCGCGCGCAGGCGACGGCCAGCGCTCGCCTGTGGTCCCGACACTGTCGAACCAGCCCCCTGGCGCTTTCGCGCGACACCTCACTCCACTTCCTTTCCTTCGACAGCCTGGAGCAGTTGAGCCTTGCCGGCGGGACCAGCGGTGTGGCTGCGCGCCTGCGGCTGTCGCCGCAGGGAATCGCCCTCTGCCTGGGGGTGTCCCTGCAGTTTCTCCGATGGCTGCGCGATACCCGCTATGATCACCATTACCGGCGCTTCTCGATCCCCAAACGCGGCGGCGGAGTGCGCTGGATCGAGAGCCCGCAGATCTTCCTCAAAGTGACCCAGCGCTTCATACTGCATCACATCCTGGCCGGACAGCCCGTGCACGATACGGTTCATTCCTTCGTGCCGGCATCTCAGGCCGGGGCGCTGCGCAATTCCATCACCAACGCCAGGCGCCACCTGGCGCAGCCCTATGTGGCGAAGATCGACATCAAGGATTTCTTCGGCTCGCTGCGCTATCGGCTGGTCGAAGAAATGCTCGGCGACAGCGGCTTGGTGAACGCCGATGCGCGGCGTCTCCTCGCCCGTCTTTGCACGCGGCGCTCTTCCCTGCCACAAGGCGCCCCGACCAGCCCGATGATCTCCAACCTGATCCTGCGCCGCTTCGACGAGAACATGGCCCGCCTGTGCAGTGAGATGGACCTCGTCTATACGCGCTATGCCGACGACATCACGATCAGCGGGGCGGTGCGGGAGGACGTGGAGCTTGCGGCCTACTTCGCACGCAAGGGGCTGACGGGCGAGCCCCTGAAGCTGCCGTTGAACGAGCGCAAATCGCGCATCCTCTCCGCCGGCCAGCAGCAGCGGGTGACCGGCGTCATCGTCAACGAACGCGGGCTGCCGCCGCGCCGGATGCGCCGGCGTGTGCGGGCCATGTTCCACCAGGCCGCGCTGGACCCCGCGAAGCTGCGTGAGGGGCGCGCCCGGCTGCGCGGCTATCTCGCCTATTTCCGGGCCTTTCCCGACTATCCGCCCCGCGAGCTGGCCCGCTATGCGCGGGTCCTGGCGCAGAAATAGAGCGGCGGCGGGGTCGGACCCAGGCAGCGTCTATCCGCGCTCGATGCGGCACTGGAAGCAGTTGTTGCTGGCCGAGCGCAGGTGCAGGTAGGCGATCTTCGGGTCTTCGAAGATCTGCCGCGCGGCGGCCTCGATGTCCTCCGTCGGGATCACCTTGCCGCTGCCGTAGACGATGCGGTCGTCGCTGCCGTAGCCGCGGATCATGATCGCCTCGCGCCGTGCGAACATCTCCGGCGCGCGTCCGGTCTCGCCGTAACGCGGGCAGTCCTCGGCATGCACGAAGATGGGGCCGACCTCGGCGTAGGGCTGCGGGCCGGGGAAGGGGCGGTGGGCCAGCACCAGGAAGGGCGCGCCCTCGGCGATGTCGTCCAGGCAGTGGCGGCAGGGATTGCCACCGCCGTCGGAGAGCTGGCGTTCAGGCGTCTGGCCGTTGGCGTCGGCGGCGCCGCGGCGCCAGGTCTGGACGAGGTCGCTGTCGAGGGCGACGAAACGCAAGGCGGTCATGGGTCTACTCCGTAAGGCGGGACGTGCCGATCTCAACAGGCCGGCCCCGGCGTCTCTATCCGCTTCTTGCGCCCGCGTGCCGAAACTGCTCCCCTTCAGTCCGGGACAAAGCGGAGGAGCGACATGCGCGGGGCGAAGCGGCCAAGGATCAAGCGGTTCTCGGAGCAGTCGGTGGTGATCGTCGGCGGCACCTCGGGCATCGGCCTGGCGGCGGCCGAGGCGCTGATCCGCGCCGGCGTGCCGCGCCTGCGCCTGGTCGGCCGCAATCCGGAGCGGGCCGCCGCCGCCGTGGACCACCTGCGCCGCTTGAAGAGCGAGGCGGAGATCGCCGCCCTGCTGGCCGACTGCGCCGACCCCAAGGCGGCCAAGGACATGGCGGAGACGGCGGTGGCCGGCATGGGCGGCATCGACCTGCTGGTCTGTTCGCCGGGCGGCAACAACCTGCCGGAGCTGCTGTTCCGCCAGCCCATCGCCCAGATCAACCGCACCCTCATGGAGGACCTGGCGCCGACCCTCAACGCCTGCCGCGCCGTGCTGCCGGCGATGATGGAGGGTGGCGGCGGCTGCATCCTCAACGTCGCCTCCGACGCCGCCAAGGTGGCGACGCCGGGCGAGAGCGTCATCGGCGCGGTCATGGCCGGCATCGTGCAGTTCACCCGCGGCCTTGCCATCGAGGGCAAGCGCAACGGCGTCCGCGCCAACGCCATCACCCCCTCGCTGGTGGAGGGCACGGCGCTGACCGACCGCCTCATGGCCGAGGGCACGTTTTCGAAGAAGCTGTTCGAGAAGGCGCGGCCCCTGGCCGACCTCGGCCCGACCACGGCGGAGGACCTGGCCGAGCTGATCCTTTTCCTGGCCGGCCCCGGCGCGGCCAAGATCACCGGCCAGGCCATCTCCGTGAACGGCGGCATCAGCGCGGCTTGAAGCAGAAGGACCCCGTGTTCGCGGTCCTGCGGGTTTGCACCGCGGCGTGACCACGATTTAGACTGCCTGCTTTCCCGGCCGTTCCGGCCAAAGGGAATTCCAGGCTTTGGGAGACCGCGATGCCGTACCTGGCCGCCCAGGAACGCTACGACACGATGATCTATAACCGCTGCGGGCGCAGCGGCCTGCAGCTGCCGGCACTCTCGCTCGGCCTGTGGCACAACTTCGGCGACGACCGCCCCGTGGAGACGGGGCGCGCCATCTGCCGCCGCGCTTTCGACCTGGGCATCACCCACTTCGACCTGGCCAACAACTACGGACCGCCGCCGGGCTCGGCAGAAGCCAACTTCGGGCGCCTGCTGAAGACCGACTTCGCGCCCTACCGCGACGAGATGATCATCTCCTCCAAGGCGGGCTACCTCATGTGGCCGGGCCCCTACGGGCAGTGGGGCAGCCGCAAGTACCTGCTGGCCAGCCTGGACCAGAGCCTGAAGCGCCTGGGCACCGACTACGTCGACATCTTCTACTCGCACCGCTACGACCCGGACACGCCGTTGGAGGAGACCATGGGCGCGCTGGATTCGGCGGTGCGCCAGGGCAAGGCGCTCTACGTCGGCATCTCCTCCTACGGGCCGCAGAAGACCCGAGAGGCGGTGAAGATCCTGCGCGATCTCGGCACGCCCTGTCTGATCCATCAGCCGAGCTACTCCCTGCTCAACCGCTGGATCGAGAACGACGGCCTGTTGCCGGTCCTGGAGGAGGAGGGCATCGGCTGTATCGCCTTCTCGCCGCTGGCCCAGGGCATGCTGACCGACAAGTACCTGAAGGCGGTGCCGCAGGGCAGCCGCGCGACGGCCGGCAAGAGCCTCAGGCCCGAATTCATGACCGAGGAAAATCTGGCGAAAGTGCGCGGCCTCAACGATCTCGCCCGGGCGCGCGGTCAGAGCCTGGCGCAGATGGCCATTGCCTGGGTGCTGCGTGATGCGCGGATTACCACGGCCCTGATCGGCGCCAGCCGGGTCGAGCAGGTGGAGGACTGCGTGGCCGCCCTCGGCAAGCTGGATTTCAGCGACGATGAGCTGGCGAAGATCGACGAACTGGCGACCGACAGCGGCATCAACCTCTGGGCCGCTTCCAGCGCCCACGGCTGAGCCCAAGCGGGGCTAGCCCAGCAGGCCGCTGCTGGCGATGCCGTCGAAGAGGAACTGCACGGCCAGGGCGGCCAGCAGCACGCCCATGACGCGGGCGATGACGTGCAGGCCGGTGACGCCCAGCAGGCGCTGGATCTGCGCGGCGATCAGCATCAGCACGAAGGTGGCCAGCAGCATGCCGACCAGGCAGCCGACGACGATGGCGATGGTGGCGGGATCGCCCTCCGCGTTGGCGACCAGCAGGATGGTGGCGCCCATGGTGCCCGGCCCGGCGATCAGCGGCGTGGCCAGGGGAAAGACCGAGATGTCGGCCTTGGCCGTGGCCTCGCGGTTCTCGTCCTCGGTGGTGGTGACGCCGCCGGAGGGCCGCGCGAAGACCATGTCGATGGCGATGAGCAGCAGCAGGATGCCGCCGGCGGTGCGCAGCGCCGGCAGGGAGATGCCGAAGAGGTGCAGCAGCGAATCGCCGAAGACGGCAAAGGCCAGCAGGATGCCCAGCGCAATCAGGGTCCCCTTCAGGGCGATGGCCCGCCGCTCCTTGGTGGAGTTGTGCGGCGTCAGCGCGGCGAAGAGCGCCGCCACGTCGAGCGGGCCCATGGTCGCGAAGAAGGTGGCGGTGGCAACGAGCGCGGTTTCCAGCATGGTCCCGGCGATAAGGCGGTGACTGGAGCGCATCCTGGCAGGGGACGGAAGGCGCGTCCAGGGGCTGCGGGCGCTCCGGCCCGGCCAGGGGCGGACCAAGAACGCCCCAAGGCGTGCTTCTTGTGCTATAGTTCGCACGAAGCTGTCGGCCGGGCAAAATGCCGTATTATGAGCCGACACGCCGAGATCTCGTTCAGCGCGGTTTTAGCCATCCGGTCATGATTTCAACCAGCAAGAGCCGACAATTGCGGACCCTTTTGACGCACTACCTCGAGGCACGGGGGGACAAGCGCATGCCGTCGCGCCGGGACATCGACCCGGCCCGCCTGGGGCCGGTGCTGCCGATCATCTGGCTGAGCGAATACGAGCCGGCGGCGGGTACCTTCCGCTATCGCCTGGCCGGCGAGGAGGTGAACGAGATCTTCGGCGGCTCCGTGGCCGGGCGGCTGCTGTCGGACATCGTCGCCGGCGACCGCTTCCAGGCGACCAACAAGAACTTTCTCAAGGTAATCCGCGACGAAGCGGCCCTCTTGGCCAGCGGGCCGATCTACCGCTGCACCGACCGCATCGCCATGGGCGAGCGCCTGGTGCTGCCGCTCTCCAGCGACGGGGTGACCGCCGACGGCCTGCTGGGCGCCACCGCGCGCAGCGCCCTGGTCGACCTCGACGTCATCTCGATGAACGAGCAGAAAACGACCTACGTTCCCATCGACGACTTGGAGCGCCTCGAGGCCGGCCGGACGGCGAGGGGTTGAGCCTGGCCCGCCGTGGCCCGGCCAAGCTCGGCGGTCATCGCGGACAAGCGAGCGTCCCCTCAAATCACCAATGGGAGCGCGATCCGGGATCCATGGGAGAGCCCGGGCGCCAGGCCTGACCATGGACCCTCGGGTCAAGCCCGAGGGTAATAGAAAGGGCTAGTGGCGCCGCTCGCCCGTCTTCACCACCCCGGCCGGCCCGTCAGGGGATAGCGCGGGTCGGTGAAGCCGGGGGTCGAGGGGTGGCCCGGGGCGACCAGGGAGTTCAAGAGCGCCTCGTCCTCCTCGTCGAAGCCGTGGTCGAGGGCGCCCAGGTAGCCCTTCCACTGCTCCAGGGTGCGCGGGCCGGCCAGCACCGAGGTGACGATGGGGTTGGCCAGCACCCAGTTCACCGCGAAGTCGGCCGCGGTCATGCCCTTGGCCTCGGCGTGTTCCTTGATCTTCTGGGCGATCACGATGGATTCCTCGCGGAACTCGGCCTGCATCATGCGCGCGTCCTTGCGCCCGGCGCGGCTGCCCTTGGGTGGCGTCTTGCCGGGCTGGTACTTGCCGGTCAGGATACCGCGCGCCAGCGGGCTGTAGGGCACCACGCCCAGGCCGTAGTACTCGCAGGCCGGCAGGATCTCCACTTCCGGCGTGCGGTTCATGGCGTTGTAGTAGGGCTGGCAGACCACCGGCCTGTCGATCCCGGCCTCGGCTGCCAGGTGGACCATCTCGGCGATGCGCCAGCCGCGGAAGTTGCTGACCCCCCAGTAGAGCGCCTTGCCGGAGCCCAGCACGTCGGCCACGGCGCTGACCGCTTCTTCCAGCGGCGCCGAGTAGTCGTCCAGGTGCAGATACCAGATGTCGACGTAGTCCACCTTCAGGCGGGCCAGGCTGTCGTCGATGGCCTTCAGCAGCCACTTGCGGCTGAGGCCCTGCGAGTTGGCGTGCTTGTCCTTCACCGGGTTGCCGCCCTTGGTGGCCAGGACCCAGGAATCGCGGTCCTTGGCGATGGCGCGGCCGACGATCTCCTCCGACTTGCCCTGGCCGTACTGGTCGGCGGTGTCGATGAAGTTCACCCCGGCGTCGCGGGCATGGTCGATAATGCGCCTGGCTTCCTTCTCGTCGGTCTGGTCGCCGAACATCATGGTGCCGAGGCAGATCGGGGAGACGGAGAGGCCACTGCGGCCGAGCTTGCGGGTTTCCATGAGGGCACCTTTCGCGGGGCGTTCTCGGGATTTCTGGAAGGATTCCAGGCCCTGGGAGGGAATCTGCGGGCGAGTTTAATCTTTCGCCCCGCCCGGCGGCAACCGGCGGCGGGGCAGGGCGGTTTCTGCCGAGAGCCTTGGACGGCAGGTCGTTTGCGTGCTAAGCCAAGCGGTCTGAAATTATGCCCGCCGGGCACCCAAGAAGAACACCAGGGAGCGAGACCAAGATGCGTCTACGAACCGCCATTACCGGCCTGTCAGCGGCTGCGCTGACCGCCGCCGGACTGACCCTTTCCGCCGCGGCCCAGGAGGTCACCGTGGCGACCACCGCCATCGTCGAGCATCCGGCCCTCGACGCCGCGCGCGACGGCGTGCGCGACGAGCTGGCCGCCGCCGGCTTCGTGGAGGGCAAGAACCTGCGCTTCCTCTATGAGAGCGCCCAGGGCAATCCGGCCACCGCGGCGCAGATCGCCCGCAAGTTCGTCGGCGAGGCGCCGGACGTGATCGTGCCGATCTCCACCCCCTCGGCCCAGGCCGTGGTTTCGGCCACCGACGACATCCCCGTGGTCTTCACCGCGGTGACCGACCCCGTGGGGGCCAAGCTGGTCGGCGACCCGATGATGCCGGGCGGCAACGTCACCGGCATGTCCGACCTCTCGCCCATCGGCAAGCACCTGGACCTGATCAAGCAGATCTCCCCCGACGCCAAGTCCGTCGGCGTGCCCTTCAACCCGGGCGAGGCCAACTCGGTCACCCTCATGGAGCTGATCAAGAAGGAGGCGCCGGCCCGCGGCCTGACCGTCATCGAGGCACCGGCCACCAAGTCCTCCGAGGTGCTGGGCGCCGCCCAGAGCCTGATCGGCAAGGCCGACGTCATCTACGTGCCGACCGACAACACCATCGTCTCGGCCTTCGAGGCCGTGGTGAAGGTGGGCGTCGACAACAAGGTCCCGGTCTACGCCGGCGACACTGATTCCGTGCCGCGCGGCGCCGTCGCCGCCCTCGGCTTCAACTACTACGACATCGGCCGCCAGACCGGAAAGATGGTGGTGCGGGTCCTCAAGGGCGAGGCGCCGGGCACCATTCCCGTGGAGGGCGTGGAGATCACCGAGCTCTACGTGAACCCGGCCATGGCCGCCAAGATGGGGGTCACCATTCCCGACTCCCTCGTTGCAAAGGCCAAGGAAGTGGTGCAGTAAGCGCCATCTTTCGGCTCTGAAGAGGCCGCGCCCCGCGGGGCGCGGCGGGCGGCATGAACCTAGTCTCCTTCCTCGGGGCGATCGAGATCGGCTTCGTCTACGGTCTCGTCGCCCTGGGGGTCTATCTCTCCTTCCGCATCCTGAATTTCCCGGACCTGACGGTCGACGGCAGCTTCCCGCTGGGCGCCGCCGTGGCGGCGACCCTGATCATCGCCGGGGTCGACCCCTATGTGGCGACGGGCCTCGCCATCGTCGCCGGCATGCTGGCCGGGCTGGTGACCGCCATCCTCAACCTGCGCTTCGGCATCCTGCACCTGCTGGCCTCGATCCTCACCATGATCGCGCTCTATTCGGTGAACCTGCGCATCATGGGGCGGCCGAACCTGGCGCTGATCACCGAGCCGACGGTGCTGACCCCCTTCGAGGGGCTGGGCCTTTCGGGGCTCTACCTGAAGCCCATATTCGGGGCCGTGGTCATCGCCGTGGTCGCGGTCATGATGGGCTGGTTCCTGATCACCGAGTACGGCCTGGGCATGCGGGCCACCGGCGCCAACCCGCGCATGGCCCGCGCCCAGGGCATCGCCACCGCGAAGGTGACCGCCGTGGGCATGGCGCTCTCCAACGGCATGGTGGCCCTGGGCGGCGCGCTCTTCGCCCAGATGAACGGCTTTGCCGACATCACCATCGGCACCGGCACCATCGTGGTCGGCCTGGCCGCGGTCATCGCCGGCGAGGCGATCTTCCGGGTGCGCGGCGTGGTCATGGCGGTGGCCGCCTGCATCTTCGGCTCCATCGTCTACCGCCTGGCCATCGCCTTCGCGCTCAACGCCGACTACCTGGGCCTGACCTCGGCGGACCTCAACCTGGTGACCGCCGTGCTGGTGGCCCTGGCGCTCATCCTGCCGGGCGCGCGCAACCCGCTGAAGACGCTGCTGGCGCGGCGCAACGCCAGCAGTGGGGGGGGAGGCGGCGCATGATCCGGGTCGAAGACCTCAAGGTCACCTTCAGCCCCGGCACGGTGATGGAGACCCGCGCCCTGCAGGGCATCTCCACCGAGATCGCCGCCGGCGAGTTTGTCACCGTCATCGGCTCCAACGGCGCCGGCAAGTCGACCCTGCTGAACTGCCTGACCGGCGAGGTGCAGCCGACCGCCGGACGCATCGTCATCGACGGCACCGACGTCACCGCCTGGCCGGCCCCGTGCCGCGCGGCGCTGGCCGCCCGCGTCTTCCAGGATCCCCTGGCCGGCACCTGCGAGGGCCTGACCATCGAGGAGAACCTCGCCCTGGCGGCTTCGCGCGGCGCGCGCCGCGGCCTCGGCAAGGCCCTGACCCTGGCGCGGCGCGACGAGTTCCGCGACAAGATCTCGCGCCTGGGCCTCAACCTGGAAAACCGCCTCGGCGACCGCATGGGCCTGCTCTCCGGCGGCCAGCGCCAGGCGGTGAGCCTGGTCATGGCGACGCTCAGGCCGACCAAGATCCTGCTGCTGGACGAGCACACCGCCGCGCTGGACCCGCGCATGCAGAACTTCGTCCTGGAGCTGACCCGCGACCTGGTGGAGGCGGAGAAGCTGACCACGCTGATGGTGACGCACTCCATGCGCCAGGCCCTGTCGCTGGGCAGCCGCAGCCTGATGCTGCACGAGGGCCAGGTGGTGCTGGACGTCTCCGGCGAGGAGCGCGCCCGCATGCAGGTCGGCGACCTCATGGCCATGTTCGCCAAGGTGCGCGGCGAGGAGCTGGACAGCGATTCCCTGCTGCTGAGCTGAAGCGCTGACCCGCTAAGGCCTGACGCGCGCGGCCAGCTGCACCGGCTTGTGGCGGGCCAGGTAGAAGGCGCCGCTGCAGATCATCACCGCGCCGGCGATGGCCGCCGGACGCGGCACCTCGTCGAAGAACACCAAGCCCAGCAGGGCGGCGAAGACCAGGCCGATGTATTTCACCGGCACCAGCTTGGCGGTCTCGGCCATCTGGAAGGCGCGGATGTTGCAGTACTGGCCGATGATGGCGACCGGCCCCATGGACAAGAGGATCAGCAGGTCGTGCAGCGGCAGGCGCTGCCACAGCCAGGACGTGGCGACAAGCAGGCCCAGGCAGGCGCTGCCGTTCACCACGGTCAGGGTGCGCTTTGGCGTGTCGTTCACCGCGGCGAAGCGCAGCAGCACCATCTCGCAGCCCCAG
>JBNKHC010000192.1:0-2725 GCA_050290145.1 Kiloniellaceae bacterium | reverse complement strand
CTCCGCCTGCTTGCCCTTGGGGTCATAGCGCATCCAACGGATCTGGCGCTGGCCCAGGTAGGTGAACATCATGTTGTTGCGCCGCGTCTGCAGCACCCTGGCCGGGCGTCCCGTCGTGCCGGAGGACAGGGTGATGCCCTGATGGTGCTCGTCGGGCGGCAGTTCCTCGGCATGCAGGCGCCGGCCTTCCTGCGTCAGCGCAAACTTCGAGAGCAGCGGCAGCTTCGACAGTTCCTGCGCGCTCTTGATGTCATCGACGGAAAGCCCGAGCCGCGCGAAGAGATCCCTGTAGTAGGGCACCTTCGCGGCGGCAAAGGAGATCGTCTCATTCAGCCAGCGGGCCTCGCGGGCACGCGCAGCCTCTCGCGGCAAAAACTCGCCGTTCAGCAGTTCGTCGAAACCGCGCATCCCGCTGCAGTGGGGCAGCAGGCGCCACTTCGCCTGTTCTTCGCGCTCGCGTTCCAGGGTAGTGGTCATGCCCGCTCTCACCGGCACGCCGGATGCAGCTGCGGCAAGCGTTGGATGACGGTCTCTGTCGCTGCGTCCACGGCTCCCCCTCCCCCCCCGTGTTGTTCAGCTGTAGAGCTTGGCTACGGATGGCTTGCGGCTGTCGCTTCCCAAAACGTCAGGCGACGTGCTGCTGGGCGTAGGTGCAGATGGCGGCGATCAGCTTGTCGATGTTGGCCCGCAACTCGCTGAAGCCACCGTTCTTCTCGATGCGCTCTTCGTCCATGTAGAGCTTGCGGTTGATCTCCAGCTGCAGGCTGTGCCGGCCCGTCGCCGGGTCGGAGTAGCGGCGCACCAGCTCGACGCCCTTGTAGGGCTCGTTGATCTTCACCAGGTAGCCCATGTCGCGCAGCTGCCCGGCAACGAAAGCGGTAAAGCCCGGCTCGCAGGTGGTTCCGTCACGGTCGCCGAGGACGAATTCCGCGCGCGCCACCGGCCCGTCCTCACTGGCGGCATTACCCACCGCCGGCATGGAGTGGCAGTTCACGTGCCAGACCTTGCCGAAGCGCTGGTGCGTCTCCTCGATCGCCGAGGCCACGGCCTGGTGATAGGGCTTCCAGCAGCGTTCGATACGCCCCCGCACCTCTTCGACGCTCAGCAGGCGGTCGTAGAGCGGGGTGTCCGGCGGCATGATGCGCCAGATCAGGCCGACACCCAGTTCCGTCTTGCGGCTGGGCACCAGCGGGTCCGGCCAGGCGCCGTCCAGCATCGCCGGGTCGAGATCGATGAGGTCGCGGTTCGGGTCGATGTAGATGCGCGGAAACTCCGCCGCGATCAGGGGCGCACCGTGGTCCGGCGCCGAGCCGAAAATCTCGTCGATGAAGGCGTCCTCGGAACGGCGGATGACCGCCAGCGGCGCGATGGTGCCGAAATCGGCGGGATAGTCGGTGCCGCTGTGCGGGCTGTCGAAAACCACGGGAACGGCCGGCGCCCGCGGCGCCAGCCGCCTCAGGAGGCGGTCGGGAGCGATGCTGTTCATGGCAGAAGGATGTAAGCTAGTTCGCTGCGGGCGTCCAGAGCTATGGCTTGCGCCAAGCCGAGGCAGACCGCAGGCTGGCCCGGACCGGGAAACATCGAAGCGGCAGAGGAATCAGGCATGACCGGAAGAGCTTTTGAAGGGCGCGGAGCCGTGGTCACCGGCGGGGCCCGGGGGATCGGCCTGGCCGTGGCCCGGCGGCTGGCCGCCGGGGGCGCCAAGGTCGCCCTCTGGGACCTGGACGCGACGGCGTTGAAGGAGGCGGCGGCGGGCCTGGCCGATGCCCCCCTCGTCACCACCTGCTGCCTGGACATCACGGAGGAGTCCGCCGTCGCCGCTGCCGCGGCGGAAACCACGGCGTCCCTGGGCACCGTCGACATCCTGGTGAACAATGCCGGCATCACCGGCCCCAACCAGAAGACCTGGGAGTACAGCCTGGAGGACTGGGAAAGGGTGCTGGCGGTGGACCTGACCGCCGTCTTCCTGTGCTGCCGCGCCCTGCTGCCGGACATGCTGACGCAGGGCTACGGCCGCGTGGTGAACATCGCCTCGGTGGCCGGGAAGGAAGGCAACCCCAACGCCGCCGCCTACAGCACCGCCAAGGCCGCCGTCATCGGCCTGACCAAGTCCCTGGGCAAGGAAACCGCCGGCAGCGGCGTCATCGTCAATTGCGTGACGCCGGCCGCGGTGGAGACCGACATCTTCAAGCAGATGACCCAGGAGCACATCGACTACATGCTGAGCAAGATCCCCATGGGCCGCTTCGGCAAGGTCGAGGAAGTGGCCGCCCTGGTCGCCTGGCTGGCTTCCGACGACTGCTCCTTCAGCACCGGCGCGGTGTTCGATATCTCCGGCGGGCGGGCCACCTACTAGCGGCAAGTTTCCTAGCGGC
Organism: Kiloniellaceae bacterium; assembly: GCA_050290145.1. GTDB lineage: Bacteria > Pseudomonadota > Alphaproteobacteria > Kiloniellales > Kiloniellaceae > Pelagibius. The sequence continues at coordinate 350 of JBNKHC010000192.1, read as the reverse complement.
AAGTTTCCGGGTCGAAGCCTCCGCCCGCTGCCCGCTTTGCGCATGGAAGGCCTGCGGGAATGTGGGTGTATCGCCGCGCCGCGTCTGTCTAGCATGGGCACCGGCTCGCGGGTTGCCGCCCGCCTTCCCCGACCGCAACCCGCCGGGAGTCCGCCCCCTAGATGCCGCTGCGCCCCTATACCGTCGAGCCGCAGGCCAACGAGCCGCTGCGGGGCATCCTGCTGATCGTCGCGGCCTTCTGCACCTTCGCCATGCTGGACACCACGGCCAAATACCTGGTGCAGAGCTACCCCACGGCCCAGGTGGTCTGGGCGCGCTATGTCGGGCACGTGGTGCTGGCCGCCGCCATC
>JBNKHC010000191.1:0-6774 GCA_050290145.1 Kiloniellaceae bacterium | reverse complement strand
GTCCTCCTTCACCTTCAGGCGCGTGGTCTCCTCGCCGTTGGAGCCGCGGACCTCGCCGTAGCAGGCAAAGCCCAGGCTGCGCAGCCGGCCGAAGCGGGCCGCCTCGGCGCGCCGCGCCTCGAAGTCGGCATAGTCGATGGCCTCGAGGCCGTGCTGCAGCAGGCCGGCGAAGTCGCCGCTGTCGTAGGTCTGGTCGAAGGCGGTGGTGTAGGGCAGCGCTTCCTTGGGGATGAAGTTGCGCCGCCGGAACTCGTCGGGCGCCATGCCGATGTCTCGCGCCGCCGCGTCCATCAGGCGTTCCACCAGGTAGGCCGCTTCCGGCCGCCCGGCGCCGCGGTAGGCGTCGACCGGCACGGTGTTGGTGAAGACGGTGGTCACCTCGGCATAGCCGGTGGGGAAGGTGTAGAGCCCGCTCAGCATGGGCGCGTAGCAGCCTGTTGGGATGAAGGGCGCGAAGTTGGAGAGGTAGGCGCCCATGTTGGCGGTGGTGGTGACGCGGATGCCCAGCGCTTTGCCGTCCTTGTCGGTGGCCAGCTCGGCCAGGGTCACGTGGTCGCGGCCCTGGGTGTCGCTGAGGAAGCCCTCGCCGCGCTCGGAGATCCAGCGCACCGGGCGGCCCAGGCGCCGCGCCGCGAAGAGCACCAGCACGGTCTCCGGATAGACGAAGATCTTCATGCCGAAGCCGCCGCCCACGTCCGGGGTGATGACATGCATCTTCTCCTTGGGCACGTTGAAGATGCGGTCGGCCAGCAGCGGCAGCATGCGGTGCGAGCCCTGGGAGACGGTGTAGAGCGTGAAGGTCTCGCTGGCCGCGTCGTAGTCGCCGATGGCCGCGCGCGTCTCCATGGCGTTGACGATGACGCGGTTGTTCACGAATTCCAGTTTCGTGACGTGGTGCGCCTTGTCGAAAGCCGCCTTGGTGGCCGCCTCGTCACCCATTTCCCAGACCAGGCTGGTGTTGTTGGCCGCCTCGTCCCAGACCTGCGGCTGGCCCGGGTCCTTGGCGGTCTTGGTGTCGGTGACCGCCGGCAGCGGATCGTAGTCCACCATCACCAGTTCGGCGGCGTCGCGCGCCGCCGTCGCCGTTTCGGCCACCACGAAGGCCACCCCGTCGCCGACGTGGCGCACCCGGCCGCGCGCCAGGGCCGGGCGCGGCGGCATGACGGTCTTGGTGCCGCCCTTGCCGGGCATGGGCACGACGCAGGGGACGTTGCCGACGCCGTCGGCGTCCAGGTCGTCGACGGTGAAGATACCGAGCACGCCCGGCACGGCCTTGGCCTCCTCCAGGTCGATCGACTTGATCTCGGCATGGGCAAAGGGGCTGCGCACCACGACGCCGTAGGTCTGCCCCTCAAGCTGGATATCGTCACTGTAACGGCCCTGGCCGGTGAGGAAGCGCGAGTCTTCCACCCGCCGCAGGCCTTGGCCTACGCCAAATCGCCCCATGGCTGAAACGCTCTCCGTGTAGGTGGGTTGTATGCTGAATTGGCCTCAATGATAGGCGAGACAGGGGGCCGCGACAAAGCGGAAAGTCGTGGCGCTTTCATGAGATACCCCTTCCCGGCGTGCCGGTATTTAGCCACGTTGCTCCTGCTCTCCTAGCCGTTCGGGTGAATTGACGACAGCCCGATAGGCGCGAGCCAATTGGCAGCAGTATGTCGCGAGGCTTCCGCGTTAGGCTTACGGCCCCCGGAGTCGGCAGGATAATAAGATGGACCAGAGACTGACCATGGTGACCCTCGGCGTGCGCGACCTCAAGCGGGCGCGGAGCTTCTACGAGGAAGGGCTGGGCTGGACGGCGGGGCCGGGCACGCAGGAGGCCGTGGTCTTCTACCAGCTGGCCGGCGGCCTGCTGCTGGGCCTCTACGGCCTGGAGGCCCTGGCCGAGGACGCGCAGCTGGCGCTGGCGGACCTCACGCCGGGCCATAACTTCGGCGGCGTGGCTCTGGCCTACAACGTCACCAGCCCGGAAGCGGTCGACGCCACCCTGAAGGAGGCCGAGGCCGCCGGCGCCACGCTGCTGAAGCCGGGCCAGAAGGTTTTCTGGGGCGGCTACTCCGGCTACTTCGCCGACCCCGACGGCCACCCCTGGGAGGTCGCCCACAACCCCTTCTGGACCCTGAAGGAAGACGGCAGCGTGTCGCTGGAGGGGCCGGGGTAGACAAGCCAACTCTGTTGTCATGCTCGGACTTGTTCCGAGCATCCAGGGGAGGTGCCGTGCTGATGGCCCCTGGACCCTCGGGACGAGCCCGAGGGTGGCGGGTGGAGAGCGGGCGCGGGCAGGTGCGGTTTCATCCTGCAAGACGCTTGCTGCGCAAGCTCCTCAGGATGAGGCGGTCGCGGAGATTCCGGAAATGAAAAGCCCCTCACCCTGAGGAGCGCTCTTCAGAGCGCGCCTCGAAGGGCGAGGGGCTTGGCTCCCCTGCCTAGTCGAAAGCCTCGTCCCAGGTGCCCTGGGTGGCGGCCTTGGAGTACTCCGTCGCGCGGTTCTCGAAGAAGTTGGTGTGCTCGACGCCGTTCAGGATGGCGTCCAGCCAGGGCAGGGGGTTCTTCTCCGTGCGGTAGATCGGCTGCAGGCCCAGCTGGGTCAGGCGGCGGTCGGCGATGTAGCGGATGTAGGCCTTCACGTCGACGGGCTCCAGGCCCTCGACGCCGCCCTGCTCGAAGGCCAGGTCGATGAAGGCGTCCTCGTGGGTGACGATGGTCTCGCAGGCCTTGTAGAGATCCTTCTCGAATTCGTCGGTCCAGATCTCCGGGTTCTCCTCGATGAAGGTCTTGAACAGACGGATCGCCGACTGGGTATGCAGCGACTCGTCGCGCACCGACCAGGTGACGATCTGGCCCATGCCCTTCATCTTGTTGAAGCGCGGGAAGTTGAGGAGGATCGCGAAGGAGGCGAAGAGCTGCAGGCCCTCGGTGAAGGCGCCGAAGACGGCCAGGGTCTTGGCGATGTCTTCCTTGGTGTCGCAGCCGAACTCCTGCATGTAGTCGTACTTGTCCTTCATCTCCTTGTAGTGGAGGAAGGCGGAGTACTCGGCCTCCGGCATGCCGATGGTGTCCAGCAGGTAGGAGTAGGCGGCGATGTGTACCGTCTCCATGTTGGAGAAGGCGGCCAGCATCATCTGCACCTCGGTCGGCTGGAACACGCGGGCATAGTGCTTCATGTAGCAGTTGTTCACTTCCACGTCCGACTGCGTGAAGAAGCGGAAGATCTGGCTCAGCAGGTTACGCTCCGCGTCCGTCAGGTTGCGGTTCCAGTCCTTCACGTCGTCGGCCAGCGGCACTTCCTCCGGCAGCCAGTGCAGGCGTTGCTGCATCAGCCAGGCGTCATAGGCCCAGGGATAGCGGAAGGGCTTGTAGACGGGGCTGGCATCAAGCAGGGACATCTCGTCGTTTCTCCCATGGAAGGCATCGCGCTTCTCTGGCCGGCGCGATCGCCGTGTCTCTTCGCAAAAAGAACATACTCAAGAAATGTATTGCCGGGGGAAGTTGGGGCCGGCGGTCCCCCCGAACCGCCGGCCCCTTTCACCCCCGAAGCGCGTCAAGCGCACCTTAGCCCTTCGAAGGTCTCTAGCCTCGCGGCCGTCGCAGCCGCCGCGACAGCCTTGTCACTGGCAGGCGAGACACTCCTCGTAGTCGGTGGTCGATTCCGCCGCGGCCGGCAGGTCCTTGGAGGCGATCTTGCCGAGATGCGGCACGGTCGTCGCCACGGCCGCCGGCTGGGACGACTCCGCGCGCTGGATCGATTTGGAGCGGCAGTAGTAGAGGCTCTTCACGCCCTTCTTCCAGGCCTGGTAGTGGATCTGGTGCAGGTCGCGCTTGTGCACGTCGGCCGGCACGAAGACGTTCAGCGACTGCGCCTGGCAGATGAACTCGGCGCGGTCGCCGGCGTGCTCGATGAGCCAGCGCTGGTCCAGCTCGAAGGCGGTCTTGAAGACGTCCTTCTCGTCGTCGTCCAGGAAGTCCAGGTGCTGCACCGAGCCGCCGTTGATGGTGATGGAGGTCCAGACCTCCTCGTTGTTCTGGCCCTTTTCCTCCAGCAGCGCGGTCAGGTGCTTGTTGCGCACGTTGAAGGAGCCCGACAGCGTCTTGTGGGTGAAGGAGTTGGCCGCGATGGGCTCGATGCCCGGCGAGGCGCCGCCGCAGATGATCGAGATCGAGGCGGTCGGCGCGATGGCCATCTTGTTGGAGAAGCGCTCCATGATGCCGAACTCCTCGGCATCGGGGCAGGCGCCGCGCTCCTCGGCGAGCTTCTTCGAGGCCGCGTCGGCGCCTTTGCGGATGTGGGCGAAGATCTTCTTGTTCCACACCTTGGCCATGACGCCTTCCAGGGGAATGCGGTTGGCCTGCATGAAGGAGTGGAAGCCCATGACGCCCAGGCCCACCGAGCGCTCGCGCATGGCCGAGTACTTGGCGCGCGCCATGGAGTCAGGCGCCTTGTCGATGAAGTCCTGCAGCACGTTGTCGAGGAAGCGCATGACGTCCTCGATGAAGCCCTCTTCCTCCTGCCACTCGAAGTACTTCTCGAGGTTCAGCGAGGAGAGGCAGCACACGGCGGTGCGGTCGACGCCGTGGTGGTCGACGCCGGTCGGCAGCGTGATCTCGCTGCAGAGGTTCGACATCTTCACGGTGAGGCCGGCCAGCTTGTGGTGCTCCGGGATCGCCCGGTTCACGTGGTCGCCGTAGATGATGTAGGGCTCGCCGGTCTCGATGCGGGCGGTGAGGATGCGGATCCACAGGTCGCGGGCGCGCACCTTGCGGATCACGGCGTTGTCCTTGGGGCTGGTCAGGCCCCATTCCTCGTCCTTCTCGACGGCGCGCATGAAGGCGTCGGAGATGACGATGCCGTGGTGCAGGTTCAGCGCCTTGCGGTTGGGATCACCGCCGGTTGGTCGGCGCAGCTCGATGAACTCCTCGATCTCCGGGTGGGAGATGGGAATGTAACAGGCCGCCGAGCCGCGCCGTAGGGAACCCTGGCTGATCGCCAGGGTAAGGGAATCCATGACCCGGATGAAGGGGATGATGCCGGAGGTCTTGCCGTTGTGGCCGACCTTCTCGCCGATGGAGCGCAGGTTGCCCCAGTAGCTGCCGATGCCGCCGCCGCGCGCGGCCAGCCAGACGTTCTCGTTCCACAGGCCGACGATGCCGTCCAGGCTGTCGCCGGCCTCGTTGAGGAAGCAGGAGATCGGCAGGCCGCGGCTGGTGCCGCCGTTGGACAGCACCGGCGTCGCCGGCATGAACCACAGCTTCGAAATGTAGTCGTAGAGCCGCTGGGCGTGGGCGCTGTCGTCGGCGTAGTGGGCCGCGACCCGGGCGAAGAGGTCCTGGTAGGACTCCTCCGGCATGAGGTAGCGGTCGCTGAGCGTCGCCTTGCCGAATTCTGTCAGGTTGGCGTCGCGGCTGCGGTCCATGTGGACCTTGATGCCGCGCGCGTTCTGGAACTCGTCGCGCACTTCCCGGGCGTCGAAGAGGTCCTCGCTGTCGTCGTTGGCGGGCGTCGCCGTGACGGCCTGAGTCGGGGCCTGAGTCGGGGTGGGGGCTTCGGCTTGTTTTCCTAGCGGCTTTGCGTTATCCACAAGGTCCGGGTCGGATTCAACCGACGTTTCCCGCCCGAAAATCCCCGATCCATCCATGCTTTTTTCCCCTCAGTCCACAGCGTGTGGAAGACTTTGACTTGAATTATGTGCACAACATCTGGGGCCGATGCCCATGGCCCACACCAGATATGGCCCCCAATCTATACCGGCTGTCTTGAATCTGTCATCGTGAACAAAGAAAGAACATTTACCATAGTAACGCCTGGCGCGGTTGCGGCAAGGGTGGGGGTCAGGTTACCCACAAGAATCTCTCATCATGTTGTCTAAGGGGGCGGTTGAATCATGTGCGGGCGCTTCCTGCTGACCGCGCCGCTGGAGGCGGTGCAGCGGCTTTTCGGATTTCTCGAGCAGCCGAATCTGGAACCGCGCTACAACATCGCGCCCAGCCAGGCGGTGGCGGCGATGATCCGCGACGACGCGGCGCAGCGCCACTTCGCGTGGATGCGTTGGGGCCTGCTGCCCTCCTGGTCGAAGGAGGGGCAGCGCCCAGGAGAGCGGGGCAGGGCGCCGCTCATCAACGCGCGCAGCGAGACGGTGGCGGAAAAGCCCTCCTTCCGCGACGCCTTCGCCAGCCGCCGCTGCGTGGTCTTCGCCGACGGCTTCTACGAATGGCGCCAGGGCGGCAACCGCCAGCCCTACTGCGTCAGGCTGACGGATGCGTCGCCCTTCGCCTTCGCGGCGATCTGGGAGCCGATAGCCAGATCGAGCGAGGGGGCGGGGGAAGGCGAGCCCGATCAGGGCTGTGCCCTCATCACCACCCAGGCCAATGCCACGATGGCCGAGGCGCATCACCGCATGCCGGTGATCCTGACGCCGGAGGAGGTCGGCCCCTGGCTGGATCCGGCCGCCTCACGCGACGAGCTGCAGGCGCTGCTGAAGCCGCTGCCGGACGGGGCGGTCAATCTGACGCCGGTCTCCAAGCGGGTGAATTCGGTGCGCGAGGACGACGCCGAGCTGCTGCGCGAGGAGGAACTCCCCGCGGCGCCTTCGCAGCTCGACCTTTTCTAACCCTGATTCTCAGGCCGAACCGCCGCTGGCCTGCTGTCCCTCGAAGAGCTTCTGCACCAGCTCGGGGGTGATGTCGCCCCCGCCCTCCATGCCGACACTGCTCAGGTAGGCGCCGATGGCGCTGCGGGTGCGCGGCCCCGGCAGGCCGTCCACCGGACCGGCGTTGAAG
>JBNKHC010000190.1:0-3963 GCA_050290145.1 Kiloniellaceae bacterium | reverse complement strand
GGCGCTGCGCTGATCCTGGGCGAGGTGGTGCGCGCCCGGCGCTGGACCGCCACGGCGATCGGCTTCCTGGGGGTGCTCATCATCGTGCGGCCGGGTTTTGCCGAGATCACGCCGCTGATGGCCCTGCCGGTGATCGCCGCCTGCTTCATGGCGGTCTCGGTGCTCTTCGTGAAGTCGCTGTCGCGCACCGAGGCGCCGGTGACCATCGTGCTCTACATGAACCTGCTGCTGACGCCGCTTTCTCTGGGCCCTGCGCTCTTCGTGTGGCGCTCGCCGACCCTGGCGGAGCTGGGTCTCGGCGCCGTGATCGGCGCCTGTGCGGTGACGGCGCACATCTTCTTCACCCGCGCCTTCGCCCGCTGCGATGCCTCGGCGATCATGCCCTTCGACTACGCGCGCCTGCCGTTCGTCGCGGCCATCGGCTACCTGCTCTTCGACGAGGTTCCGGACGCCTGGACCTGGGTCGGCGCCGCGGTCATCGCCGGCGCCGCCATTTACATCGCCCAGCGCGAGGCGCGGGTGGCGCGCGAGCGGCCGACACTTCGCGCCGGCGCCGAGTCGGTGCAGAACCGTCCATGACCGAAGGGGAAGGGTCCTCGGGGGACGGTTCAATGGGGGGCAGGTCTTCCACCGCCGCGCGGATAACGGGCGCCTGGCTGCGGCTGTCGCCCAACCACCGCGGCGCCCTGTGGATGATCGCCGCCAGCCTGGGCTTCACCGTCAATTCGGCCATGGTGAAGACGTTGGTGGGCGGCCATGAAGAGCTTGGGGGCCTTGACGTCTTCCAGGTCGCCTTTGCCCGGGCGCTGTTCTCCTTCGCCCTGGTGCTGCCCTTCCTGCTGCGGGCCGGGCCCGGCGCGCTGCGCACGCGTCATCCCGGCATCCAGGGGCTGCGCGCCTTCTCCGGCGCCGCCGCCATGATCTGCGGCTTCTACGCGGTGGGGCAGCTGCCGCTGGCCGACTTCACGGCGCTGAGCTTCACCCAGCCGCTCTTCGTCACCATGCTGGCGGTGCTGATCCTGGGCGAGGTGGTGCGCTGGCGGCGCTGGCTCGCCACCGCGGTCGGCTTCGTCGGCGTGCTCATCATGGTGCGCCCCGGGGCGGCGACCTTCGATCCCGCGGCCCTGGTGGCGCTGACCTCGGTATTCGGTCTCGCGCTGGCGGTGAACCTGGTGAAGCTGCTGCCTGCGGGGGAGAGCCACACCACTCTGCTGACCTACTTCTGCCTCATGTCGCTGGGCATCACGGCGCTGCCCGCCTTGCTCTATTGGACGCCGCCCAGCCTGGCGCAGTGGGGTCTGCTGGCGGCGGTGGGCTCCCTGGGCGTCGTCTCGCAGGCCATGATCATCCGCGCCTACCGGGCGGGCGAGGCCAGCTTCGTCGCGCCCTTCGACTACCTGAAGCTGATCCTCGCCGGCCTCATCGGCTTCATTTTCTTCTCGGAACTGCCGGGGCTCTGGACCTTGGTCGGCGCGGCGGTCATCGTCGGCGCCGCCTTCTACATCGCCCGCCGCGAAGCGGCCCAGACGGGGTCGCGCAGGACGCCGCTGCGCAAGCCGACGCCGCCGCCGGCTACCTGAGGCGCCGCCAGGCGGCCATCTGGGGGAAGGTCAGGTCTCCGCGCCGCCCTTCGGCTGCTTGGCCGGCGCGCGCAGGCCGAGCGCCGCCAGGCGGCGCCGGGCGGCGTCGCGGTGGCGTTCGTTGATGTGGCCGGAGACGATCCGCAGGGTGGCGAACAGCACCGTGGCGTCGTCGGTGAAGCCCAGGCCGGCGACGAAGTCGGGGATCATGTCGCTGGGCACCACGAAGTAGGCCAGGGCCGCCAGCAGCATGGCCTTCACCGGGCGCGGGGTGCGCGGGTCGAAGGCGCAGTAATAGGCGCTGACCGCTTCCTCCAGGAAGGGCAGCTGCCCGAGGGAGCGCCGCAGCTTCACCCAGAAGCCCTTTTCCACCTTGGCCGCGTTGCGCCGCATGACGCGCGGATCCTGGTTTTTCGGGTCTTCCGGCGCGGTGTAGGGCACCAGCTCGCGCCCTCTGCGTGGGGTCGTCATAGGAAAAATATGGGGGTTCCCCCGCGGCTTAACAAGCCGGCGGGCCGCGCCTCGGCTGGCCCGGGGGTTTGCGATGGTGTATGTCAGGCCCTGGCGAAACGAGAGGACGCGATGCTGGAAAACGCGCAGCCGCTGCTGCGGAACTTCTGGTACCTGGCCCTGCCGGGCAAGGACCTGCCGCGCGGCGACACGGCCAACCTGACCCTGCTGGGCGAGCCGGTGCTGATCTGCCGCCGCGACGACGGCCAGGTCTTCGCGCTGCGCGACATCTGTCCGCACCGGGGCATCCCGCTGTCCCACGGCAGCTTCGACGGCATCGAGGTGGCCTGCTGCTACCACGGCTGGCGTTTCGGCGCCGACGGCCGCTGCACGGAGATCCCCTCGCTGACGCCGGAGCAGGAGATGGACGTGAGCCGCATCCGCTGCGGCGCCTACCCCTGCCGCGAAGTGCAGGGCAACATCTGGGTCTACCTGCCGGAGAAGTCCTCGCGCCCGCCGCGCGCCGACCTGGAGGACCTGCCGCCGCCGCCGGAGCTGCCGAACTTCGGCGACAGCGTGCCGCAGGTCTCGATCTCCCAGGTTTTCGACTGCTCCGCCGACACCGCCGCCTTCGGCCTCATGGACCCGACCCACGCGGCCTTCGTGCATACCTCCTGGTGGTGGAAGAAGAACGCCACCAAGCTGCGCCTCAAGGAAAAGCATTTCGAGCCGGCGCCGCTGGGCTGGCGCATGAAGCGCCACGCGCTGCCGCCGCAGAACCGGGTCTATCACCTGCTCGGCAAGGGCGTGACCACCGAGATCACCTATTCCCTGCCGGGCCTGCGCATCGAGCTGATCGAGGGCGACAGGCACCGCGCCGCCGGGCTGACCGCCATCACGCCAATCACCGACACTCAAACGGTGGTGCATCAGGCGCTCTACTGGACGCTGCCCTGGACGGCGCCCTTGAAGCCGCTGGCGCGCTATCTCGCCAACGTCTTCCTGACCCAGGACCGCCGCGTCGTCGACATGCAGCAGGAGGGCCTGGCGCACAATCCCAGCCTCCTGCTGATCGACGACGCCGACACCCAGGCCAAGTGGTTCTACCGCCTGAAGCGCGAATGGCTGCGCGCCGCCGAGGAAGGCCGCCCTTTCGAGAACCCCATCAAGGAATGCACCCTGCGCTGGCGCAGCTAGCCGCTGCCGGCTGATCCCGCGATGTCGACGTAGCGGCCCTCGATGAGGGCCGGGACGGCGGCGCTGACGTCTTCCTGGGCGGCCAGTTCGACGTCGTCGGGGAAGCCGGCGGCGATGAGCTCCTGCCCGGAGCGGCTGTCGCGCAGGGTGGCGGCGATCTCGCCTTTCAGCTCCTGGTAGGCGGCCCTGGCGGCCCGCGCGTCGGGCGAGGGCGCGCCCTTGAGGCGTGAGATGACGGCGCCGGCGCCCAGCAGGTCCTCGATGGCCGGGCGCAGGGCACCGCCGGGCCAGTGCTCGCCGGCGGCGATCACGGCGATGCGCTCCCCCGCCGCCTGCACCGCCGCCGCCAGGGCCGAGGCGTTGCGCAGGCTGGCGGCGAAGGCGCGCTTGTCCCGCACCATGGCCGAGAGCGCCGAGCCGTTGGGCGAGGGCAGCAGCAGGCGCGTGCCGGCCGCGAGGTGCTGCAGGGAGGCCGGCGACAGGCTGGGCCCGCCCGCCGCTTCGGCGCGCGGCCTGGCCAGCACCGCCGCGCCGCGCCGTGCCGCGTCGTCGGCGCCGTACTTGCCGAGTGGAAAGGGCAGGACCTCGGCGCCGCGGGCGACGGCCACGTCGACCGAGGTGGTGAAGCAGAGCACGTCGAAGATGACGAAGACGTCGCAGGTCTTCAGCAAGGCCGTCAGGCCGGCGCTGCCCCAGGCGAAATCGATCTGCGGAGCGGTCATCGGGTCTTCCGGGG
>JBNKHC010000189.1:0-4572 GCA_050290145.1 Kiloniellaceae bacterium | reverse complement strand
CTGCCGGGGAGCTGCCAGGGCATCTTGGCAGAACGACCTGATGGTTCAGTGACCTCATCACTCGACCTCCTATGACGCCGGCTTTTGCGGCTTTCGATGCCCTGGAGTGTGCCCGCACAGCGCAAGCGCATCGTCAAAGGTCCGTTGGATGTTCGTCAGGATTCTGCAATAAGCGACGGATTTTGCTGCGAAAAAGGGCTAATCAGGCCTTCCGGAAGTGGTGCCCTGCGTCAGGCCAGAAGCTGGTGAAGGTCGATGACGCCCTTTCCGAACTGCTGCTCGGGGTCTACGGCGCTCTCGCCGTTCGGCGTGTCGACGCTCAGAAGTACCGGCATCGCGGCCATGCCCACCAGCCACGGCCAGTTCACGTTCAGGCTGCCGCTCGCCTTGACCTTGACCTTGACGCCGTTTCCGTCGAAAGGGGCGCCTGTGTCGGCGCGCTGCTTCGACTGCAGCAGAGCGACGGCGCCTGCCATGATGGCCGAGGCCCCGGAGGTTCCCCCGAAGAGCGTATAGAGCGCGGAACGGTCGTCGTTCTCCTGTTCCTCCGTCGACAGGCCTTCAAGGACCCCGTCCGTATAGCCGCGGGGACCGGGCACATCGGTGGTCAGCAGCCCCTGCGGCGCGTAGGCGACCTCCAGTCCCGGGTTTGCCGCCAGGTGAAGCATGAAATTGTGATCGCGCCAGCCCGGCGCCTCGCGGTCGAGGCGGATTTCGTGGCGGTTGTACATCTCTTCGTCGTCCGAAGGCGTGGCGATGGTCACTTTGCAGTCCGCGGCCTCGGCGCAGTAGTTCGAATAGGATGAGCGCCGGGCCAGGTATGTCACCCCGGCGACGGAGATGATCCCGTTGTTGTCGTCCGCCTTGCTCGCCGGGTAGATCAGGTGGTCGTAGCCGTTGTTGCCTGCGGCGCAGACCACGGGGATCTCGTTGCTCACTTCCTCCAGGATCTTCTCGAAGACGTCCCAGGCAAGCTGCCTGTCCGGATCGGAGTCGTAGCGGCTCTCCTCCAGATCGCTGTGATACCTGTTGGCGCGCTTCGGATCGGCCGCCTCGCGCGGAAAGTGGATGACCGAAACGCCCTGGTCGCGGGCATAGAGGAAAGCGAAGATGAGTTGCTGCGCCGTCGGCTCGGCGGAGACGACGATGGGCAGAATTTCGGCGCCTGGCGCGACCCCCCAATAGGGCACCGGCCCGCTATCCGGCAGCTCGGAGTCCCCGCTGCCATCTCCGTCCCCGCCATCCTCCGCGGCGGGGTGCCCTACCATGAGGCCGGCACAGGCCGTGCCGTGGCCGCTGTAGCGCTGGCGGGACCGCTGGGCATCGTGGTGCCGGACGCCGAGGCCGCTCGACAGCCGGTCGATCAGCCTGTCGCCCTCGGCGTTGAGGAAGCCTTTCGCCCAGTTCCAGGTAGCCGTACTGACGAGACTGGCTGTGAGCGGATCCTCCAGGCCGCGGTTCATCGGCTGCGCGACGTTCGCCTGTGCGAGGAGGGCCGGCGAGGCGTCGGTGATCGGCGGCTCGGCAGCGTAGACGGCGCCGAAGGGGTGAACCGCAAAGTCGACGCTGGCTTTGATGCCCGGTGCCAGATTCGGGTGCTTGTCGTTGACGCCGGTGTCAATCATGGCGATGGTCTCGCCCGTTCCGGGCAGGACACCGTCGGGAAGATTGAGAAGGGTCCAGGCGTCCGGCTCGATCTCGTACCTTGCTTCCTCGTCGTATTCGGGTGCGTCGTCAGGGTCGGCGCCACCTGGCTTCGCGCGCACCGCGCCGATCGCGATCAGGTGCCAGAGGTAGTGGTACCAGTCGTAGAACTCGAAGCCCTGTTCTTGCAGATCTGCGGCCATGACACCCTCCGCCTATTGCCATTCGCGCTGGGCCGCGCGCATCGCGCCGTCCAGCGCTTCGATCAGATAGGGGGCGACCCGGGCGGCGAGCTCGTGGCCCGCCTCGGTGTCGCTGGGATAGTGCAGCCCTCCCCATTCGCGGTTCTCGCCCACCCGTCGTGCCCGGTGGAAGAGCGCCGAAATGCCGGGATGCTCGGGAATGATGCGCTGGAAGACCTGCGCCACCGAGAAAGACTGGAAGGAGTGGTTCGAGGGGTAGGAGGCGTGTGAGGGGACAGGCAATGAGGGCCGCAACCGCGGCTCGATGATGTTCGGCCGCCGGCGGTTGAAGCGGTCCTTGTAGATCAGGCCGATGATCTCGGTGATCTCCAGCACCGTGATGATCAGACCCCGCGTCGCCTCGAAACCGCCGGCCGAGTCGATGCCGAGCGGCGCCGTGTAGTCGGAGATCTCAAAGGTTGCCTGACGCTCGATCTCGGCGCGGCGGATCGGGTCCTGTGACAGGATCGCCTGCAGGTCGAGAAGGCCGGCCGTCTCCAGCAGGCTCTCGCTCGGCCCCGGCGGTGGCGGGATCGCAATGTTCTCCCAGATCGCGCCAAGCAGCCGCCCCAGATCGTTGAGACCGAAGCGGCACAGCCCCCGGTGCTCGTACCAGGCGGGCAGCGCTTCAGCGTCGAGCTCGAAGACTTCACGCCCCCGGCCTCGCCCGCGCCCTCTGCCGCGTCCCCTGCCGCGCCCCCGGCCGCGGCCCCTTCCTCTACCGCGGCCGCGGCCCTGGGCGGAGCCGAGAGACAGCGCCAGCACGCGCGTCTGAAGCTCCTCCTCAGGTTCGTCCCCCGTCGCGATCAGCAGACGGTTGGGGGACAACGCGAGCTCGCTCCGTGTGGTCTTTCGGACGATGAATTCCGAGGCTGGCAGGTACTCGCCCGAGATGAGGAAATCCAGAAGGCCCGCACTGAAGCCGGGATCTGCCGCCAGCCCCGCGACCAGCTGGTACTCGCGCAGTTCGTCGCGGCGGATGCGATAGCGGGCGTCTCTCAGACTTTCAGCAAGCGTAGGCATGTTAGTCCCCCTTTGTCGCCAAGCGGCTTCCGGCAAGCCGGGCCATTCCCTTCGGCTGGCGATGGACCGGCGTTGCTGCCCGAGTTCAGTTCGGGTGCGCCACCAGACCGACCCGTGATAGACCCCTTTCGATAACCGTGGTGCCGAGCACTCCAGCGATCGGGTAGTCGCGGTCGTGAAGCAGCTCCAAGGAGAAATCCGGCTCCAATTCGCGGATTCTCTGCAGCGTGCCGTAGGCTTCCTGGTCCCTGCCCAGGTACCCCTGGCAGGAGGCGGTGTAGCGCAGCGCGGGCAGATAGTTCGGCTGCTGCGCGAGCACACGTCTGCCGTGACCGATGCCCTCGTCGAAGCGGCCTCTCAGCGTCGAGAGGATGCAGCAGGTGGTGTCGATGCAATAGCGATAGGGGGGTGGCCCACCGAGCTTCCGCGCGATAACCGCGTCTTCGTAGCCCCGCTCCACTTCGCCCAGATAGCCCAGCGTCAGCGCCCGCAGATCGCGCGCGATTGCCAGGGACGGGTTTGCGGCCACGGCGCGATCGGCGAGGTCCAGAGCGTACTGGTAGTCGCGAAGGATGAACGAGTAGGCATGGGCGGTCAGCGCCAGCGTGATGGGGTTGTAGGGGTCGCTTTCCTCTGCGCGGCGTGCGTAGTCGCGGACCTGGTCGTAGAAGGCGCCGCTGTGGCCGACACGGCGTTCGCCGAGGCGTGTCGCGCTGATGAAGAGAAGCCAGCCGAGGTAAGAACTCTTCGGTTCCAGTTCATAGGCGCGCAGCAGCATGGCTTCCGCGGCATCGATATCCGCGTCCGTCAGGCGGAAGATCTGATAGATCGCTCCGATCGCCAGCCGCGATGCTTCATGGCGCGACTCGTTGTACGGCCAGATGGGGCGGACGATCTGGTCCAGCGTGGCGAAGACCGAGTCGTTCACGAAGGCGCCAAGATCGACCTGTTCAGGTGAAGCGAGCTCTGCGTCGCCGAGCCTGCGGGTCTGGGACCACAGGACATGGCCGTCTTCGACCCTGTGCAATTGCACGGAGAGGTTGGCGGCGCCGGCAACCTTTGCCGGTTTTATGTGCAGGATCCAATCGGGGCCGCTTGCCGCCCCGGGCCCGGTGTCGGGGCTGCGATCGATCCGGAGGTCGATGAGGTCGACGGCGTCCACATTCAGGAAGTTGCGTGCGGCCATGTCCAGGAACAGGTTCCCGACGGTGCAGACCTCGGGATCGAGCTCTGCCGGGAAGTCGCCGTGCAACCCGATGCAGGGGCGCGCCAGGGGAGAAGGCGGGCTGTCTGCGGACGGCTCCCGGACCAAGATGGTTGCCGCTCTGCCGGCGCCCGGGCCGTGGTCAGTCGAATCCCGCCAGAACTGTCTTTCTTCGCGCAGCCAGTCTTCGAATTCCGGATCGCCGAGGTCGAGCCCTTCGAGCAGCTCCTGTGTCGGGCCCTTGGGAGAATCGTCGGAGAGTTCGATGACGACGGCAGAGAGATCCAGTCGGACGATCTCGCGGTCGGCGGAAATCGGTTCTACGCCCAGCGATCTGAAGTGCCGGCGCAGTCCGCTCAATTCCTGCCGCAGACTGGCGGCGCCCTGTTCCTCGTCGCGCTCGCTCCACAGCTTGTCCTGGATCCACTTGCGGCTGCGCACGCCGGTCTTTGCCAGGGC
>JBNKHC010000188.1:0-7954 GCA_050290145.1 Kiloniellaceae bacterium | reverse complement strand
TCGGACTGCACGAAGCCCGACTCGATCCGCCCGGCGGCGATGTCCTTCACGTTGGCGACCGAGCCGCTGGACGACTGGGCGACAGCGACCAGGCCGGGCACGCCGCAGACCTCACCGCTTTCGCAGTTGCCCGAAGGGTTGCTGATCGCCTGGGCCACAAGTCCGGCGATGGGATAGTAGGTGCCGCCGATGCCGCCGGTGCCGATCCGGAACAGCGACAGGTCCTGCGCCGCCGCCGTCCCGAAGGCGCCGAGTCCCCAGGCACCGGTCATGCAGGCCACCGCGACCAGCAGGGCGGCGGCCTTCCAGTGAACCACCTTCATATGGCCTCACGAGCACATTTGTGGTCTGGCGCCGGACCCTCCTTCGCGATGTTGTCTTTTCCCCCGACGCACGCGGCCCAGGTCTGGAAGGGTCGCCACGGCGGTCCGGAGCCGCCAGCATCCCGCCCGATTATCGTTCCCAGGTCAACAGGGCAGTGGTGGGGCGGGGAACCCGAAAGCGGTTTGGCTAACGCGCATTAACCATAATGGGGGAGGCAAAGCCCGGCGCCGACGAATTGACCGCAGGCTGTTCGGCGGGATTGCATTGCGCCAGGGGAGTCGCTATAACCCGCCGCGCCGGGGAGTAGCTCAGCCTGGTAGAGCACTACGTTCGGGACGTAGGGGCCGGAGGTTCGAATCCTCTCTCCCCGACCAATCCGGCACCGAGAGTGGGCCTTGGGACGCCGTCCCAGCGGATACCGCTTTTTCGCGCCGGCCTGCGCCAGAGACCGCCCAGAGACGCTTGGGAAATCTCGCGCAGGCCGGAGACGCGGGGCCCCTTCCGGAAATTTTTCCTCAAATGCGATCAACCGCCGGCCGTAACGCAGGCCGCCGATTCTGCTGCGCGGGCTCCCGCGCCGGCCCAGCAGGCCTGACGGCGCCTTAGTGGCGCCAGCGCCGCGCCATGACGCGGTCGAGAATCCGGGTGTCGATGGTGGTCGGCAGGCCCGATTCCGGGCTGGCACCCAGGGCCGCCGTCTCCAGGCGCGCTTCCACCAGGTTGGCCTCGCTGAGGTCGCTGCCGCGCAGGTCGGCCATATGGAAGTCGGCGCGCGCCAGGTCGGCGCCGGCGAAGCGCGCCGCGTTCAGCAGGCTGTCGGCGAAGCGGGAGCCGGTCAGGGTGGCGTCCTCGAAACGGGCTCCTGTCAGGTTGCAGCCCTCGAAGTCGCACTCGACCAGGTCGGCGCCGCTCAGGTCCACGCCGCAGAGGTCCAGGCCGCTGAGGTCGCAGCGCAGCAGCACCGCCCGGCGGCCGTCGGCGCGTCCGGCGCGGTAGCGGGCATGGGCCTCGAGAATCGGTTGCAGCGTCTCCGGTGTCAGCCGGGCGCCGATCAGTACCTTCTGCGGCGGCCGGTCCCGGGTCACGGTCTCAGAAAGGTTGGTCATTACCTATGTCCTCACCTGTCTTCACCTGGTCGGGCCAGAGGGGGTGAAACGATCACCAGTCGAAGCCGCTCTATTTCCCACCGTCAGGTCAAAAAAAGGGGGTCGAATAAATCGACCCCCAATTCTTGAATATGCGATGTCGGTCGGCTTCAAGTACGAGACAAAAGATGCGATGCGGAGTACTTAGATCAGGAATGCGATATGGGTTTGTCTCTGTGTCCGAACGATGATTAGAATATACATGCGGCCCGGGCGGCAGTCAATGAAAAAAAGTCAGCCCAAGCATAATTACTTTCATATACTCTCCACAACACTCCAAAAATAGGGCAATATAGCCGAATTAGAGGCCGAACAGCCGATCTTGCCCAGATAATTAGGGCATAATGACCATTTACGCACTGGAGGGTTGGACAAAATGCCCGAATTGCCTTGTGGGATTGGCTAAAATGCCCTAGCCTGTCTCCACGTCGAACCGGTGCCGAGACCCTTGGAGGGAAAATTTCCATGGTGGCAGACGACGAAGACGCCATGTCGGCCGAGCAGCTCCGCGAGCTCTGCACCCGGCTTTACGGGGCCGGGCGCTGGCAGACCGCCTTGTCGCGGGAACTAAAAGTGAACGATCGCACCGTGCGCCGCTGGGCCTCCGGGAAGGCCCGGATTCCGCACCCCGTGGCGCTCTGCGTGAAACTGATGGTGTTCCTCGACGAACTGAGCTGGCTGGGCGAGTGGCGCCAGGCCCTGGAGGAGGATCTCCTGGGGCAGGAGGAACACTAGGGACTTTGTTCCTGTTTAGGCTGGCGCGGCGTCAGTAGGCCCGGTCGACGCAGAATTCCACCACCTCGAGCAGGGCCTGCCTGGCCGGGCCGTCGGCGAAGCCGTCCAGGGCCCGGCGGGCGGTTTCCCCGTACTGCCGGGCCCGGCCCATGGCGTCGGCCAGGGCGTCGTGGCGCTGCATGTACTCGATGGCCTGCTCCAGGTCGCCGTCCTGGTGATCCTGCTCCTCCAGGCAGCGCCGCCAGAAGGCGCGCTCGGCCTCGTCGGCTCGCTGGAAGGCCAGGACCACCGGCAGGGTGATCTTGCCGTCGCGGAAGTCGTCGCCCACGGCCTTGCCCAGTTCGCCCTGGAGGGCGGAGTAGTCCAGCACGTCGTCGACCAGCTGGAAGGCGATGCCGAAGCAGCTGCCGAAGCGCTCCAGGGCCTCTTCCTCGGCCGCCGGGCGCCCGGCCACCACGGCACCGACCCGGCAGGCGGCGGCGAAGAGGGCCGCCGTCTTGGCCTCGATGACCTGCATATAGGCGGTCTCGTCGGAGGAGGTGTCGTTGGCGGTCATGAGCTGCAGCACCTCGCCTTCGGCGATCACCGCCGAAGCGTTGGAGAGGATGCGCAGCACGTCCAGGGAGCCGTCGGCCACCATCAGCTGGAAGGCCCGGCTGAACAGGAAATCGCCGACCAGGACGCTGGGCTTGTTGCCCCAGACCGCGTTGGCCGTGGCCAGCCCGCGGCGCAGGTCGCTGGCATCGACCACGTCGTCGTGCAGCAGGGTGGCGGTATGGATGAATTCCACGCAGGCGGCCAGGCCCAGATGGCGCTCGCCCTCGTAGGCGCAGAGCTTGGCCGAGGCCAGGGTCAGCATGGGGCGCAGGCGCTTGCCGCCGGCCGCGATGATGTGGCTGGCGAGCTGCGGGATCAGGGCCACCGGAGATTGCATGTGCTCGACGATCAGGCGGTTCACCGCCTGCAGATCGTCCGCCACCAGGGCGCTAAGCGGCTCCAGGCCGCTTGTCGCCGGCCCTTTCGCCTGTTTGTCGAGTTCGGCGGCTAGCGCCAAGACGATCCCCTCACGCTTATCTTGATCCCCACAGGGCCCTGTTTTCCTGCGACCGCAGCTTCTCACGCCAGCCGCCGACCGCCAAGCTTTCCGCCCGGTCTGGTGGTCCGACCTCCGCCCGCGCGACGTCGCCCGGCAGTCCCGCGCGAGGGCGCCCAGGCAGCTTCCGCTAAGCAGGCAGCGCGCCTTTGTGGCAGCATAGGTTTAACCGCGGGGCGGTCAAGCCCGATACCCTTAGCCGATACCGTCTGCGACGAAAGGCGCTATAACGTCTCTTGCCATGAAAGAACTGTTACGCACCAACGACATCGTCAAGCTCTCCTGGCTCGAGGCTCTGCTGGCCGACGCCGGGATCGAGACCCTGGTGCTCGACCTCCATACCAGCATCGTGGAGGGCTCGATCGGCATCCTGCCGCGCCGCCTGATGGTCAGCGACGACGACTATGTGCGGGCCCGGCTGGTGCTGCGCGAGGCCGGAGAGGAGGTCTACAGCCCGTGACCCCCCTGCATCCCCTGACAGAGGACGCCTTTCTGGGCGGACGCCTGCGCCTGCGCCAGCCCGCCGACGGCTACCGCGCCGCCATCGATCCGGTGCTGCTTGCCGCCGCGGTGCCGGCCCGGGCGGGCGATAGCGTGGCCGACCTGGGCTGCGGTGTGGCCACGGCCGGCCTCTGCCTGCTGGCGCGGGTCCCCGGCATTCGGGTGACCGGCCTGGAACTGCAGCCCCTGCTGGCCGAGCTGGCGCAGAAGAACGCGGCGCTCAACGGCTACGAGGCGCAGTTCCGCATCCTGTCCGGTGACGTGGCGGCACCGCCGGAGGCGCTGCCCGCGGGCGCCTTCGACCACGTCATGCTTAATCCGCCCTACCTGGAGGCGGGCTCGACGCGGGTCTCGGCCCACGAGCTGCGCCGCCTCGCCACGGTGGAGGGGCCGGCCGGCCTGGATACCTGGCTGGACTGCGCCCTCTCGCGCCTGCGCCTGCGCGGCAGCCTCACGGTGATCCACCGCGCCGACCGCCTGGACCGGCTGCTCGCCTGCCTGTCGCAGAGCTGCGGGGACCTGACGGTCTTTCCCCTCTGGCCGCGCCAGGGGGAGGGGGCCAAACGGCTCCTGGTGCAGGGCCGGAAGGGCAGCGGCGGCCCCCTGCGGGTGCTGTCCGGCCTGGCGCTGCACGACGCCGAGGGCTGCTACACGGCCGCCGCGGAAGCCGTGCTGCGCGATGCCCAGGGCCTCTTGCTCTAGAAGGATGGCAGACTGTTCTTGGCATTTCCGGTCCGGGCTGAGACTCTTGCCGGTGAAACAGCAGGGACTGCCGGCCCCGCCCGGCAGTCCATTGTTCGGATCAGAGTAATTGAGGACGCTGTTACTGGCATGTTTCGCACGATTTGGAGCCTGGTGACTTTGGAATGGCTGCGCCGGCCGCGCCCGGAGGTGGCCGTGCTGCGGATGAGCGGCGTGATCGGCGGCTTCGGCCCGCTGCGCAGCGGCATGAGCCTGGCCAGGCTGGAGCCGCTTATCGAGCGCGCTTTCGCCCAGCCGCGCCTCAAGGCGGTGGCCCTGGTGATCAACTCCCCGGGCGGCTCGCCCTCCCAGTCGGCCCTCATCGCCAAGCGGGTGCGCGACCTGGCGCAGGAGAAGGACATGCCGGTCCTGGCCTTCTGCGAGGACGTGGCGGCCTCGGGCGGCTACTGGCTGGCCTGCGCCGCCGACGAGATCATCGTGCAGCCGACCTCCATCGTCGGCTCCATCGGCGTCATCACCTCCGGCTTCGGCTTTCCCGAACTGATGGAGAAGGTCGGCGTCGAGCGGCGCGTCTATACCGCCGGCGAGCACAAGTCGACCCTCGACCCCTTCAAGCCGGAGAACCCGGAAGACGTGGAGCGGCTGAAGGCGCTGCAGGTGGAACTGCACGAGGTCTTTAAGGAGATGGTGCGCGACCGCCGCGGGCAGCGCCTGAAGGCGCCAGAGGAGGAGCTGTTCAGCGGCGAGTTCTGGGCCGGCGGCAAGGCCGTGGAACTGGGCCTGGCCGATTCCCTGGGGGACATCCGCCAGGTGCTGCGCGACCGCTTCGGCAAGCGGGTGCGCCTGCGCCGCATCCAGGGACCCAAGCGCCTGCTGCAGCGCCTGGGTCTGGGCCGCGGGCGCGCCGCTGGGGCCGAGGCGGGCCTGGCGCTGTGGAGCGACGGCTTCCCGCCGCCCGAGGACTGGGCCGCCGGCCTGCTGGCCGCCGTGGAGGAGCGCGCCCTGTGGTCGCGCTTCGGCCTGTGAAGCTTCCGCTACCGCGCGTGTTGACCTGACGGCCCGCGCACCGCATTAATGCCGCCATGTTCGGATTGCCCTCGATTCAAAAGCTCATCGTCCTTGCCGCGGTCGTCGCCGCCGTGTGGTACGGCTTCAAGTTCCTCGGCCGCCTGCAGGAGCAGCGCAAGGAGGAGGCCAAGCTGCGCGAATCGCAGGGCGGCAAACCGGCGCGCAAGGCCGAGAAGCCCAAGGGCGGCGCCAAGGGGGGAGAGGTCGAGGACCTGGTGCAATGCCCCTCCTGCGGCGCCTACATCCAGGCCGGCACCAAGTGCGACTGCGGCCACAAGGGCTGACCCTCAGCCGCTGATCTTCAACGTTCCGCGAAGGCCAGGCGCAGCCCCAGGCCGCCCAGGGCGAGGGCGAATCCGCGCCGCAGCAGGGTCATGACGCCAGGCCGCTCGACGACCTGCCGGCGCGCGAAGGCGGCAAGCAGCCCGTAACCGATGAAGACCACCAGCGTCAGCCCCATGAAGACCAGGCCCAGCCCGGCCATCTGGTAGGCGAGACCGCCGGCGGCGGCGTCGACGAACTGCGGCAGGAAGGCCAGGAAGAAGATCGACAGCTTGGGGTTCAGCAGGTTGAGGGTGATGCCCCGGCCGAGGATGCGCGCCGCCTGCCGCGAGACTTCCTGACCCTGGACCGGCAGGGCGCCGCTCTCCCGCCAGGCGCTCCAGGCCAGGTAGAGCAGGTAGGCGACGCCGGCGTACTTCAGCAGCTGGAAGGCCAGGGCGCTGGCGTGGACCACCGCGGCCAGGCCCAGGATGGAGGCGGCGATGTGGGGGACGATACCCAGGGTGCAGCCCAGGGCGGCGATGACGCTGGCCCGGGCGCCCAGGCTCAGGCCGTTGGCCAGGGTGTAGATCACCCCCGTGCCCGGGGCGATGACGACGATGAGGGAGGTGATCAGGAATTCGGGGGACATGAGCGGCGGCTCCGGGCGGGGCAAAGCGCCACTGTGGCGTCTCGCTGCGGCAGAATCCAGGGACCTTGTCGGGCACCCCCAAAATTGCCCGTGACCCTGGGGGAAACCGGGGAATCCCACCGCTTGATTCGGGGTGGACCCCCCGCTAAGGTGCGCCGCGCTTCGCGGTGCAGCAATCCGCGGCGCTCCAAACCGCCTGAGCCCAGATGCCACACGCCAATCCGGAAACCTGCTTCCAGCGCCTCATCCTCCGCCTGCAGGACTTCTGGGCGCGCCAGGGCTGTGTGATTCTGCAGCCCTACGACATGGAGGTCGGGGCCGGCACCTTCCACCCGGCGACCACTCTGCGGGCGCTGGGGCCGGGCAGCTGGAAGGCGGCCTACGTGCAGCCCTCGCGCCGGCCTACCGACGGGCGCTACGGCGAGAACCCCAACCGGCTGCAGCACTACTACCAGTTCCAGGTCATCCTGAAGCCCTCGCCGCCGAACAGCCAGGAGCTCTACCTGGATTCGCTAAGGGCCATCGGCATCGATCCGCTGGCGCACGACATCCGCTTCGTCGAGGACGACTGGGAGAGCCCGACCCTGGGCGCCTGGGGCCTGGGCTGGGAAGTCTGGTGCGACGGCATGGAGGTCAGCCAGTTCACCTACTTCCAGCAGGTCGGCGGCATCGACTGCAACCCGGTCTCCACCGAGCTGACCTACGGGCTGGAGCGCCTCATCATGTACGTGCAGGGCGTGGAGAACGTCTACGACCTGGACTGGGACGGCGTGCCCAAGGACCAGGGCGGCAAGACCTACGGCGACGTCTTCCTGGCCGCCGAGCAGCAGTTCTCCGCCTTCAACTTCGAGGCGGCGACCACCGACATCCTGTTCCAGCACTTCAAGGACGCCGAGGCGGAGTGCCAGGCGATCCTGGACTTCGCCGGGCGCGAGGGCCGGCCCATGCCGCTGCCCGCCTATGACCAGTGCATGAAGGCCAGCCACGTCTTCAACCTGCTGGACGCGCGCGGCGTCATCTCGGTCACCGAGCGCCAGGCCTACATCGGCCGCGTGCGCGCCCTGGCCAAGGCCTGCTGCGAGGCCTGGGTGGCGACCCAGGGGCCAGGCAATTCAGGCGGAGCGGGCTGATGGCCGAACTGCTGGTCGAGCTGTTCTCCGAAGAGATCCCCGCGCGCATGCAGGCACGCGCCGCCGACGACCTGAAGCGTCTGGTCACCGAGGGCCTGAAGGCGGCCAACCTCTCCTTCGACAGCGCCGCGGCCTACGCCACGCCGCGCCGCCTGGCGCTGGTCGTCGACGGCCTGCCGGCCCAGCAGCCCGACCTGAGCGAGGAGAAGAAGGGCCCGAAGTACGGCGCCCCGGCCAAGGCGATCCAGGGCTTCATGAAGGCCAACGGCATCAAGTCGCTGGAAAAAGAGGCCGAGCTGCGCAGCACCGACAAGGGCGATTTCTATTTCGTCGTGCGCCACGT
>JBNKHC010000187.1:0-9111 GCA_050290145.1 Kiloniellaceae bacterium | reverse complement strand
CCGTCCAGCGGCAGCGGCACGGCCTCGGCCGCGGCGGCGATCAGCGGGCCGCGGATGCCGGGGTAGCCGGGCTCCTCGATCCACACCTTGTCCCCCGGCTCCAGCAGCAGCTGGATCATCATGTCGAGGGCCTGCTGCGCGCCTGAGGTGACGATCACCTGGCGCCAGTCGCAGGTCATGCCGCGGAAGGTCGCGAGGTAGCGGGCGATGGCCTCGCGCAGGACCTGCAGGCCGGCCGGCGTGCCGAGGCGCAGCAGGCTGGCCGAGGGATGGCGCCAGAGGCGGCTGTGCAGGCGCGTCCAGATGTCGAAGGGGAACTCCAGGGTCTCCGGGATGCCCGGCAGGAAGGCGCGCTCCGGCCCATGGCGGCGGCGCCGCAGGGCGGTGAGGGCAAGCCCGCGGGCCGAGAGCAGCGTTTCTGGATCGAGCGCCTCGGCGTCGGCCTTGCCGCCTTTCTGCCCTGGCCGCGCCGGGGCCAGGCCCAGCAACTCCTCCGGCAGCACCCGGCTGACGAAGGTGCCGGAGCCGGCATGGCCTTCCAGGTAGCCCTCGCTCAAGAGCTGCTCGAAGGCGCTGACCACGGTGTTGCGCGAGCAGCCGAGCTCCGACGCCAGGGCGCGGCTGGACGGCAGGCGGCTGCCCGGCGCCAGGCCGCCGGCGAGGATCACTTCACGCAGCTGGTCGTAGAGCTGCTGCTGCAGGGCGGTGGCCGAGCCCCGGTCCAGCGCCAGCGACAGCAGCGGCGTACGGCGGCGGCCGGGAAGCGACGCCGCTTTCCCGGGAGCGGGCGCCGGGCGGAAAGTCATGGCAGGATCCTGAAGTGGTACTCGAAAAAATCAAGAAGCGGTTCTTTCTATCGAACCACTATGACCCTAGCCTGCCCGCCGTGCCACCGAAAAGACGGCTCCGGATCAGACCATGACAAGCTCCGCCCCCGACTTCCCACCGACCGAGCACAGCCGCATCAGGCGGGCCCACGAGCGCGCCCGCTACGACCGCGAAACGGTCCACGCCATCCTCGACGCCGGCCTCCTGTGCCACGTCGGCTACGTCATCGACGGCCAGCCCTACGTCACGCCGACCGCCTACTGGCGCAGGGATGACCGCGTCTACTGGCACGGCTCCTCGGCCAGCAGGATGCTGCGCCACCTGAAGAGCCGCCCGCGGGTCTGCTTCACGGTGGCGCTGATGGACGGGTTGGTGCTGGCGCGCTCCGGCTTCCACACCTCGGTGAACTACCGCTCGGTCATGGCCTTCGGCCCCGCCGAGCTGGTGAGCGACCCGATCGAGAAGCTGGCGGCGCTGGAGGACATGATGGAGCGCATCGTCCCCGGGCGCTGGCCCGAGCTGAAGCCGCCGACGGCGCAGGAGCTGAAGGCCACCACCGTGGTCTCGCTGAAGCTGGAGGAGGTGGCGGCCAAGCTGCGCGACGGCGGCGCCAACGACGACCCGGAAGATCTGGACCTCGACGTCTGGGCCGGCGTGGTGCCCACCGAGACGGTCATCGGCGCACCGCTCGACAACCCGGACCTGAAGGCGGGGATCGCTCAGCCGGAGAACCTCGCCCGCATCCGCATCGGCTGAGCGGCGGCACACCTTTCGAGACGTGGGCCGGACGGCCCGCTCCTCAGGGTGAGGCAGGAGGGTGTGACCTCATGCCGGGGAGCGCGCGACAGCGCGCGTCTTGAAGCATGAAGCAGCCGCCGGCACGTAAGATGGGACCCACCCATGCGGGAAGCGCGTTTGCCGCCGCGTCCCCGAGCGGCTATCAGCGGGTATGACCGAGGAAGCCCAGACCGATCCTGTGACCACGGCGGGCCGGCGTCGCCGCCCCGGCGCGCCGCGCGGCGAGCTGCACGGCCTCGCCGCCTCCGGGCTTTTCGTGCTGCTGTGGAGCACCGGCTTCATCGGCGCCAAGCTGGGCCTGCCCGATGCCGAGCCGCTGACCTTCCTCACCCTGCGCTTCGCCCTGGCGACCCTGCTGCTTGCCTGCTTGGCACTGGCCACCCATGCGCCCTGGCCGCGCAGCCTGGCGCAAACCCTGCACCTCTGCGTCGCCGGCGTGCTGCTGCACGCGGTCTACCTGGGCGGCGTCTTCACCGCCATTTCCCTGGGCGTCGAGGCCGGGGTCTCGGCCCTCATCGTCGGCACCCAGCCGGTGTTGGTGGCCGCGCTGGTCGGCCCGCTGCTGGGCGAAAGGGTGACGCGGCGCCAGTGGCTGGGCCTGCTGCTCGCCATTATCGGCGTCACCCTGGTGGTCTGGCGCAAGCTGGAGGCCGGCTACGGCACGCTGGGCGGTGTGGGACTCTGCCTGCTGGCGCTCTGCGGGATCACCGCGGCGACGCTCTACCAGAAGCGCTTCTGCGGCACGGTGCCGCTGCGCAGCGGCTCGGTCATCCAGTACGCCGCCGCGGGCGTGGCCTGCGGGCTCGGCGTGCTGCTCTTCGAGGACGGGCAGGTCAACTGGAGCGGCGAGTTCATCTTCGCCCTGGGGTGGCTCACCCTGGTTCTCTCGCTGGGCGCGGTCATGCTGCTCTACTGGCTGATCCAGCGCGGCGAGGCGGCGCGCGTCTCCAGCCTGTTCTTCCTGGTGCCGCCGGTGACCGCCCTGGTCGCCTGGCCGCTGTTCGGCGAGACCTTCGGCCCCCTGGCGCTGACCGGCATGCTGGTGACGGCGCTGGGCGTCGCCCTGGTCAATCTGGAGAGCAGAAGTGCGACACCCAAGCCGCCGCCGAAAGACCTCGCCTAGCGGATGCCCGCGGCGCGGAGGGATTCGAAGTAGCGCTGCGACGTGGCCGGGTTCTGATAGGGAAAGATCCGTGCGAAGCTTTCCAGGGTGAAATCCGGCTTTGCCTCATAGACCTGCCGGCGGAAGCTTTCCGCGCGCCCCGCGTCACCCAGGGCGGCGTGGCAGGCGGCCAGATAGGCAAGGGTCCAGAAGGGCGGATTGATGACCCGCTCGAACACCTCGATCGCCTCCCCGTAACGCCCCAGCGTGTGCAGGCAGCGGCCGTAGACGTTCCAGTACCAGTTGGGGTGGTAGGGGTTGAGGCGCATCGCCTCCCGGATCTTCAGAAGACCTTCTTCCGGGCGCTCGACATACATGAGGTAGCGCCCGTATTCGACCAGCAGCAGATCGTCGTTGCCGTTGAGGGCCAGGGCGGTTTCAAAGTGCCTGCCCGCCCGACTGTGGTCACAGGCGATCAGCCGCGTCATCGCCAGCGCACAGTGGGCCTTGGTGTCGCGCGGGTCCAGGCTAACGGCCTTTTCAGCCATCTCGCCGGCTTCGCGGAAGTCGGTCTCCAGACCGTAGTACCAGCCTGCGTAGATGCTCGCGATCGCCAGCAGGCCATAGGCGCGCCCATAGCTCTCGTCCAGGCCGGTCGCTTGCAGAAAACAGTCGCGCGCCTTCTCAACGTCCTCCCTGGTGTAGCGGTGTAGATGCTGCAGTCCCTGGAGCACCAGGTCGTAGGCCGCGAAGTTTCCCGGCCGCATCGCCTGTTCCGCCGCGTCGGCCGAGGCGATGCGGCCGACCACGGTCGCCGTGACGGTGCGTGCGATCTCTGTCTGGATGTCGAAGATGTCCTTCAGATCGCGGTCATAGCGGTCGGCCCAGATCGCCTGCCCACCATCGCAGGCGGTCAGATGGGTCGAGACCCGCACCCGCTCTCCCGCCCGGCGCACCGAGCCATGCAGGCAGAAACGCACCCCCAGGCTCGCCCCGACCTCGCGCGGGTCCTCCTCGTCCCGGGCGAAGCGGAAGGAAGATTGCCGGGCCACAACGAAAAGCTCCGAGGAGCGCGACAGCTCGATGATGATGTCCTCGGCGATGCCTTCGCCGAAGTAGGTCGACTCTTCATCGCCGCTGAGAGAGCGAAAGGGCATCACGGCAATCGAGGGGCGCTTGGGCAGGGCAGGGGAGGCCTCCGGTTCCCCTGCCGGGGGCGCCTCGGGCGCCGGGCGCGCCGTGTCTCCACCGCGCCGGCGCAGCTGAATCTCACGTGCGAGGTCCAACGTGATGGCTTCCGGGCGCACGCCCAGCTGCTGCTCCAGGGTCCGGCTCAGGTCCTCCATCTGCTTCAGAGCCGCGTCGTAGCGCCCCTGCGCCGCGTAGGCGCGCATGAGGGCGCGGTGCACATGCTCCTGCAGCGGATCGTGCCGGAGCAGCCGCGTTGCGAAGGCGATGACCTGATCACTGCGCTGCTCGGACTCGCTCTGCGTCATCAGCGCCGTGAGGCAGCGCGAGAAAGTGGCCTGCAGCGACGCCCGCTCCGAGGCGAGCCAGCGGTCGAAGGCCGGATCGACGGCGGGAAAGCCCTCCAGGAAATCGCCCTTGTAGAGGCCGGCCGCCTCGGCCTGCGCCGCGGCATCGCCGGAAGCCGCCAAGGCCTCGAAGCGCTGCGTATCCAGGGCCATCCCGTCCGGGCGCAGGCGGATGGCCTCATTTGAGACCTGCAGAAGGTTCTCTGCACTGCCGCCGAAGGCCTTGCGCAGCGCCGAGAGCGCCTGGCGCAGGCTGGCGCGCGCCTGCTCTTCGCCGCTGTCGCCCCACAACAGGCCGCAGAGAGTTTCCCGGGAGACGTCCACGTCCGGGCGGCGCGCCAGATAAGCGAGCAGCGCCCGGGCCTTGCGGGCCGGCAGGACCGCCTCAGCCGCGCCCAGGCGCAGGCTGAACGGCCCCAGCAGCCCCAGGCAGACCTCGCTTTGCGCTACTTCAGGCATGCGTGAGCGTTGTTTTCCCGTTTCTTTCACAGCGGCCCACACGGCCGGATTACGCTCGGGGCGTAGGACTCTTCCCAATCATCACATGCGGCAAAGGGAGAAGGAACCATGTCCTTCGACATCAATCCCCTGGGAAACACCCTCTATCTGCAGCAACTTGAGCGGGAAGTGAGTGAACTGAGAGCCCGGAAAAAGGCGGGCGGCCCCGAGAAAGTCCGGGACGCGGCCCGCCCCGCCGCGACGCCGTCCTGGATCGGGCTGCTGCGCCGCGCCTGGCAGGCGAGGCCCGCCGCGCAGTCCTGAAGTACCGGGGCGCCGGCCGGGTCTTTGAAGAAAAGTCCGGCCGCGGTCCGGGCCGCGCGGCGGCTTAGAAATCGACGCAGATGCCCTTGCGCTCCCAGTCGCCGTAGCGCGTCGGCTCCGGTCCGCTGGGCCCGCCCAGCTCCTTGGGCTTGCCGGCCGGTTTGTCGGCCGCTTTCCGGGCCGCGCCCTTCGACGCGGCCTTCTGCGTTTCCTGCAGGGGTTCCACGGGCGCTTGGCGCGGCTTGGGCTGGCGGGCGGTGAACTTCTGGCTCGGGCTGTGGCTCATGGGTCCTTTATATGGCACTCCCGGCGCGGCCGCCAAGTCTTGAAGCGCGCCCCGTCACCGCCTACCTGAGGGAGGCAAAATAACCACAACCCCTTGGGAATCCCAGGACTTCACGACCATGAGCAGCTTGGCATGAACAGCTTGCGCACCGCTATCCTGATGGCGGCCATGACTGGCCTGTTCCTGGCCGTCGGCTTCCTGCTGGGCGGCACCGGCGGCATGGTGATCGCCCTGCTGGTCGCCGTCGCCATGAACGCCTTTGCCTACTGGAACGCCGACAAGATGGTGCTGCGCCTGTACCGCGCGCGCCAGGTCGACAAGGCCAGCGCCCCGACGCTGGTGGGCATCGTCGAGCAGCTGGCCGACAACGCCGGCCTGCCCATGCCGCGCGTCTACATCATCGACGATCCGCAGCCCAACGCCTTCGCCACCGGGCGCAATCCGGAGAACGCGGCGGTGGCCGCCACCACCGGCCTGCTGAAGCGCCTCTCCGCCGAGGAGGTCGCCGGCGTCATGGCGCACGAGCTGGCGCACGTGAAGAACCGCGACACCCTGACCATGACCATCACCGCGACCATCGCCGGCGCGATCTCCATGCTGGCCAACTTCGGCCTCTTCTTCGGCGACAACCGCAACAACCCGCTGGGCATCTTCGGCGCCATCCTGATCATGATTCTGGCGCCGCTGGCCGCCGCCCTGGTGCAGATGGCGATCTCGCGCACCCGCGAGTACGCCGCCGACCGCGCCGGCGCCGAGATCTGCGGCCAGCCGCTGTGGCTCGCCTCGGCACTGGAGAAGATCGAGCGCGCGGCGCGCGGCATCGACAACCGCACCGCCGAGGGCAACCCGGCGACGGCGCATATGTTCATCATCAATCCCCTGCACGCCCACAACATGGACGGCCTCTTCACCACCCACCCGCGCACCGAGAACCGCGTCGCCCGCCTGCGCGAGATGGCCGTCGAGATGGGCCAGGTCGCCCAGCCCCGCCCGCGACCCTGGGGCTGATCAAGCGGACTGAGCCCTTCCCGAGCCTTGCAGTTCAGGGGGCAAGGCCTTACAGCCTTGCGCCATGACCGATAACGCAAAGGGCGGCAAGGCCCGCCCCAAGCCCAACACCGCCACCGCCGGCGCCGCCAACCCCCGGCGCACCGCCCTCGCCCTGCTGCGCGAGGTGTTGGACCGGGGCCGCCCGCTGGACGAGGCCCTGGCCGCCAACCCCTACATCGCCAAGCTGGACGCCCGCGACCGCGCTTTCGCGCGGCTGCTGCTGGCGACGGTGCTGCGCCGCCTGGGCCAGATCGACGCCGCCCTGGCCGGCTGCCTCGACCGGCCGATCAAGGCCAAGGACGTGATGCTGCAGCACATCCTGCGCCTGGGCGCGGTACAGCTTCTGTTCCTGGAAACCCCGCCCCATGCGGCGGTCAGCACGTCCCTGGATCTGGCCAAGGGCCCGCGCCTGGCCGGGCAGCGCGGCCTGCTGAACGCGGTGCTGCGGCGCCTGTCGCGCGAAGGCAGGGAGATCGTCGCCGCGCAGGACGCCGCGCGCCTCAACACCCCGGACTGGCTGTGGGAGTCCTGGAGCGCCGCCTACGGCGAGGCCACCGCGCGCGCCATCGCCGAAGCGCACCTGGGCGAGCCGCCGCTGGACCTTTCCTGCAAGAGCGATCCCGAAACCTGGGCCGATAAGCTGAAGGCCGAACTGCTGCCGGGCGGCAGCCTGCGCCTGGCCGGCGGCCAGGGCGACGTGGCCCGCCTGCCCGGCTATGCCGAGGGCGCCTGGTGGGTACAGGACGCCGCCGCCGCTTTGCCCGCGCGCCTGCTGGGCGAGATCGCCGGCAAGTCGGTCATCGACCTCTGCGCCGCGCCCGGCGGCAAGACCGCGCAGCTCGCAGCATCCGGGGCCGAGGTTGTCGCCGTCGAGCGCGCCGAGGGCCGCCTGAAGCGCCTGCAGGAAAATCTACAACGCCTGAAGCTGGGCGCCGCCACGGTGGCCGCCGACGCCGCCGAGTGGCAGCCGCCGTCGCCGGCCGACGCGGTGCTGCTGGACGCCCCCTGCTCGGCCACCGGCACCCTGCGCCGCCACCCGGACATCGCCTGGCTGAAGGGCGGCCAGGACGTCACCGGCCTGACCCGTGCCCAGGACCAGCTGCTGGCCCAGGCGGTGGGGATGGTGAAGCCCGGCGGCCTGCTGGTCTACGCGGTCTGCTCGCTGCAGCCCGAGGAAGGGCCTGAGCGCATCGCCGCCCTGCTGGCCTCCGGCGCGCCGGTCGAGCGCGTCGCGGTCACGCCGGCCGAACTGCCGGGCCTGGAGACGGCGATCACGCCGGAAGGCGACCTGCGCACCCTGCCCTGCCACTGGGCGGAAAGGGGCGGCCTGGACGGTTTCTACGCCTGCCGCCTGCGCCGGCGTTAGCGGTCCTGAACGATGGACGGCGGAATCAGCACCAGCAGGGTGTTGTTGGGACCGCGATAGACCTTGCCGACAATCAGCTTGCGCAGGACGGGGATCTCCGTCTCATGTGCCGGGGTCAGGCCCGGGGTGCCTTGCAGCTGCTCGGCGCTCACGTGGTTCATCCTGGCGATCATGTTCACCAAGGGGGCCGTCAGCGTGTGATGGGCCAGTTCCACCATCAGCGAATAGGCCTGCAGCTTCTGTAGCTGCGCGGGTTCGATCTGCTGCAGTGACGGCAGGGATTGCGGGTCGTACTGGTAGTCGCCGTTGAACACGATGACCTTGTGGTCCGTCAGCACCTCGTCGCCTTCCATCGCCACCGCCAGGAGGCCGTTGCCGGCGCGGTAGACGGTGCCGACCTCCAGCGACTTGAGAAAGTCCTCCGCCGAGTAGGTCTTGGCGAAGACGCCGCCGAACAGCCCGCCGAGGCCGACGCGGTTCTGGCTGGTGGCCTTCACACCCGTCGTCATTTCGACGAGATAGCTCACCTGCTGCATCATGATGTACATCCTGGCGATGCGCTCCTGCGCGGCGCCCGCCAGGACCAGCGGCAGGTAGGCCAAGGGCGCCAGCTCATAGCGTGAATGGCCGTCGCGGTCTTCTTCCTGATCCTTGTCCTTGTTGGTCGCCCAGGCACCGCCGGCGCCCTGAAAGACCAGCGCGACCGCCAGCAGGGCCGCGAGAATACTGCGCTTGATCATGGATTGAGGTCTCTCTCCCAAAAAGCCGGATATATGGAGCGGACGTTGCGCCCGCGTTTATGGCGTCGCCGTCACTCCGCCTCGTCGCCGGCGATGATCGAAGGGCGGATGAAGAAGATCAGATCGTTGTCGTAGTTGTGAACGCTGCCCCGGAACATCCCCTGCAGCAGCGGGATATCGGAGAGCACCGGAACCTTGTCGCCGGCCTCCGGCACCGACGTGGTGGTGAGGCCCCGCAGCACGATCGTCGTGCTCTCCGGCGCCTGACCGGTGACGGCCTGCTGCACCGAGGACAGCTTGCCGAGATTCCCGAGGTCGACCTGCCCCGCGCCGGCCTCCTGCGGCGAGCCGGTCGGGACGTATTGGTACTTGCCGTTCACGACGCTGGGGGCGCTGTCTCCGAGCGTCACGTCGTCGTTGATGAAGGCGGCGAGGCCGCCGTTCCCGGTGCTGTAGACGGCGCCGACCCGGTTGTCGTCGGTCAGGTCCCCCGCCCCGAGGGGCTTGTCGAAGAGGCTGCTCAGCAGCGGCACCTCGCTGACGTCGATCCGGTCCAGGCTCTTGGCGTCGATGCCCAAGCGGGTCCGCGTGACGGTGATGTGGCGGACCTGGATGACGACGAGGTTGCGGATGAGTTCCCTGCG
>JBNKHC010000186.1:0-14520 GCA_050290145.1 Kiloniellaceae bacterium | reverse complement strand
GGCGCCGGAGGACGCGGCGGAAGCCTTCTACCGCGGCCTGCAGAGCGACCGCTTCGAGATTTCCTTCCCCAGGCGCCTGGTCTGGATCATGAAGCTGCTGCGCTGCCTGCCGGCGCCGCTGGCCTTTGCCGTGACCCGGCGGCTGCTGCCCAAAGGAGGGGCGCAATCATGACTCCGGCGGCGGCCGCCGAACGCTACATCGCCTTCTGCGAGGGCATGACCCCGGCGTCGCTCGACCGCCTGGAGGACTTTTGCGCGCGCGATGTCCATTTCCGCGATCCCTTCAACGAGGTGACCGGCGTCGACGGCTATCGCAGGGTTCTGGCCAAGATGTTCCAGGATGTTGGACAGCCGGCTTTCCAGGTCACGGGGCACGCCCTGGAGGGAGAAATCTGCTATCTGCGCTGGCGGTTCGCCTTCAGGCGCGCGGGCGGAGAGACGATGCGCATCCTTGGCATGAGCGAAGTGCACTTTGATGGCGAGGGACGCGTAACAGCGCATTTCGATTACTGGGACGCCGGACAGGTCTATGAGACCGTACCTTTGCTGCGCGGCCTGGTGCGGCTGGTGAAGCGCCGTCTCTCAATCGGCTAGGGTGCGGTCTGGCCCAGCGGCAAGGCGGCCCGGGCGTCGGCCTGCACGGCGGCGGAGGGCTTGTTGAAGGCGATGGTGACGTCGCCCAGCTTGAAGCCGAATTTCGTTACCTCGGCGCGGTTGATCATGACCCCGTCGCCCTGCAGGAACATCCAGTCGTCGAAGTGAACGTTCCAGGTGCTGTCGCCGACTTTGAGGGCGAAATGGTAGCGCCAGTTCAAAACGTTGCCGTAGCTTGTGCCCTCGGCAGT
The DNA here is from genome assembly GCA_050290145.1 of Kiloniellaceae bacterium. Lineage (GTDB taxonomy): Bacteria > Pseudomonadota > Alphaproteobacteria > Kiloniellales > Kiloniellaceae > Pelagibius. The sequence goes on along the minus strand of JBNKHC010000186.1, from coordinate 13,675 downwards.
GCCGACGACGCCGTCCGCGGTGCCTTCGTAGCCGTGCGCGCCGGTCTTGCGGATGTGCCAGGTACGCTGCTCGGTCTCTCCGTTGTCGTAGACGAAGTCCTCCACCAGCGTCAGGGTCTCGCCGTCCCAGTGGCCGTCGATATCGACGACGAACTGGCGGCGCAGCTTGCCGAAGCGGTCCTGGAAGACGCCCCAGGCCTTGGTTTTCCCGGCGAAGTACTCCTCGATCAGGAAGCGCGGCTCGTTGCCTGCGAAGTCTTCGGGTTTCATACCGGAACATCCCGTTAGTAGCGTGACGGAAAGAATGAGGGCGGTGGCCAGGCGGATCATCGCAACGCGCCTCCCTGGCCGGCCGCCAGAGCGGCTGCCCGCGGCGCGGGCCCATGACGCGCCTCGATCAGGCGCCGGATGCGCTGCTGCCGCGCGGCGGTGATCGGATAGCGCAGGAAGAGCGCGATGGCGGTCAGTTTGAAGGCGGCGGGAACCAGACTGTAGAGCAGCACCAGGGCCAGCAGCGACGCCGGGGACTGGACCGCGGCCCCGGCCTGGAACCCCGCCGCCTCCAGCAGCGGAAAGGCGAGGCCGACACCCAGGGCCAGCGCCAGCTTGGTGGCGATCCCCCAGAGCGCGAAGAAAATGCCGGTGCGCTGCTGTCCGCTCTTCAAGGTATCGAGGTCGACGACGTCGGCCTGCATGGAGGCCGGCAGCGTCAGGTCGGCGCCGAGCGCGATGCCGGTGACGACGCAGACGCCGAGGAACCACCACTGGTCGCCGGGGCCGAGCAGCGGCACCAGCACGAAGACCCCGGTCGCCAGGACCATGGCGCCGGTCCAGGTCCTGTGTTTGCCCCAGCGCGCGCTCAACCGCAGCCACAGCGGGATGGCGGCGACACCGCAGGCGAAGTAAACGAACAGCAGGAGGCCCGACCAGCTCGGCATCTCCAGCACGTGGCCCACGTACAGCAGGAACAGCGTCGCCGGCAGGCCGTTGGCGAGGCTGTTCAGGAAATAGGCCGCCAGCAGTCGCCGGAAGGGGCGGTTGCTGTAGGCCGCCGCCGCGCCCCGGCGCCAGGTCAGGCGCGCGGCCTGCCGCGCGCGGTCTTCCGGCACGCAGGTCACGGCGACGGCGACCGCCAGGGGCAACACGAAAAGCAGTCCCCAACCCATGGCGGCCAGGGCGCTGCGCTGGTCGGCGGCAAGCAGCGCGGGCAGGCCGGCGGCCAGCAGGGTACCAGTCACGACGAAGGCCTCGCGTGCGCCTGAGATCCGGCTGCGCTCGTGGTAGTCGCCGGAGATCTCGGCGCCCCAGGCGCTGTAGGGCAGCTGCACCAGGGTGACGCCCAGGTAGGCGGCCACTGTCCAGAACAGCAGGTAACCGCCGTCGGCGCCGTCCGCGGGCAGGAAAAGACGATGCGCCGCCAGCAGGGTCAGGGGCACGCCCAGCAGCATCCAACTGCGCCGCCGGCCGAGCGGCCAGCCGAAGCGGTCCGAGAGTGCCCCCACCAGAGGATCGGTCACCATGTCGCTGAGACGCGCGACCAGCAGCAGGCCGCCGACCAGGGCGAAACCCAGCCCCAGCTCTTCCGCATAGAACGTCGGCAGGTAGACGAAAAGCGGCAGCAGCAAGGCCGCCAGCGGCAGCCCGGGCAGGCCGTAAGCGGTCAGGAGCGGCCAGGAAAGTCTGTCTCTCTCCGGCGGCGCTGGCGTCATCGTTGCGGCTTGGCCTCGCGCTCGAGCGCCAGGTGCAGCAGGTCGATACGGCCGGCCATGAACCCGGCCTCGCAGTAGGCCAGGTAGTAGCGCCACAGCCGGCGGAAGCGCGCGTCGAAACGCTTTTCGCCCGCCTGCTCTTCGATCTGCGGCCAGGCCCGCTCAAAGCGCCGGCGCCAGTGCTCGAGCGTGCGTGCATAGTCGTTGCCGTGGCGATCGGCCTGCGCCAGGTGCAGTCCGGCATCGCCCGTCAAGGCCGCCAGCTTGCTGGGAGAGGGCAGCATCCCGCCGGGAAAGATGTAGCGCTGAATGAAGTCGACGCTGTTACGATAGCTCTCGAAGCGGTCGTCAGCGATGGTGATAACCTGCAGCGCCGCCTTGCCGCCGGGCTTGAGCCGGTTGTGCAGCTGCCGGAAGTAGGTCGGCCAGTAGGCCTCGCCTACGGCTTCCAGCATTTCGATGGAGACGACGGCATCGAAGGTCTCCGTCAGGTCGCGATAGTCCTGCAGGCGCACCTCGACCCTGTCTTCCAGGCCTTCGGCGCACAGCCGCGCCCGGGTGAAGGCGTATTGCTCGCGGGAGATGGTGATCGCCGTCACCCGGCAGCCGATCTCGCGCGCCGCCCAGGTGCAGAAGCCGCCCCAGCCGCAGCCGATCTCCAGCACATGGTGCGCCGGAGTGATCCCGGCCAGCTCGGCCATGCGGCGGTACTTGCGGTCCTGCGCGGCCGCCAGGTCGTCGTCAGAGGGCGAGCTGAAGAGGGCGGCGGAATAGGTCATGCTGGGGTCCAGCCAGGCGGCGTAGAAGTCGTTGCCCAGGTCGTAGTGGGCGGCGATGTTGCGCCGCGAGCCACGCTTCGAATTGGGGCGCAGTGCGTGGACGAGGCGGCTGAGCAGCCTTGCCCAGGCATTGCCGGTCAGCGTGCGGCCGAGGATTTCCTCATTGGCGGCGCCCAGGGCGATCAGGGCGGTCAGGTCGGGCGACTCCCAGTCCCCCTCGATATAGGACTCGGCCAGGGCGATGTCGCCGCCGGCGAGCAGGCGCCGGAAGACCCGGGGGTGGCGCAGGCTCATTTCCCCCTGCGGGCCGGCTTCCTCCCCCGTAAACAGGCGGGTGCGGCCGTCCGGCAGATGCAGGATCAGGGAACCGCGCCGCAGGCGCGCGGCCAGGGCCAGGACCATTCTCTCGGCAAGGCTGCCGTAGTGCTCGTCGTTCTCGATAACGGTTCTTGCGTGCATCGCTGTCGCTGTCGTTTCCGTCGCTTGAAAAAAATGGGGACTATTCGGCGGCCGCCGGCGCGGCGGGCCTGACCAGGGTGACCTGCTGCTGCGGCACCTGCGGGCGCGGTTCGATCCGCGCGCCACGGCGCCACAGCCGCAAGGCCTCCCAATGGATGGCGGCGATCACCTTCACGGTCATGAGCGGGTAGGCGAAGAAGGCCAGCAGCAGGTTGCGGTCGCTGAGCTCGCGGCGCCGGCCGCTTTGCCGCGCCAGCAGCTGGCCGCCCTCGGGCACCTCCTGGCGGATGGCAACGGCCAGCTTGTCGCCCGGCACGGCCAGGCGGAAGTGGTAGCGCGAGGCCATGCCGATGAAGGGGGAGACGTAGAAGCGCTTTTCGGCGCTCTGGACAATGGGGTCGCTGCCGCGCTGCGCCGCTTCGACCGGCAGCAGGTAGCTGTGGTTCTCCCCGAAGGTGTTGCTCACCTCATAGAGCAGGGCGCGCAGGCTGCCGTCGGCGTGGTGGCAGAACCAGATCGACAGGGGATTGAAGACGTAGCCGAGCACGCGCGGATAGCACAGCAGACGCACCGGGCCGCCGGCCAGGTCGATCCCGGCCTCTTCCAGGCGGGCGTCGATCCAGGGGCGCAGGGGCCGGCCGTCGCGCGGTCCGTGGTCGCGGTCATGGAAACTGAAGAGGTTCCAGCGGTTGTGCGAGAGGCAGCGCAGCCCGCGGCCGCAGGCTCCCAGGTCGTCGAGGTCCAGGTAAAGCGAGAAGACGCGATAAGTGAAGGCATGCTCGAAGGGCCGCAGGCGCTTGTGCATGACCTTGCCGAAATACAGCGCAGAGTTGGCGAGAGGGAGCGTTGGCGCGAGCGGCAAGGTTCACTCCGCAGCTTGCAGCGGCTCGAGGGGCTGGACCGCGGTCGCAGCCGGGCTGGCCGGCACGACGTCGTCGGCCCAGGGCGCGGCGGCGCCGAGCGCCCGGGCGACGGCGAAGCCGGCCTGCAGGCCGTCCTCGTGGAAGCCGTGGCCGCAGTAGCTGCCGCAGAACCAGGTGCGCTGCTCACCCTGAATGACCGGCAGGTACTGCTGGGCCCGCAGCGCCGCGGCGTCGAACTGCGGGTGGTCGTAGGTGAACTCGCCGAAGACCTTGTCGGGGGCCGGTTCGTGCAGCGGGTTCAGGGTGACGATGATGGGCCGGCTGCCGGGCAGGTTCTGCAGGCGGTTCATCCAGTAGCTGACACAGGTGGCCGCGTCGCCGTTCCCTGCCTGCCGCTTGGTCTCGGCCAGGTAGTTCCAGCTCGACCAGACGCTGCGCCGGCGCGGCATCAGGCTGGTGTCGCTGTGCAGGACGGCGCGGTTCTCCTGGTAGCGGAAGGCGCCCAGAATCTCGCGCTCGCGCATCCCGGCATCATCGCCAAGGATCCGCAGCGCCTGATCCGCGTGGGTGGCCAGGACGACGTGGTCGAAGTGCTCCTCGCCGCCGTAGGGGCTGCGCAGCAGGACGCCGGCGGCAGTGCGGCGCAGGCCGGTGACGGGCGACTTCAGCCGGATGCGGTTGCTGAAGCCGGCACTCAGACGGCGGACGTATTCCTGGCTGCCGCCGGTAACCGTGCGCCACTGCGGGCGCTCGCCGATCAGCAGCAGCCCGTGGTTGACGAAGAAGCGCACGAAGCTGCGGGCCGGGAAGTTGCGCATGTCCTCCAGGGTCGACGACCAGATGGCCGCCCCCATCGGCAGGATGTGCTCCTCTACGAAGGCGCGGGTATAGCCGCCTTCCGCCAGCATCTCGCCCAGGGTTTTCTCCCGTCCGGAGGGGTCTTCCAGGATGGCCGGCGCCGTCCGGTAGAAGCGCAGCAGGTCGCGCAGCATGCCCAGGTAGCTCGGCCGCAGCAGGTTGGACGGCTGGGCCAGCAGACCCGGCAGCGAGCCAGCGTACTCCTTGCGACCCCGGTCCAGCGAGACCGCGAAGGACATGTCGCTGGCCTGGGTTTCGACGCCGATGTGGGCGAAGAGCTTGGTGAGCTGCGGGTAGTTGAGCTCGTTGTAGACGATGAACCCGGTATCGACCGGGCAGGGCCGGCCGTCGATGCAGAGGCTGCGCGTGTTGGCATGGCCGCCCAGCCGGTCGGCGGCTTCGAAGACGGTGACCCTGTGTCTCTGCGAAAGCGCCCAGGCCGCCCCGAGGCCGGCGATTCCCGCGCCCACTACCGCGATTTTCATTACCCGAAATGTCCTTTTCCAACGTCCTAAATGCCCCGTCCGGCAGAGGCCGGGACCGCCGATCGGCTTTGTGCAAGGGAATACGCGGAGGAGGGGGGTGTGGATCACAGAAAAGCGCATTTCGCGGTGGGTTTTAGGTGAATATGCGCGGGAAATGACGCCGGGCGGAGTGATCCAGGCGGGGCCGGGCCGCGTATCATTCGCAGGTAGGAAGGGATCACCTGGCATGAGCCTGGAACAAAGTGTTGGACGCGAGGGCCCTGCTCGTGAGGAATGGCCACCCGCAGCCCTGGCCCCTGTCGACGGCGGGAACCGCCGGGGCGATGCGGCGGCCCCCGATCCGGCGGCGCTTCTCGCGGCCATCGCTGGGCACCAGGACCGGGAGGCCTTCAAGCAGCTCTTCGCGCACTTCGCGCCCAGGGTGAAGGCCTTCGCGCGGCGCAGCGGCGCCGACGCCCAGGTGGCGGAGGACCTGGCGCAGGACGTCATGCTGACGGTGTGGCGCCGGGCCGGGCAGTATGACCGCGACAAGGCGGCCGCCAGCACCTGGATCTTCACGATCGCGCGGAACCGCCGCATCGACATGCTGCGGCGGGAATCGCGTCCGGACTTCGATCCGGAGGATCCCAGCCTGAAGGCCGAAGCGGGACCGCCCGCCGACGAGCGGCTGCACAGCCGCCGCCAGGCGCGCGACCTGCGCCGTGCCGTGGACCGCCTGCCGGAAGAACAGGCCGAGCTGATGCGGCTGGCCTACTTCGAGGACAAATCGCACGGCGTGATCGCCGAGGAACTGGAACTGCCGCTGGGGACGGTGAAATCCCGCCTCCGGCTGGCGATGCGCAAGCTGCGCAACATGATGAAGGATCAAGACTGATGCCCGCCTATCATCCGGAGTCCGAACTCCTGATGGATTATGCCTCCGGGGCCCTGCCGGAGCCGGTGGCCCTGCTGGTGGCAAGCCACGTGTCGCTGTGCCGCGACTGCCAGGCCGAGGTCGCGCGCCTCGAAGCGCTCGGCGGCGCGCTCTTCGACGGTCTGGAGGGCGAGGCGCTGGCGCCCGAGGCCATGGACCGTGCCCTGGCGCGCCTGGAGGTGCCCGAGAGCCTGGAAGCCGCGCCCCCGGCGGCGCCGCCGTCGCCGGGTGAGCGGATTGTGCCGCGCCCGCTGCGCGACTACCTGGGCGACGGCCTCGACTCGCTGGCCTGGAAAAGCCGAGGCGGCGTCTCCGAGGCCGCGCTGCTGCCCGATTTCCCCGGCATGAAGACGCGCCTGCTGCGCATCAAGGCCGGTACGGCCCTGCCGCAGCACACCCACGAAGGGCACGAATTCACGCTGCTGCTCGCTGGCGGCTTCAGCGATGCCTCGGGCCACTACCTGCGCGGCGACGTGGCCGTCGCCGATGCCAGCGTCGATCACCGGCCCGTGGCCGACGACGGCGAGGACTGTCTCTGCCTCGCTGTGACCGACGCGCCGCTGCGCCTGACCGGCCCCTTCGGCCGCTACCTGAACTTCTTCGCGCGTTTATAGGCCGCTTCGTAACGAGGCGAAGGGTTTGGCGTCTATTGCCACAAAATCACATGCTAATTGTTGACTAATGTGGGTTTTTCGGCAGAGTTTCCTGGCTGGGTTTTTCACTCGGGTTTCCTGGGGGCTAGGACGTGTCGGGCGCGACTCACTGCAAATTTCTCATCATCGGCGGCGGCATCATCGGCTGCTCCATCGCCTATCACCTGGCTAAGGCTGGCGAAAAAGACATTGTTCTGCTTGAAAAGGCGTCCCTGACCGAAGGGGCGACCTGGCACGCGGCGGGACTGGTCGGCCAGCTGCGCTCTTCGCGCAATACCACCCGGATGTTGCAGCGCTCGGTCGAACTCTACGACCGGTTGGAATCGGAGACCGGTCAGGCCATCGACTGGAAGAAGGTCGGCAGCCTGCGCCTGGCCTGTTCGCCCGACCGCATGATGGAGGTGAAGCGCCTGGCGACCATGGCGCGCAGCTTCGGCCTGGAGATGCAGGTCATCACCGCGCAGGAGGCCTACGACCTCTTCCCGCTGATCGATCCCAAGGGCGTGCTCGGGGCCGCCTTCATCCCGACCGACGGCCAGGTCGACCCGGCCAGCCTCTGCCAGGCCATCGCCGCCGGCGCGCGGCGCCAGGGCGTGAAGATCGTCCAGGGCAAGAAGATGCTGGACGCCACCGTCGTCGACGGCCGCATCACCCAGGTGCAGACCGACGACGGCAGCTACACCGCAGAGACCGTGGTGCTGGCCGCCGGCATGTGGAGCCGCGAGCTGGGCAAGAAGCTGGGCGTCAACGTGCCGGCCTGCGCGGTGGAGCACCAGTACCTGGTGACCGAGCCGATCCCCGACATGCCGAAGGACCTGCCGACCCTGCGCGACCCGGACCGCCTGGTCTACTACAAGCCCGACGCCGGCGGGCGCCTGGTCATCGGCGGCTACGAGGACGACACCGTTCCCTTCGGCGACCACGGCATTCCCGGCGAGTTTGCCCGCCAGCTCCTGCCGGAGAACTTCGACCGCTTCGAGCCGCTGGCCGCCTATGCGGGGCAGGTGACACCGGTGGTGAACACCGTCGGCGTGCGCCAGCTCATCAACGGGCCGATCCCCTATTCGGCCGACGGCGACTTCGTCATGGGCAAGGCGCCGGAGCTGGACAACCTCTTCGTCGCCACCGGCTTCCTCTACGGCATCGCCGCCGGCGGCGGGGCCGGGGCCATCATGGCCGAGTGGATCCTGGAGGGCCGGCCGAGCCTCGACCTCTGGCCGCTCGACATCCGCCGCTTCAGCTACCACCACGGCACCCGCGCCTTCATGTATCCGCGCGCGGTCGAGCACTACGCCCATCACTACAAGATGCGCTACCCCGGCCAGGAGAGCGAAGTGGCGCGCGGCATTCGGCGGTCCCCGCTCTACGAGATCCTCAAGGCCCGCGGCGCCGTCTACGGCTCCAAGAACGGCTGGGAGCGGCCCAACTGGTTCGCCCCGAAGGGCGTGGGGCCGGTGGACAAGCCCGGCTTCACCGGCCAGAACTGGAAGCCCTACGTGGCCGAGGAGCACCGGGCGGTGCGCGAGGGCGTGGCCCTCATCGACCAGTCGAGCTTCTCCAAGCTCGAGCTGCGCGGCCCCGGCGCGCTGGCCGCTATGCAGCGCCTCGCGGTGTCCAACATGGACAAGCCCCTCGGCTCGGTGATCTACACCCAGCTGTGCAACGAGCGCGGTGGCGTCGAGGCGGACCTCACCGTGACGCGCCTGGGCGAAGATCACTTCTACATCGTCACCGGCTCGGGCTTCGGGGTGCATGACGCCCACTGGATCGAGACGCACCTTCCCAAGGATGGATCCGCGTTCCTGACCGAAGTGACCTCGGGCAGGGCGGTGATCAATCTCTGCGGCCCCAAGGCGCGCGAGGTGCTGGCCCAGGTCGCTGAAGAGGACGTCTCCAACGAGGCCTTTCCCTTCGCCACGGCGCGGCAGATCACCATCGGCGCGGCGCCGGTGCTGGCGATCCGCATCGGCTACGTCGGCGAGCTGGGCTGGGAATTGCACATGCCGACGGAATACGGCGCGCACGTCTACGAGACGCTGCAGGCGGCAGGCGCACCACTGGGCCTCCGCGATGTCGGCTACCGCGCCATCGAGAGCCTGCGCCTGGAGAAGGGCTACGTCTACTGGAGTGCCGACGTGACGCCGGACTACAGTCCCTACGAGGCCGGACTCGGCTTCCGCGTCCACCTGAAGTCCAAGGGCGATTTCATCGGCCGCGCCGCCCTGGAGCAGCAGAGGTCCGAGGGCGTGGCGCGCAGGCTCTGCACCTTCACGGTCGACGAGGCCATTCCGGTGTTCGGCGGCGAGACCATCCTGAAGAACGGCGAGACGGTCGGCCTGGTCTCCAGCGCCGGTTTCGGCACGACGCTCGGCAAGACGGTGCTCTACGGCTATCTGCCGAGCGGCTTGTCCGAAGAGGAAGATTTCGACATCGAAGCCTTCGGCGAGCACTATCGTGCCGAAAGGGTTGCCGGGCCGTTGTATGATCCACAGAACGAAAGGCTGAAAGCCTGAGAGAAGAACAGCAAAGGGGGTAAGCATGATCGATGGGGGTGTCATGACGGGGGAGATTGACGACAAGCAGACGGTGCTGGAGGCGCTGTGGAAGATTCCCGGCTTCGAGGCCACGCGTGCCGAGGACTTTTCACTGGAGCGTCAGGGCGGCCTCACCAACTTGGTCTACAAGCTCGACTTCGGCGGCGACCGCTGCTTCATCCTGCGCATCCCCGGCAAGGGCACCGAGGACTACATCGACCGCGAAGTGGAGCTGCATAACGCGCGGGTGGCGGCGGAGGCCGGGGTTTCCGCCGAGGTGATTCACGGCGATGCCAGGACCGGTGTCATGATGACCCGCTTCATTGACGGCATCGTCACCATGTCGCCGGAGCAGTTCCGCGCGCGTGCGGGCTCTCCCGCCCGCGCCGCCCGCGCCCTGAAGCAGATGCACGACTGTGGCAAGGAGTTCCGCTTCCGCTTCGAGCTCTTCGCCATGATCGACGACTACCTCGGCATCCTCGACAAGCAGAAGGCCGAGCTGCCCGAGGGCTACCACGCCGTGGTCGAGGCGGCGCAGCCGGTACGCGCCGCGCTGGACGCCAACCCCCTGCCGCTGGCGCCCTGCCACTGCGACCCGCTCTGCGAGAACTTCCTGGACGACGGCGAGAAGATGTGGATCGTCGACTGGGAGTATTCCGGCATGAACGATCCCCTCTGGGACCTGGGCGACCTCTCGGTGGAGGCCGCCTTCGACGACACCCAGGATGCCGAGATGATGGAGGCCTACTGCGGCGGCACGCCGAGCCCCGCCGAGATGGGCCGCATGGTCATCTACAAGGCCATGTGCGACCTGCTGTGGACCCTCTGGGGTCTCATCCAGCATGCCAACAACAATCCCGCCGAGGACTTCTGGGCCTACTCCGTCGGCCGCTTCGAGCGCTGCCAGAAGCTGATGAACGACCCGGCCTTTGCCGGGCATGTCGCGGCGGTGAAGAAAGGGTGACGCCGGGACCCTTTGACGGGAGCACGGCAAGCCGGTCTATCCGCTTAACCCGGCATTGATCTGCCCGAAAGGGTAATGCCGCTTCAGGCGAGCAACGCCAATTCGTACAAGCAGAGGTTGACCCGGAGCGGCGCAGGGAGGACAGTGCTGCAACAGGCTCATTTGAGGGCGCGGCGAGCAGCGTCACTCCAGAGCCAGAGTGCGGCGCTGCTGCTGCACAAATGTGCCGGCGTTCATCATGTGGTTGGCGGAGGGCACAAAGCGATGAGTGGCATCGGAGACGTTATTGGCGACTTGATCAAGGCGGCGGCCAAATGGGTCGATAAATGCCTTCCCGAGTACGAGCCGAGCGTTTGGAACTCGAACGCTTTCGTCCAGCAGAACAACAACTGCTACAACTACGGCTGCGACATCCAGACCAATACCTACGCGCAGCCCGGCGAGGCCGCGGGGCAGAAATACACCAGTATCGATTGTCCTGCGGTGACCAAGGCGGCCAAGGCCGACGGCCTGAAGTCGGTCGCGAACGAACAGGGATGTGGGTGCAGCGAGTGCCATCACCTGGTCGCGCTGGTCATCAAGCCTACGGGTTCCAAGGATTATCACTGGTATAGGCGCGATCGCGACGGAAAGTGGTCGCATAAGATGGCATGGACCCCCTGCACCAACCTGGACGACAGCAACAACATCATCACCGACCCGAGGACCGCGGATCGCGGAGCCTACACGGTCTTTTGCGGATACTTCTGCGTCAACAAATCCAAGGTTACCATCACGTGACCCCGTCCGGGCCGCGCGGCAAAGCTTTTGGAGCAAAGGCATGACAGACGAGGGCGAACTGATCACGGTGAAGATCGGCGTGTTCAGCGGCCGGGAGAACCCGGAGTTTTCGCTGAATGAGACGTCGGCCGAGCGCTTCATCGAACTGCTGCGATCGATCCTCGGTGGCGAGCCGGCCACGCCGCTCAGCGCGCCGAAGCTCGGCCAGTTCTACGGTTTTCTCATTTCGATGCCGGGCAAGATGGCGCGCGAAAAGGAACTGCCAGAGAGCGTCGAGGTGCGCGAGCGTGTCGTCACCGCAGGGACGTCGCGCGACAAGGGTGCCTCCTGGCGCGACGGTGTGGGCCTGCTGCCGTTCCTGGTCGGCCTGGCCTATGAGGCCGGGCATGGTGAAGTTCTGCAGGAATACGGGGTTGAGCGGCCCAAGCCGCAATAGCGTCGTGCGCCAGCGCACTGCTGGGCCGTCGCGCTGGGGCCTGCGGCGCGCCATCGGCGGCCTGCTGCGCCTGCCAAGCAGGATGGTTCTTGCGCTCTTGAAATTCTACAAGACGCGCCTCTCGCCAGAAATTCGTTCGCGGAGCTGTCGCTTCACGCCGTCCTGCTCGGTCTATGCCCATGAGGCAATCGAACGTCATGGGCTGATCAGGGGCATGGCCCTGTCCTACCGCCGCCTGCGCCGCTGTAACCCGGATTTTCCGGGCGGGTACGATCCGGTGCCCTAGCATCTCTACGGCATCGGGCAGGAGCGGCTAGCCGGCGATCGCCTCCAGCAAGGCTTCATGAATCTCCACGCTGGCCGCCGCCACCACGCGCCCGTCCGACTGCAGCGTCAGTTCCTTGCCGTCCCATCCGGTGATGACGCCGCCGGCGGCTTCGACCACCGGGACCACCGGCAGGTAGTCGTAGGGCTGCAGGTTGTAGTCGACCACGGCGTCGATCTGCCCGCCGGCGAGCTGGGCGTAGGGATAGCAGTCGTAGCTGAGGCGCTGGTAGGCGCCGAACTTCATCAGGCGCGCAAAGACCGCCGGGTGGTCGGCCATGAGACCATTGGCCTCGTTGATGCAGAGGAAGGCCTTCTCCAGGGGCACGCCCTTGCGGCAGGCGATCGGCGTGCCGTCACGGTCGCTGCCGCTCTCCAGGGCGCCGCCGTAGCATTCGTTGAGGGCGGGCATGCGGATGATCCCGGCGACCGGCCTGCCGGCTTTCAGCACCGCCACCAGCATGCCGAAGAGCGGCGAGCCGGAGATGAAGGACTTGGTGCCGTCGATGGGATCGATGACCCAGACATATTCGCGCTCCAGCCCCTCGCTGCCGTATTCCTCGCCGAAGATGCCGTGGTCCGGAAAGCGCGCGGCGATGGCTTCGCGGAGGGCGGCCTCGGTCTCGCGGTCGGCTATGGTGACCGGGCTCTCGTCGGCCTTCTGCTCGACGGAGAAGGCGGCGCGGTAGTGGTGCAGCGGCTTGGCCGCGGCCGCGGCAGTCACGTCACGGGCGGCTTGCAGCAGGTCCGCGGCGGAAAGGTCGCTCACGCGGGGGTCCTCCTCTTCAAGGTCTCTCTTGGTCTTCGGCCTGGGGATCAGGTCTCGGCTTCTTCGGCGACCACCACGTTGACGGTGGCCTCTTCCAGGAAGGCGGCGATATCCGGCGGCGGGAGTGCGTCGGTCACCAGGGTGTCGATGACGGTGGGATCCTCGACCCGCACCGGGGCGCGGCGGCCGAACTTGGTGGCGTCGGCGGCGACGATGGACTTCTCGGCGTGCTGGATGATCTCCCGCGAGAACTCCGCTTCCTGCAGGTCGAACAGCATGAAGCCGGTCTCGGCGTCGATGGCGGCGGCGGAGAGGATCGCGTACTGCACCGAGAACTGGCGCACGAAGTTGATCGCCTCGCGCCCGAAGGCGCCGGCGTCGTGCGCGCGCAGCTCGCCGCCGGCCATGAAGACGCGGTTGTTGTTGCGCGTCGCCAGCATCTGCGCCACGGCCACCGAGTTGGTGACTACGAAGAGGTCGTGGTGGCCGCGCAGGGCGCGGGCGACATAGGCTGTGGTGGAGCCAATGTCGAGGATCAGCGAGTCGCCGTTCTTGATCATCCGCGCCAGCTGCCCGGCGATCAGGCGCTTGGCGTCGGGGTTCTCGTCCATGCGCTGAGCGAAGGGCGCTTCCTGCACCGCATCGGGCAGGTAGACGCCGCCGTGCACCTTGCGCACCAGGCCGCGCCCGGCGAGCTTCTTCACGTTGCGGCGGATGGTCTCCTCGGAGACGTCGAGGCGCCGTGCCAGGTCCTGGATGCGGCAGGACCCGGAGACCTTCAACTCGTCGAGAATCTCCATCTCGCGGTGGGTTGAATGCATTTCCTGTAACCCATCGGCAGGTAACGACAGCGGCTGCCCCGGCGCGGCGGCCTCCCGCGTGGCATTGCGGTCAGTATTTCGCAACCTTGGCCCGCCGGGCAACTAAAAATGCCTGAAAACCCACAAAACCACATATCCAACGTTGACAGATGTGGGTATCGGCAGAAGAATGTTCCCGCTCCCAGGTCGCTGAATGGGCCGGGAGCCGGGGAATATGAGGCACATAAAGAATCGGAACGGGAAGGACGGTAGGATGCGCACACATCTGAAGATGCTGCTGGGCGCCGGGCTGGGCCTGGCGGTCGGCCTGGGCGCCGCCGGGGGCGCG
>JBNKHC010000185.1:0-7210 GCA_050290145.1 Kiloniellaceae bacterium | reverse complement strand
CTTGTGACGCTGTCGTGACGCCGTCGCCACCGGGCGGCGCTAAGAAGGCCGGAGTGCGTGCTGGAGACAGTGCAGCCGGAATCAATCCGAAGGAGGCGGGAAGGCCATGCCTGTGCAAGTCAGTTATCCGGGCGTCTATATCCAGGAAGAGCCGTCGGGTGCGCGCGCCATCGCCGGCGTACCGACCGCCATCGCCGCCTTCGTCGGCATGACCAAGCGGGGGCAGCTGGGCGTGCCGACCCGCATCTCCAATCTCGGAGAGTTCGACCGCACCTTCGGCATTGCCACGGACCGCGGCGACCTTTCCGATGCCGTCTCGGCCTTCTTCACCAACGGCGGCGGGCTCTGCTACGTCACCCGCATCGCCGCAGGCGCCGCGCAGGCGATTGTCGAGCTGAACGACGAGGACGGGCGCGCGACCTTACGGCTGACGGCGCGCGATCACGGAGCGGAAGGCAACCTGATCCGCGCGGAAATCGCTTACCCAAGCCTCAGCCTGTTCAACCTGACGCTTTACCGCCGCCGCGTCGATGCCAGCGGCCAGGCGCAGATCGAGGCAACGGAGACCTTCGAGAACCTCTCGATGGATCCGAATTCGGGGCGCTTTGTCGAGACCATCGTCAATGCCGGCAGCGCGCTGGTCCTCGCCACGGCGATCTACAACAACGCCGATGTCGAGGCGGAGAGCTTCTCGATCGCCGGACTCATGCCGCCGTCGGGCAACAACGCGGCGCTGCTCAACTTCTTCCAGCCGCGCTTCGTCGGCGCGACCGGCGCTTTTACCGTCAGCGTCGACGGCCAGCGCCCCATCGTTGTGACGGTGAACCGGCCGAACACCGAAGCCGAGGCCGGCAACTTCTTCACCCACATGCAGGACACCATCAACGCCCGCCTGGCCGCCGAAGGACTTTCCGGCTCGGTGGCGGTGACCCGCATGACTCAGGCGAACTCCGTGGCCGGGGCGCGCTTCCTTCGGGTTGCCCGCGCCGGAGGCTCGCTCACGATCTCTCCGGCGCCGCTGAACGACATCGCCGGGCGTCTTTTCCTGGGCGTCGCCTCCGGGGGACTGGAGATCGACCGCCACGCGGTGCTGCGCCCGGCCCCGACCGGCGCCGTGGCGCGCATCCACACGCCGGGGACCAGCGACCTTGCGCTGATCCGCGCCTTTGCGGCCTCGCAGAAGAATCAGCTGACCGGCTTCGACCTGACCGATGCCAGCCCGGACAACCCGCACAGCCTGCCGGCCGGCAGCCTCGCCTTTGCCGCGGCGCCGCCCGCCGAGACCATGTACTTCGGCACCCGCTTCGTGCCGACCGGCACCGACACCGCGCTGGGGTCCTTCAGCAACGTGATCGAGAACCTGGCGGCCCTGGCCAGCGCCGTCGAGAGCAACACCAGCAACCGCTGGCAGGCGGAGGTGCAGGGGCTGCGCCTTGCGTTGACGCCCACCTTCGGCGGGCCGGACTCTGATCTCTCGGCCAGGCTCACCACCTCCGGCGGCAACGACGTCGGCGCCGCCGGCGGCATGTTCGATCCCGCGCTGGCGCCCAACGCCTACAATGTCGCGGCCTACAGCCTTGGACAGACCGGCGGCGTCGGCGGGGCCGGCCCGTATCAAGACGGCGCCGGCGCCACCGCCGGCTCGGACGGCCAGATCCCGCAGATCGGCGAGTACCGCGAGGCCTTTACCGCCATCGAGCAGCAGGTGGATATCTTCAACCTTATGGTTCTGCCGCGTGCCGACGACGGCACCAACCGGCAGACCGACGCCAACCGTGCCGAGGTGTGGGGCGAGGCCAGCGCTTTCTGCGCGAGCGAGCGTGCCTTCCTCCTGGTAGACCCGCCGAGTGACCCCGGCAACGGTTGGGAGACGAGCGACGACGCGGTCACCGGGGTCGATGCCCTGCGGATCGGCGTAGAGACCCGCTCGTCCGCCGTCTACTGGCCGCAGCTGCGGCTGGCCGACGGGCGCGATCTGGACCCCGCCGGGGCGATGGCCGGCCTCATGGCGCGCATGGACGCCAACCGTGGCGTCTGGAAGGCGCCGGCCGGGCTGGAGGCGACGCTGCGTGGCGTGCGCGGTGTCGCCTTGCCCATGAGCGACGCGGAGAACGGCCTCATCAATCCCCGCGCCGTCAACGCCCTGCGTGCCTTCCCGGCGGGCGTCGTCGCCTGGGGCGCGCGCACCCTGGTCGGCTACGACGGCTCGGGCAATATCGACGACAAGTACATCCCGGTACGCCGCACCACGCTGTTCATCGAAGAGAGCCTCTACCGCGGCCTGCAGTTCGCGGTTTTCGAGCCCAACGACGAGCCCCTCTGGGCGCAGATCCGCCTGGCCGCGGGCTCCTTCATGAACGGACTGTTCCGGCAGGGCGCCTTCGCGGGGCAGAAGGCCTCGGACGCCTACTTCGTGCAGTGCGACGCGACCACCACCACGGCGACAGACATCAACCTCGGCATCGTGAACGTTGTCGTCGGCTTCGCGCCCTTGAAGCCGGCCGAGTTCGTCGTCGTCACCATTCGACAGATTGCCGGCCAGACCCAGGTCTGACCCTTCGGGAGTCCCCGGGACTGGACCCTGGGCATTTGAGCAAAGAGCGAGGAGGCCGGAGAGATGGAATTCGCGGTAAATACGACCCGCATCGATCCTTACAAGAACTTCAAGTTTCGTGTCGTCTGGGACGGTCAGCCGGTGGCGGGCATTTCTAAGGTCAGCGGCCTGAAGCGCACCACCGAGGTGGTCAGTCACCGAGACGGTGGCGACCTCAGCACCAAGCGGCAGTCGCCGGGCGTCTCCACCTTCGAGCCCATCACGTTGGAGCGCGGCATTACCCATGACACCGCTTTCGAGGCCTGGGCGACGCTGGTCTATACGCCGCAGGGTGATGCCGCGGTGTCGCTGCGCAACTTCCGCAAGGACCTGACCATTGAGCTCTACAACCTGCAGGGGGTGAAGGTCCGCGCCTGGCGCGTCTTCCGCTGCTGGGTCTCGGAATTCATGGCGGTACCGGAACTCGATGCCAACGGCAATGCCGTCGCCTTCGAATCCATCATTCTGCAGAACGAAGGATTCGAACGCGACGAGGCGGTGGTGGAAGTGGCCGAGACCTGAGAACCCGGCCTGCAAGAACCGATTCCTGATTGTTCAGGTGCGATGTGTGGGAAATTCGACTCCATCAAGGCGGTCCACGTGAAATGCGCGTTATTCTCCGTGAACCGACAGGCGAAGATGAACTGGTCGCGGCCGAAGGCGACGCGGTCGCCGCCTCGCGCCTGCTCGACCGCCTGATCACCCGCGTGAACGACGCTGCGGGTCTGGTGGACACCACGGCATTGTCGGTTTCGGAGCATGACCGCCTGCTGGCCGCAGTCTTCACGCGGCTCTATGGCCAGAAGGCCGCCTGCCAGGCAACCTGCGCAAACTGCGCCGAAACCTTCGAGTTCGAGCTGCCGCTTGATCGCGTCATCGCTGAGCAGGCCGCCGAGGCGGCCCGTTGGGGCGAGCCGGACGCCGAGGGCTGGTGGACGACGGAAGAAGGCGTGCGTTTCCGCGCACCAACGGCGAGCGAGGCCCTGGTGGCCGATGCCGGGTCCCTGCGGACGCTCTGCCTGGAGGGCAGGCCGCCGGACGGCTTTGAGCTGGAGACGGCACTGGCGGCGGCGGCGCCGACCCTGTCTCTCGACATCGCGGTCACCTGCCCGCATTGCGCAGCGGCGCAGGACGCCCGTTTCGATATCGCGCGCCACCTGGTCCGCTCGCTGCAGCGCGAGCTGCCCTTCCTGCTGCGCGAGGCGCACCTCATCGCCTCGACCTACGGCTGGACCCATGGCGAGATCATGGCGCTGACCCGTGACGACCGCCGTGCCTTCGCCAATCTCATCGCCGGCGAGCGCGACAGCGGGAGGCGGGCGTCGTGAGCGGCTATCTGCAGCGCCTGGTGGAGCGCGCGGCCCCGCGCCCCCTGCAGACTTCCTCCGGGCCTGCGGATACCGCGCCGGCCGGCGCCGTGACCTCGCCGCTGGCTGCGCTGGACCAGCGCCTCCACGATCCGGCGCTGGCGGGCGCCCTGCTGTCGCCCTTCGCCGCCTCCGCTGCGGATGAGGGCGCGGAAGCGGGACGCGAGGACACCGCCTGGCGGCCGCAGCCGCCGTCTGTCTTCTCCCCCCCTCGGCCGCCGCGTGCCGCGGAGGTGCGAGCCGAGCTGCCGCCGCGTGTGGCGCCGCCGCCGCTGCCGGCACCTCGGGCCCCCGACAGGGAGAGACCCGCGCCGCGGCGCGAAGGACCGGCAACATTCTTCGAGCGCATCGTGGAGCGTAGCCAGATCGCGGCATTCCAGGAGCCGCCGGCGGTCACGCGGACAAGCGACGCTGTCGTGCCGCCACCGCCGCCCCGCGAGGCGCCGCCGCCGCAGGTGCGCCCGGAGCCGGCTGCTGAGCGCGACGCGCCGCCGCCGGCGGCACAGCCGCCTGCGGTCGAGGCCAAGCCGGCGGCGCCTCGGCCGGACCACGCCGAGCGCCCGCCTGCGGTAGAGGCCATTCCCGCGCCGCTGCCGCCGGCGGCGCCGCTGCCGCCCACCCGGCCGGACAGTGCCGCAGCGCCGCAGCCGGCCGTGGTGATCGACGTGCAGCCGCCGCCGCTGCCGTCGCCCGCCCCCTTGCCGCCGCCGCGCCCCGCCGCAGCGCCCGCGCCGCGCCAGGAAGCGCAAGCCGTGCCACGCCGGTCGGAGGAAGAGGGCCGGCGCAATGAGGCACCGAGGGAGGAGCGCCGCGCGCCGCGCCCCCCGGTTAATGCGGAGGCGGCCTCGCTGATCGGTCCACTGGCCCGGCGTCGGCGCGCAACGACGCTGTTCGGCTTGCGGCGGAGGTAGCGCGCCATGCCCGTTGCCGATCTCTACCTGGTGACCGCCAGCCTGCGCCAACTGCTGTCGCTGAACGTGCGCCGGTTGATGGGCGGCGCGCCGCCGGAGGACCTCAACGTCACCACCATGCCGCCGGAGCTGTTGGAGAACCCGTCCCAGACGCTGAACCTGCACCTCTACCACGTGGCGGAGGACCCCTTTTACAAGAATGCCCCCTCGCCGGGGCGCGGCGGCGTTCCCATCGCACGCCAGCCCATGCCGCTGATGCTCTATTACATCCTGACGCCGCACCACGAGGTGGCGGCGGAATTCGATGCCGAGACCCTGCAGCGCCTTATGGGCTACGCCTTGAAGACGCTGCACGACTTCCCGGTGATCGACGACGATCTGGAGATCGAACCCAACGCGGTGGAAGGGCCGGTGCGCGTCATGGCGGACGGCCTGGTCGGTGGCACGAACCGCATCGAGACCACGCTGCGGCCGATTCCGCCGGAGGAGGCCATCGCCTTCTGGTCGGCGGAGGACCAGGCGACGGCACGGCTTTCGGCCTATTACGAGACAAGGGTGGTGTTCCTCGAGCCGGAACCGCCGACGCAGTATGCCGGCACGGTGACCGATCTCGGTGTCTATGCGGTCTCCTTCCAGTCGCCGCGGCTGACCGGTTCGCGCGCCACCCTGCGCTTCACGCCGCCGCCGGCGACCGGTGCCGGGCCGCAGGCGGTGCGCACCTCGCCAGCGCGCGCCACCTTCAATTCCGCCGTGGTGCCCCCGGCGACCGAGGCCGACAGCACCGTCACGCTGGTCGGCTCCAACCTCACAGCTGGCCTGACCCAGACCCTGGTGCTGCGCAACGAGCACTGGCGCAACCTGACGCCGCCGGTGACCGAGGCGGCCGTCGATCCGGCGCTGAACCCGGCCTGGCAGGTCGCCTTCGACACCGGCCATGTCCGTTTCGTCATGCAACCGACCCTCGACGTTGCCGACCCCGGCGGCGGGATCGTCACCCTCGACGTCTTTCCGGGCATCTACGGGGCCAGCGTCCGCAGCCTGCTGCGCCAGCGCGTGGTCGGCGGCCAGACCCTGCGCTCGGAAAGCGAGACGGCGACCACCGCCTTCGCGCTTGGCCCGCGCCTCGAGGCGGCCGACCCGCCGGACGGCAATGACCGCATCGCGATCCGCATCGTCACCGCCTTCGATCTCAGCGATGCCGACCTGCGGGTCGAAGTGATCGTCGGCGGTGAGGCCTATGTGCGCGCCAACGCCTTTTCCGGCGTGCCGGCGGACGATGCCGGGCTGTTCACCGTCGCTGCCGACCGGGTGACCGTCCAACCGCTGTTCGATACCGGCACGCCGGGCCTGCACCCGGTGCAACTCATCGTCGACGGCGCCGAATCGCAACCCTTCTGGCTGGAGGTCTGAGCATGGCAGCCGCCATACCCGATCCCGCAGGCCTCGGACAGCGTCGGAACGACGCTGCGCCGCGCGAACTGGCGCCGGCCGCCGCCTTGCTGGTGGCGCGGACGCGCGCCGCGCTGCGCCGCAGGCTCGACTGGCTGGCCAGCGGCCAGGGCGACGATGCGCAGGCCGAGCGGGCCTGGGCCGCCGCACGCGACGATCACGGCGAGGCGGCGGCGCTCAGGCGCCTCGAAGGGCCGGAAGGCGCGGTCTGGCGTCGCCTCAGCGGGCTTTTCGCCTTGAGCCCTGCCGAGGCCGACCTGCTCTGCCTGGCCATCGCGGTGGCCGCCGATCCAGCCCTGGGCCCGGAGATCGCTGCCGCACAGGGCGAGCCGCACCGCCACGCCCCGACGGAGCCGCTGGCCCGGCGTCTCTTCGGCCACGGCCCGCGGCCGATCTGGCGCGCGGTTTCGCCGCTCGCCGCTTGGCGCCTGCTCGCCGAACGTCCGGCTGCGCCGGGGGTGCCGCCGTCCTTCGAGGCCGATCCGGTGCTGGTCGACTGGTGCTTCGGTACGGCCAGCCTCGACGCCGCCCTGGCCGGCATCGCCACGCCGGCCGAAACGCAGCCGCCGCTGCCCGATTGGCCGGTGAAGGAGACCGCGCTGCGCCTGGCGCGCGTCCTGGAACGCGGCGCCTCCGTCCGGCTGGTGGTGGAAGCGCGGGCCCACAGCGGGCGCGTCGGCTTTGCCGCGGCCGTCGCCCGGGCGCTCGGCGTCAAGCCGGTGGTGATCGACCCGGCGGCGATCCCTGCTGAGGTCTTCCCCGAGGCCTTCCTGCGCGCGCAGCGTTTCGGTCTCTTCGCCGAGGCCGCGCTGCTGTGGCGCGGCAACGGTCCGGCCTGGCCCGACGCCGTGCCGCTCTCGCCGCTGCAGATGGTCGCGGTGGAGCCGGGG
>JBNKHC010000184.1:0-6114 GCA_050290145.1 Kiloniellaceae bacterium | reverse complement strand
CTGAGTTCTGCTGGCACGCCGCGCGCAGCTACACCCTGGAGCGCAAGCAGTTCGGCCGCCCGCTGGCCGCCAACCAGTTGATCCAGAAGAAGCTGGCCGACATGCAGACGGAAATCACCATCGGCCTGCAGGCCTGCCTGCAGCTCGGCCGCCTGCTGGATGCCGGCAAGGGCGCACCGGAGGCCATCTCGTTGTGCAAGCGCAACTCCTGCGGCAAGGCGCTGGACATCGCCCGCACCGCCCGCGACATGCACGGCGGCAACGGCGTGGCAGACGAGTACCACGTCATCCGCCACGTCATGAACCTGGAGGCGGTGAACACCTACGAGGGCACGCACGACGTCCACGCCCTGATCCTGGGCCGCGCCCAGACCGGCATCCAGGCCTTCTTCTGAAAATCATCCTCGTTGAGGCTTGTTGACCGAGCCCCAGGCCTGGTCGGCTGCCCAAATGGTCGGCTTCGGGTCATGAACTGACATCGGCGACATCAGGAGGACAGGTCGGCTCTGACCCTCATTGCGGTCGAAATGTGCCGGGTTGATGCGCCTTGCAGTTCATGGTGTTTGCGGTCGCCGTTCCCTTTGCAGCACTTCCTGTTGGCATCGGGACCTGCCGGCTTCGCATGGCCGGTCCCGTGATCTACAGGGATCGCCGCATTTGCCTGCTTCCGCTGTGCTTCCGGGCAAAGAAAACGGCTTAGCCTTTTTTGTTATAAGCCTCTGATTTCATTGTCTTATGTGGCGCGCAACCAACCTCGTTTGCTGTTTCAGGCGCAGAAATTGTTCCCGCCCGAACCATGACGTATCTCTATCGGCTTGGGCGGGACCGGTTGAAGTTCCCTCGCGCTGGGCTTTGAGTCTGGATGCGGCGGCCTGGACAAGCGATGGATTTTGCCTGACGCCGTCGCTGTCGGCAGAGACATCACACGAATGCTCCCGCGATGAACCACCCCAATAGCGCCTGTTCGCCGGAAAGCGGACCTGCCCGCAAGCCGACAGGGGCAGCCGCCAGGTGCCATGGGTTGCCGAAGACGCATTTCCGCGCGACGACAGCAATGCGGACGAAGCCGTCATCGGATAAGTTTGGTCAAATCACTGTTCTTGACCGCAGCAGGGTCCCGGGTGGCGCGCAGCGTGCGGTCTGACCATTGTTCAGACGGAGAGTGCCCGTCGACATGCAATTGCAGGGAGAACATCCTCTGAAATGTTCAAGATCCTTCTGGGAATAGACGCCTTGGCAGCCCTCATCATCGGCTACTTTTTTGTTGCCGGTCTGGCGGACGGGTCAATCTCAAGTTTCAATATTGAATTATGGATTGTTATACTGCTTGCCGTTGTGACAATAATTTCGGGAGGGATATTGTTGCGGAAAGCAGCGAAGCCTGCACTTGCTAATATCGTTCTCGTAATTCTGGCAATTCCGACTGTTCTGTACGGCATCTTCATTCTTGCCGTTGTCATCACAGGGACACAGTGGAACTAGGCAACGCCCGGAGTCACTGTGGAGGGCTACCGTCGTCCACTTTGTTTTCCGGCGTTCGCTTATGGTCCTGCACCACTGCCAGAACGTAATTCTGGCCCCGAGATGCCATCCGGGAGTCCTCAATCATGTCCGCTTCGGATCAGCAGCGGCGGTCAGCGACGCAGCTCATCTCTGTCCGCTTGCCGCCTCTTAGCTGACATTTGACGCTCCGAAGCGGATCCATGTCGGCTATCCGTCAGAAAGCAGCCCCCCTCCGCCGACCCGGCAGCACGACCGCCTTGTGCCAAAAAGAGACGTGCAACAGTCTTCGCGGCAGCGTGGATTCAGGCCCTTATGGGCGCTAGTCTGCAAGGTGAGGGAGATAAGGCTTGGAACGCAGACTCGCCGCTATTCTAGCCGCCGACGTGGTCGGTTACACAGCCTTGATGGGCGCTGACGAAGCAGGGACGCATCGGCGCTTGACTGGCCTGCGTCGCGAGTTCCTCGCCCCCCTGATTGGCGCGCATCATGGGCGCATCGTCAAGCTGATGGGTGATGGGCTGCTGGTCGAGTTCGCCAGTGTTGTGGATGCCGTAGCTTGTGCCCTGGCTTGGCAAAGGGGTGTAGCCGACAGGGACCAAGAACTGCATTTCCGTATCGGCATCAACCTCGGCGATGTGATTGTCGACGGCGATGATATCCACGGCGATGGGGTCAACATCGCGGCGCGCTTGGAAAACTATGCGGAACCGGGTGGGATCTGCCTGTCTAGCGACGCGTACCGACAGGCACGAGGAAAGACCGACGCCACTTTCGAAGACCTGGGCGATCAGGCCCTAAAGAATGTAGCTGAGCCTGTTCGGGTCTACCGGGTTGCGGTCTCGAATTACAACACCATGCCAGCAAAGCATGAAGCCGAACCTGCGCCACTTCCCGACAAACCTTCAATTGCAGTGCTGCCGTTTGCCAACATGAGCGCCGACCCGGAGCAGGAGTTCTTCTCCGACGGCATCACCGAGGACATCATCACGGCCCTGTCGAAAATTCAGAACCTTCTAGTCGTCGCACGCAATTCGACCCTAATTTACAAAGGGAGGGCGGTGGATGTGAGGCAGGTGAGCCGCGAGCAAGGTGTGCGATACGTGCTGGAGGGTAGTGTTCGCAAATCCGGGAACCGGGTCAGGGTAAACGCCCAGCTGATTGACGCAAAGAGCAGCCATCACGTCTGGGCTGAACGCTTCAACCGAGATCTGGATGACATCTTCGCTGTACAAGACGAGATCACGCGTGAAGTCATAGTAGCCCTAGACGTTCGCCTGAGACAGGGTGAACAGGCGCGATTTTGGTCTAGCGGCACAGAGAATCTCGAGGCTTGGGAATTTGTCAGACTTGCCATGGACTGGCTCGGCCATGCTACGCCCGAAAGCCCAAATAATGCCCGGGAGTTATGTAAGAAGGCGCTTGATCTCGATCCAAACTACGCCATGGCGTGGGTTACTCTAGGATGGGTGTATCACCATGGAGTAGACGTGGGTTTGGGATACACGTCCGTGAGGGATCGCGAGGGTGGGCTCGATTCGGCACTGAACTGCGGGAAAAGAGCTCTTGAACTAGACCCGTCGTGCGCCGATGCTTTTTCTCTATTAAGCATGTGTCACCTATCCAGTGGTGAATATGATCAGGCCATCACGATGTCTGAGCAGGCAGTGGCTCTGGCTCCTAGTCATGCCGAAATCGTCGCTATATCTGCCATGGTACAAAACAAGTCTGGCCGGCCAGAGAGAGGCTTAGAACTTGTTAAGAGGGCTATGCGCCTTTGCCCCATTTACCCCGGTTGGTACTTGCTCGTATTGGGAATGGCGCATCGCCTAATGGGCCAAACAGGTGCCGCTATTGATGCCTTCGAAGCGGGCATCAGGCGGGAAGCAGATTACCTCGCGCTGCAGGTGGCGCTGGCCTCCACGCTGGGTGAGGCTGGTCGGCAGGAGATGGCCAAAAAACCGGTCTCCGACATCCTGCGGATCAACCCTGGTTTTTCGATCAAGAATTATATGGAAGGGCTGTCCTATAGAGACTCAGCGGTTCTTGAGCGTTTCGAAGATGGCCTACATAAAGTTGGCTTGCCTGATTAGAGTGAATAACCGCTTGGGGTCAGCAGCGGCCGTCAGCGACGCAGCTCACCTCTGTCCGCTGGCCGCTTCTTAGCTGACGTTCGACGCACCGCAGTGAGTCTGTACAGGCTTCTTACCTCAGAGCGGACAGCCGATTCGACGCGCAATCAGCGCCAAAATCCCCAAAAGTTTTCTATATAAATCAATTGGTTGACCGGCAATCTCTCTGGAGTGTGGGGTTCCGCACATCGGTTCGGGAGGCCCCTCCCTAAATTCATACTCAGGAGAGCGAGCCATCCGGTGGGCCGAGCCCCTCCCGAGGATAAAAATCCTCCAGGACTGAGGGCCCCCGCCGAAACGGGAAGAAGACAATGACCAGCGAATCACACGAGACGCGCACACGGATCACCATCGAGCACTTCATCGCCGGTCTGGCCGTGTGGGGCGTGCTGATGGTGGTCTACGCCATCGTTTAGTCCGAAGAGCCGCCCGGGCGCCGACCCCAAGCCAAGACGCGCCCGGGCACTTCTTTGAAGAATTCACTCGAAAAGCTTCAGCGCCGGCCTTCGTGCCGGCGCTGCGCTTTTGGGCATCCGGCGCCAGGGCTCAGCGCATCACGAAGGGGTTGCCGGGGGCCTCGTCGGAGGTGTTGATCCAGACGGACTTGGTCTCGAGGTACTCGTGGATCGCCTCGATCCCGCTCTCGCGTCCCAGCCCGGAATGCTTCATGCCGCCAAACGGCATCATGTAGCTGATCGCCCGGTAGGTGTTGACCCAGACCGTGCCGGCCTTCAGCGCCTTCACCATGCGGTGGGCCCGGCCGATGTCCTTGGTCCAGACACCGGCGGCGAGACCGTAGATGACGTCGTTGCCGAGGCGGATGGCCTCCTCCTCGTCGTCGAATCCGATGATCGACAGCACCGGACCGAAGACTTCCTCCTGCGCGATCCGCATGTCGTTGGTCACATCGGTAAAGATCGTCGGCTGGACGAACTGCGGCCCCGCGTCCGAGGGGCCGCCGCCGGCGATCAGCCGCGCGCCCTCGCCCTTGGCGATCTCGATATAGTCGAGGATCTTGCGGTACTGCGGCGGCGTCGTCACCGGGCCGATGTTGGTTTCCGGCAGCATCGGGTCGCCGATGCGTGCGGTCTGCGCCATGGCGACAAGGCGCTCGGTCACTTCCTCCTTGATCGAGTTCTGGACCAGGAGCCGCGAGCCGGCGATGCAGGTCTGTCCGGTGGCGGCGAAGATCCCCGACACCGCCCCGGAGACGGCGGCGTCGAGATTGGCATCGGCGAAGATGATGTTCGGCGACTTGCCGCCAAGCTCAAGGCTCACCCGCTTCATGGTCCGGGCCGCCGCCTCGTAGATCATCTTCCCCGTGGTGTCGGACCCGGTGAAGGTGATCTTGGAGACGTCGGGATGATCGACCAGGGCCGCGCCGGCCTCCTGGCCCAGGCCGGTCACCACGTTGAAGACCCCGTCCGGCAGGCCCGCCTCGCGCGTCAGCGCCGCGAATTCCAGGGTCGAGGCCGAGGTGAATTCCGACGGCTTCACCACCACCGAACAGCCCGCGGCCAAAGCCGGCGCGCATTTCCAGGCGATGAAGATCAGCGGCGAGTTCCACGCCGTCAAGGCGCCGACGACGCCCACCGGCTCGTGATCGGTGAAGGCGAAGTGGTCGGGCTTGTCGATGGGTACGACCCCGCCCTCGATCTTGTCGGCCAGGCCCGCGAAGTAATACCACCACTCGGGATGGTAGCGGAGCTGCCCCAGCATCTCGGTCATCAGCTTGCCGTTGTCGCGCACCTCGATCTCGGCCAGCCGCTCGGCATTCTCGGCCACCAGGTCGCCGATCCGGCGCATGACCTTGCCGCGCGCCGAAGCGGACATGCTGGCCCAGGGGCCCGTCGTCATCGCGCGTTTGGCGGCCGCGACCGCCCGGTCCACGTCTTCGGCGCTGCCACGGGGCACGCGCGCCCAGACCTCGTTGCGGTAGGGATCGACGCTGTCCAGCCAGGTCCCACCGGCCGGATCGACGTAGTCCCCGTCGATGTAGTGGCGATAAAGAGTCGGCTGTTGGTCCGCCGCCGCCGCACCGGTCGCTGTCATGATCTCCTCCCCGTCAAGGCGCCGTCTTTGTCGTGGGCCTCGATGTTATCGAGATACCCAAAAAAGTGACTGTTGTTCTGGCTGAAATCCGAGCATCCGGAGCCAGGGAGGTCAAGAAGTAGCTCATCGCCCTTCTTCCACCCCAAGCGCAACGCCCCCTAGGAAGGCGGGCCCTAGTCGGCATCTGGAACGGATCGCCGGGCCGGGCCGTCGTAGCGCCACAGGCGGTCGCGCGGGATCGGGCCCTTGTTGCGCAGGCCGGAGTTCGACTCCTCCCAGGCGTGGGCCAGGATGCCGACCGAGCGCGACAGGCAGAAGAGGCCGCGCGCCAGGGGTGCGGGAAAGCCGAGCTCGGCGTAGATCACCGCCGTGGCGCCGTCGATGTTCATGGGAATGCGCTTGCCCTTCTGGGCGGCGAGGCGGTCCTCGA
>JBNKHC010000183.1:0-7967 GCA_050290145.1 Kiloniellaceae bacterium | reverse complement strand
AGTGAGGCTCTCGGTTCTGGCAATGGCGGCGGCGCTGCTGCCCTTCGCGGCGACCGCCGGCGAGAAGGTCATCTACACCGTCGAGGGCGGCAACTACGAGGGCTACAGCGCCCCCGCCATGGGTCCCTCCAAGGGTCTGGTGCTGGTGATCCACGACTGGGACGGCCTGACCGAGTACGAGGAAAGGCGCGCCGACATGCTGGCGGAGATGGGCTACGACGCCTTCGCCGTCGATCTCTACGGCCAGGGCAACCGCCCGGTGGAAACCGGCGCCAAGAAGGCCGAAACCGCCAAGCTGTATAACGACCGCGAGACCATGCGCGGCCTGATCCTCGGCGGCCTGGCCGAGGCCCGCAAGCTGAACGGCGGCCCGGCGGTGGTCATGGGCTACTGCTTCGGCGGCGCGGCGGTGCTGGAGCTGGCGCGCTCCGGCAAGGGCAGGGACATCGCCGGCTACGCCACCTTCCACGGCGGCCTCTCGACGCCCGAGGGCCAGAGCTATCCGGCCGACACCGCGCCGCTGCTCATCGCCCACGGCGGCGCCGACAGCGCCATCTCCATGGACGACGTGGCAGCCCTCTCCAAGGAGTTGGAGGCCGGCGGCATTCCCTACGAGATCCAGGTCTATTCCGGCGCCCCGCACGCCTTCACGGTCTTCGGCTCCGACCGCTACCGCGAGGTCGCGGACACCCAGTCCTGGAACGCCTTCCAGGACTTTCTCGCCACCAACCTGGCGGGCAGCTGAAGGCTGCCGGCCATCCCCCTTACCCAGCTGCGCGTAGGCTCGCGCAGGCGCCCGCCAACGCTACGCAACCTTCTCCCCGCTGGGGAGAGGGAGGGGACCGCGCAGTGGGAGGGTGAGGGGGGTGTTCTTCCCGCCGCCTTTCAGAAGATCCCCGCTTCCAGCCCGGCGGCCAAGGCCAGGCCCAGGTTGCGGCAATCCTCCACGAAGCTTTCCTGCCAGGCGCCGCGGCACACCAGCGGCTCCTGCACCGCGCGCCATTTGAGCCCCGTGGCGATGCTCTCCACCGCCCGCCGGGTGCCGGTGCCGTCGTGGCCGGCGCGGACGTAGAGGGCGTAGGGCAGGGCTTCGGTCTGCTCGATGACGCCGTAGTAGGTGCGGTCGAAGAAGTCCTTCAGGGCGCCGCTCATGTAGCCCAGGTTCTCGGTGGTGCCCAGGATGATGCCGTCGGCCGCCAGCACGTCCGCCGGTCCCGCCTCGAAGGGGGTGAGGGCGACGGTCTCCACGCCTTCGACCGCCTCGGAGCGCGCGCCCGCCATCACGGCGTCACGCAGGCGCAGGGTATTGTCGGAGGGAACGTGGGCGACGACGAGCAGGCGCTTGCCCATGGTTCGAGAAACCCGGGCCGGGGGCTCAGGCCGAGAGGCGCTTGCAGAGGGCCCGGAGATAGCGGTGATCGCCGTCGGTGAACTCGCCGGCGGCGATGTCGGCCTTGTAGTCCGCCAGCTCCTGGCGGAACTCGTCGGAATTGTCGGCCTTGGCCAGCAGCTTCTCGATCAGCGCCAGGCTCTCGGCATTCTTCGCCGCGGCGTCGGCCGGCAGCTCGTCGAGGTTGCCCAGGTCGCCCAGCTCGTAGGCGGCGGCGCCTTCGTCCGCGGCCTCGGCGCCGAAATTGGAGAGCAGCTCGTCCCAGCTGCTGCCCGCGGCCGACACCTTGGTGTCGAGCACCCGGGCCGCGGCCAGCGCTTCCTCGTCGTTTTCGCTGCCCAGGGTTTCCAGCAGGGAGATCAGTTCCTCCCGATCCAAGCGGCCGGTCATTTTGCGCCTCGTTCCAGTTCTGCGAATCCGTCAGGATCGTACTCTAACGAACCCGCAGCTTGCTGGGCAAACCCCGGAAGAGGGGGCGGCCTCAGGCGGCGGCGCTGAGCGAGGAGACTTTGTGGCTGTCCTCGCCGGCCTCCTCGATCAGCGCCTTGTGCAAGGCACGGATGCAGGCGTCATGGTCGCCCTCCTCGACGATCACCTGCATGTCGACCTTGCGAAGCAGGTCGTTGAAGCCCAGCGGCTCGATCCCGGCCTCGGCCAGGGCCCTCAGCACCCGGGCAGCGAGGCCCGGCAGGCGCAGGTCGCGGCCGATGATGGAGATCAGGGCCACGTTGCGCGAAGAGATCGAGGCCGAGGGGAAGCGCTCGTTCAGGTCCTGCTCGACCCTTTTCACCGCCTTGGCCGAGCCCTTGAGGAAGTGGGTGATGGTGTTGGCGTTGGAGGTCTTGGTGACGATGCGCGCCTTGTGGCGCTTCAGCGTCTCCAGGATCGCGGCGTCGTAGCCCTTCACGCCCACCATGTCCTGCTCGAAGAACTCGAAGGCGTAGACGCTCTTCAGGCCGGTGATCATTTCGACGGCGGGGGCCGTGGCCTCCAGGTCGCCGCGGATCACCGCGCCGGGGTCCTCCGGCTCGAAGGTGTTCATGATGCGCAGCGGGATACGCGCCTGGCGCAGGCCCTTGGCGGCGCTGGGGTGGATCGCCTCCATGCCCATGTTGGAGAGCTGGTCGGCGACGTCGTAGTTGGTCTCGGCGATCTGCTTCACCGCCTCGGCGCCGACCAGCTTGGGATCGGCGGAGGAGAGGTGGAATTCCTTGTGGATGATCGCTTCCGCCGCGCCGCTGTTGACGGCGATACGCGAGAAGGTCAGCTCGCTGTAGCCGCGGCCGTAAAGGCCGACCAGGCCTTCCTCGCACTGGGCGTAGCCGGTGACGATGGGCAGCTGGCGGGCGAGGTCGAGGGGCTCGAAGGCCTCGGCGATGCGCTGGTCCAGCTTCTTGCTGCCGGTCTCGCGCCAGCCGGTCAGGTCGACGAAGACCGCGTTCACGCCGCGGCGCTTCAGGGCCAGGGTCAGGTTGTGGGCGCTGTGCGCCTCACCGATGCCGCTCAGCATCTCGCGCACCGTCAGCAGGTGCTCGGGCAGCTTGAAGTGGCCGAAGGAGCAGAGCCGGCGCAGGTCCATGAGGCAGCTGCGCACGCCCTCGATGCGCTCCTCCACGAAGCGGTCGGCCAGCGCGATGTCGGCCGGATCCTCCAGGACCTCGCGGTTCTTCTCGCGCATGGTCGCGGCCATGCGGGTCAGGGCGTCGCCCCAGGCCCATTCGTTCTCGGAGCCGGAATAGAGCGCGTAGACGCCGGGCTCGCCGGTCTTCTTGTGCTCAAGCAGCAGGTCGGTCATGCCGCTGTAGGCGGAGACCACGAAGACGCGGTTGTAGAGCTCGGCCTCCCCGCGGTCGCCGGTCACGATGTTGTCCAGCACCGTGTCGACCGCCGACATGGAGGTGCCGCCGATCTTGTGGACCGTGTGGCCCGCGCCCTGGGGCGCGACGTTCTGGTTGCCGGAGCGTTGTTGCAGCAGAGCTTCCGTCACTGGGTATATCTCCCGGGGTGATGGCGCGGGCGCCGGAGCTGGCGCCGCCCGCTGCGCATCAAACCTGATCTGTTCTTGTCTCTAAGGTCGCTTCTTTCGGGGCTGCGCTCAGGCGGCGTCGTCTTCCAGGGCGTAAGCGCCGTCGGGCCCGTGCACTTCCTTGCCGGTGACCGGCGGATTGAAGCAGCAGGCCATGACCATCTCGGTCTTGCCGCGCAGGATGTGCTTGTCGTGCTTGTCCAGGGCGTACATCACACCGGGGCGGATCTCGTGAACCTCGCCGGTAGCACAGTCCTCGATCGACCCTTCGCCGGAGATGCAGTAGACCGATTCGAAGTGGTTCTTGTAGTGCAGATGCAGCTCCGCGCCCTCGAAGATGGTGGTGATATGGAAGCTGAAGCCCATGTCATCACCCTTCAGCAGCAGGCGCACGCTCTGCCAGCCTTCGGCGCTGACGCAGCGTTCGCTGTTCTTGGCTTCCTCGTAATCGCGAACAATCATTTTTAATGTAACTCCTTGTGACTTAGGCGGCGGCAGCCGAACGGTGCGTCTCTTCGAAAGCCTCGGCAACGATGTCGAGGCCGGCGTCCAGCTGCTCGGTCTTGATGGTCAGCGGCGCCAGGACCTTGACCACCTCGTCGTGCGCGCCCGAGGTCTCGATGATCAGGCCGCGCTCGAAGCAGGCGGCGCAGATCGCCGCGGCGGTCTCGCCGTCGCCCACGTCGATGCCGCGGAACATGCCCCGGCCCTTGGTGGTGTAGCCGTGCTTCCTGGCGATCTCGGCCAGGCGCTGGCCCAGATGGTTGCCCTTGTCCTGCACCGCCTTGGCGAAGTCCGGGTTGCGCCAGAACTTCTCCAGCGCCACCTTGGCGGTGACGAAGGCGTGGTTGTTGCCGCGGAAGGTGCCGTTGTGCTCAGCCGGGCTCCAGACGTCGTGCTCCGGCTTCAGCAGCACCATGGCGAAGGGCAGGCCCATGCCCGAGAGCGACTTGGCCATCGTGACGATGTCCGGCGAGATGCCCATCTCCTCGAAGGAGAAGAAGCTGCCGGTGCGCCCGCAGCCGGCCTGGATGTCGTCGACGATCAGCAGGCTGCCGTGCTTGCGCGCCAGCTTCTCCAGGCGCTGCATGAACCCGGCCGAGGCGACGTTGAGTCCGCCTTCGCCCTGCACCGTCTCGATGATGAAGGCCGCCGGCGGCGTCATGCCGCTGGAGGGATCGTCCAGCATCTGCTCCAGTGCGGCCAGGCCGTCCGCGCCGTTCTCCAGGTAGCCGTCATAGGGCACCCGCGTCACGCCCTCCAGCGGCACGCCCGCCCCGCCGCGGTGATAGCCGTTGCCGGTGCAGGCCAGGGCGCCCAGGGTGACGCCATGGAAGCCGTTGGTGAAGGCGACGACCTGCTGGCGGCCGGTCACCTTGCGGGCCAGCTTCAGGGCCGCCTCGACGGCGTTGGCGCCGGTCGGGCCGGTGAACTGCAGGCGGTAGTCCATGCCGCGCGGCTGCAGGATGATCTCCTCGAAGGCCTCGATGAAGTCGGCCTTGGCCTCGGTGTACATGTCCAGGCCGTGGGTCACGCCGTCGCGCAGGATATAGTCGACCAGCGCCAGCTTCATGTCCGGGTCGTTGTGGCCGTAGTTCAGGGTCGAGCAGCCGGCCAGGAAATCGATGTAGCGGCGGCCGTCCTCGGCGATCAGCTCGGCGCCGCTGGCGCGCTCGAACAGCACCGGGAAGCTGCGGCAGTAGCTGCGGATTTCGGATTCTCTGCGGGTAAAGGTGTCGAGTGCCGAGGACATGGAGGGGCCTCTTTCGTTATTGCGGGAAGCGGGTTTCGTGAAGTGGGGCGCCGGGGGCGGCGCGGCCCGGATCAGATTCGATCGGATCAGGCGGCGCGCTGCAGGGCGATGCGGTCGAAGGGACCGATCTCCACCAGATGCTCGGTGGCGTGGGCGCCGCCGAAGTGGGCCTCGCGCTCGAAGTGCGCGTCGTCGACCATGGGCGCGTCCAGGTCGTCGGCGATGGCGCGGAACAGCGCCCAGGAGGCCTCGTTGTCGCGGGTGATGGTGCTGTGGATGTGGCGCACCTGGCGGCATTCCGGGCGCTGCAGCAGCTCGCGGATCAGGCGCTTGGCCACGCCGCGGCCGCGGGCGTCGGGATGCACGGCGACCTGCCAGACGAACAGCGTATCCGGCGACTCCGGCGGCCGGTAGGCGGAGATCCAGCCGACGGGCTCGCCGTCGATCTCGGCCAGGGCGCAGGTGCCGGCGAAGTGCGAGCACTGCAGCAGATTGCAGTACATCGAGTTGTCGTCCAGCTTCTCAATGCTCTTGATCAGGTTCCACACCTTGGCGCCGTCGGCCTTCTTCGGCTTACGGAATCGCAAGGCGCCCGCGGTGCGGGTTCGGGGAGATTTCAGAGCGGTTTCTAATTGCATTTTTTTGTTCGTCTCCAAGCGGCGAGGACGCCAGATACTTTGTGCGTCAAACTAATTTGTCAACCGTAAAAGAGCCGTAAATTTTCCGGCTATCTCCTTGAAAACCCCTGAAAAGCTGAGGAAACTGCGATAAATTCGGGCTCGCTAAAATTCGTATGAAGTTTTAGTGTCAAACTATTTTTGAACTGAGCCGAAAATATCTTTAGTTAGGAGAACTAAAAGTGACGCTTGGCCGCCTTGCGGCCGCGCCCTAGGATCGAGTCGACGACAGGCAGCTTTTCGAGACTTCGGGGATCCCTTGGCACAAGTATCGCGGCGGCGCTCCCAACAGGCCCTGACGGCCATGCGCCAAATTCTGCGCGCGACCGACAACTACGCGCGCAAGCTTTCACGGGAAACCGGCCTGACGGCCTCCCAACTGCTGCTGCTGCAGGTGCTCGACGAGCACGGCGAGACCACTGCCGGCCAGATCGCCGGGCACATGGGCATCACCCAGGCCACCACCACCAGCCTGCTGCACAAGCTTGAATCCCGCGGCCTGGTGCACCGCCAGCGCGGCGATGCCGACCGCCGCCAGGTCTGGCTGTCGCTGACCGAGGCCGGCCGCGAAAAGCTGGCGGCCGCGCCGGACGGGCTGCAGGAGAATTTCCGGGAGCGCTTCGAGAACCTGGAGTCCTGGGAGCAGGCCATGCTGGTGGCGGCGCTGGAGCGCGTCGTGGCCCTGCTGGATGCCGAAAGCCTGGACGCGGCGCCGGTCCTGGACGTGGGCGCCATCGACCGCGAGCAGCACTAGCCCTGAGGCAAGCAGGGGCCGCTCAGCGGCTGACCACCACCATCTTCTCGATGACGTCGTCCATCTCCCGGTCGTCGACCAGGATGTGCAGCGCTTCCAGCGTCGGCAGCAGGTCGCTGCGCTTGCCGATACGGATCACCGGGTTCTTGCCCGGGATCAGCATGGTGCGTTCGCCGAAGTTGAGGCGCAGATAGAGCGTGCCGTTCTCCTCGAACCACCAGGGGGTCGGCTGCTTGTAGGTCATCTGCTTGACGGTCTCGCCGTCCTGCTCGACGTACGCGTGGCTCGGGTAGGTGAAGTCGGGGTCGTGCGCCAGGCCGATCTGGTGGTTCAGACCTTCCAGGAAAATCCGGCGCAGGTCCTCCATGCGGCGGTTGACCAGCTTCTTGCGGCGCGCCGGATTGTCGGTGCGCGGCGGGCGCGCCGGGACGACGAAGTCGAGTTCTTCACGCGAAACGGAAATGGGGGGCCTCCAGGCGCTTCTTGCGCCGGCTGTGAACAGGGAGGCGGAGACTATCCGAAGTGTCGCATATTGTCAAAATGCGACACTCGAGTCGTATTTACGACAAATCAAGTATTATTCCGCAGGAGAAATCCGTCGGTGTTTTAACGGTTGTCTCGGGCTCACCCGGGGATCCTTCGCCGCCCGGGCGGCGATTCCCGACGATCGCCGGGACCGCGGCGGAGAATATTTTTGAGGCATTCCCGTAGTTTGCGCGGCTCTGGCGCCTTGTCGGGCAGATCGCCGGAATGATAGCCTCGCCGCTCTCCACCGAGGCGCGAACAGGACAGTCAGAGGCACCCAAGGTTATGGCAGCGAGCCCGCAGATCTCCTTCGACGACTTCATGAAAATCGACGTCCGGGTCGGCACCATCGTCGACGCCCAGCCCTTTCCCGAGGCGCGGCGCCCGGCCATCAAGCTGTGGGTCGACCTGGGCGAGGAGATCGGCGTGAAGAAGTCCTCGGCCCAGATCACCGTGCACTACGACCCGGAGCACCTGGTCGGCAAGCAGGTCGCCGCCGTGGTGAACTTCCCGCCGCGCCAGATCGGCAAGTTCATGTCGGAGATCCTGGTGCTGGGCTTTCCCGACGGCGAGGGCGAGGTGGTGCTGGTGACATCCGACCAGCCGGTGCCCAACGGCGGCCGGCTGTACTGAGGCTTTTGCCGTTGAATCAAGAAGGGCCGCTCCGGAGAGCGGCCCTTTCCGTATGAGGTTCGAGCGCAGCGCTCAGGTGATGTTGAAGCGCTGCAGCACGTCGGCCAGGTCGTCGCCGAACTGGGCGCCGCGGCGGATCAGGCCGACGCTCATCGGCAGGGCCTTCAAATCCGGATGGTCCGGGTCGAGGCTGGTCAGCAGGGCCACCG
>JBNKHC010000182.1:0-7127 GCA_050290145.1 Kiloniellaceae bacterium | reverse complement strand
CTGGGGGAGGCGGTGGAACTGGCGCGCGCCCTGGGCAGCCTGCCGCCGCGTTGCGTCGTCTACGCCATCGAGGGCCAGACCTTCGCACCCGGCGCCCCCCTCTCGCCGCCGGTCACCGCCGCCGTAGCCGAGGCGGGCGGGCTGCTGTCCCGCGAAATCGCCGACTGAGACTTATCCCCCGCCTGGTCCGAACGACGGGTCGACAAGCTGCCGTCAGGGGCTATGCTGCAGCCCTGCGCCGAAGATAGCGCTATCCTGGCGTACTTTTGCATATGAGGAAGAGACGATGAGCCTAGCCCTGACTGGAAAGCATCTGATTGCCGGCGCCTGGGTCGCCGGCGAAAAAACCTTCGAGTCGTCGCCCGCGCATGGCCCGGCCCGCAGCTACGCGGTGGGCACGCCGGGCGATGTCGCAGCCGCCTGCGAAGCCGCCGAGGAGGCTTTCTGGAGCTTCGGCTACTCGACCCGCGCCGAGCGCGCCGCTTTCCTGAACAAGATCGCCGACGAGATCGAGGCGCGCGGCGAGGCCATCACCGAGATCGGCACTCAGGAGACCGGCCTGCCCGAGGCGCGCCTGCAGGGCGAGCGCGGGCGCACCACCGGCCAGCTCCGGCTCTTCGCGTCGCACATCGAGGAGGGCGACTACCTGGATCGCCGCCATGACGAGGCCCTGCCTGACCGCCAGCCCCTGCCGCGCCCGGACCTGCGCGTCATGCAGCGCCCGATTGGCCCGGTCGCCGTCTTCGGCGCCTCCAACTTCCCGCTGGCCTTTTCCGTGGCCGGCGGCGACACCGCCGCGGCCCTGGCCGCCGGCTGCCCGGTGGTGGTCAAGGGCCACTCGGCCCATCCCGGCACCGGCGAGATCGTGGCCCAGGCCATCGACGCGGCGATCAAGGCCTGCGGCCTGCATCCCGGCGTCTTCTCCCTGATCCAGGGCGGCAACCGCGCGGTCGGACAGGCCCTGGTGCAGCACCCGCTGATCAAGGCGGTGGGCTTCACCGGCTCGCTGGCCGGCGGGCGCGCGCTCTTCGACCTCTGCGCCCAGCGCCCGGAGCCGATCCCCTTCTTCGGCGAACTGGGCTCGGTCAATCCCATGTTCCTGCTGCCGCAGGCGCTCGGCGCCCGCGGCGCGGCCATCGCCCAGGGCTGGGCCGGTTCGCTCACCCTGGGCGCGGGACAGTTCTGCACCAATCCGGGCATCGCGGTGGCCGTCGACGGCCCCGAGCTGCAGGCCTTCGTGGCCGCGGCCACGAAGGCGCTGGAGCCGGTCGGCGCGCAGACCATGCTGACCGACGGCATCGCCGAGGCCTATCGCAGCGGGCGCGACCGGGTGCAGGCTTCGGCGGGCGTGCAGGAGGTGCTGACCACCACCTGCGACCTGCGCAACGCCACGCCCTACCTCTACTCGACCAGCGGCAAGGACTGGCTGGCCAACGAGGAGCTGGGTGAGGAGGTCTTCGGCCCGCTCGGCCTGGTGGTCGCGGCCAGCGGCTTCGACGAGGTGGTGGAGATCGCCAAGAGCCTGCAGGGCCAGCTGACCTGCACCCTGCACATGGACGACGGCGACGCCGAAGAGGCGCGCAGCCTGATGCCGATCCTGGAGCGCAAGGCCGGCCGCATCCTCGCCAACGGCTATCCCACGGGGGTGGAGGTCTGCGACGCCATGGTGCACGGCGGGCCCTATCCGGCCTCGACCAACTTCGGGGCCACCTCGGTGGGCACGCTCGCGATCCGCCGCTTCCTGCGCCCCGTCTGCTACCAGAACATGCCGGAAGCGGTACTGCCGGCGGACATCGCGGTCTAGCTCCGGAAGCGCGCCGGGCTCAGGGGTGCGGGGTCGATCCCGGCCGGCGCCGTCCCCTCCAGCAGCAGGCCGGCGGCCAGCCGCGCCGCACCTGGCGCGGTCTGGATGCCGTAGCCGCCCTGTCCGGCCAGCCAGAAGAAGCCCTCCGCCGTGGGGTCGAAGCCGATCACCAGGGCGCGGTCGGGCGCGAAGGTGCGCAAGCCCGCCCAGCTGCGCTCGACCCGCGTCACCTCGTAGTCGACGGCTCGGGCAAAGCGGTCCAGGCCCTCGGCCAGGTCCATGTCGTCGGGCCAGGCGTCGTGCGGGTCGACCGGCGTCTCGTCGGCCGGCGAGACCATCAGTTTCCCGGCTTCCGGCTTGAAGTAATAGGTCTCGGCCGCGTTGCCGGCCAGCGGCCAGCCCTCGACGGCGTGACCCGGCGGCGCCGGCAGGATGGCGGCGGAGCGGCGCAGCGGCTGCAGGCCCAGGGGGTCGACGCCGGCCATGGCGGCGGTCAGGTCGGCCCAGGCCCCGGCGGCGTTCACCACCACCGGCGCCTCGAAGACGCCGGCCCGGGTCTCGGCGCGCCAGACCCCGCCGTCGCGGGTGAGCCCGGTCACGCCGGCGTTGCAGACCAGGTTGCCGCCGGCCTGCTTCAGGCGGCGCAGGTAAAGCTGGTGCAGGCGGTCGACATCGATGTCCAGGGCGTCGGCCTCGAAGGCGGCGCGGGCGATGGACGCGCGGCGCAGGATCGGCACCATCTCGAGCGCTTCCTCAGGGGCAATCTCCTCGACGCCGGAGTTTTCCGCCAGCAGCTGGTCGAGGTCGGCGATCTCCTCCTCGCCGGCCAGCGTCAGGATGCCGCGCGGCGAGAGCACACCGCCGCCCTCCGGGTCGAAGGGGTGCGCTTCCAGCAGCGGACGGCTCGCCCGGTTCAACTGCCGCACGGCGGCGTTGCCGTAGCTCTGGATGAAGATGGCCGCCGAGCGCCCGGTGCTGTGATAGCCGGGATGGGGTTCGCTCTCCAGCGCCACAACCTTGGCGCCGCGGGTCATTTCCGCCGCCGCCGAGGCGCCGGCCATGCCGGCGCCGATGACAATCACGTCTGCCGTCTGCGTCATGGACTCTAGCTTGTCTTGTGACCGGCTTCGAAGCCGCCGAGGAAGGCCGCGAGGTTATCACCCAGGGCATCGCAGAGATAGCCGCCTTCCTGCACCACGACGCTCGGCAGGCCGAGCCCGGCCAGGCGCGCGCCGATCCTGCCGAAGCCTTCGGTGCTGACGGCCAGGCCACCGAAGGGATCGCCCTCGAAGGCGTCGAGGCCGAGGGCCACCACCAGGGCGCCGGGGGCGAAGGCGGCCACCGTCTCGAGGCCGCGGTCGAGGGCCTCCAGGAAGGCCGCGTCCTCGGAGCCGCGCGGCAGCGGCAGGTTCAGGTTATAGCCGGTCCCCGCTCCCTCGCCGCGCTCGTGCGCGTGGCCCCAGAAGAAGGGGTAGAAGCGGATCGGGTCGGCGTGGATGGAGACGGTCAGCACGTCGTCGCGCCGATAGAAGATGCCCTGCGTGCCGTTGCCGTGGTGCAGGTCGACGTCGACGATGGCGACGCGCGCGTGGCGTTGCCGCAGCACCATGGCGGTGACGGCGGCGTTGTTCACGAAGCAGAAGCCGCCGGCGAGATCGGTGAAGGCGTGGTGGCCCGGCGGGCGGCAGAGCGCATAGGCGGCCGGCGCGCCGCCCAGCACCGCTTCGGCGGCGCTGGCCGCGCAGTTGGCGCTCCAGCGGATCGCCGCCCAGGAGTCGGGGCCGATGGGGCAGGCGGTGTCGGCCATGTGGTAGCCGGCCTGGCCCACGGCGGAGAGCGGGTAGCTGGCCTCGCGGCGGTCCGGGTGGATGTTGGGGATGACTTCTTCGGAAGCGCCGGGGATGCGCGCCCAACGCTCGTAGATGTGCTCCAGGAAGCGGATGTATTCCGGCGTGTGGACGGCGGCGATGGGACCGAGGCCGTGGTCGCCGGGCGCGGCGATCTCGTGGCCGCCGGCGCTCGCGGCCTGCAGCAGGCGGTCGACGCGCTCCGGCACTTCCGGGTTAGGCTGCTGCGCGCCGTTGACCAGGAAGTTGCGCGGGTAGTGAATCTTCTGCTTTTCGGGGGCTGCAAATACCTTCATGCCGCCGTTCCTTTCGCGCTTTCCGCCAGGGCGTCGAGCGCCTCGTTCTCCAGCACGTAGATCTGCTCCGGCGCGGAATGCCTGAGGCCCGTGCGCTGGTAGAAGCGCTGGGC
Source organism: Kiloniellaceae bacterium (assembly GCA_050290145.1). Classification (GTDB taxonomy): domain Bacteria; phylum Pseudomonadota; class Alphaproteobacteria; order Kiloniellales; family Kiloniellaceae; genus Pelagibius. Next base: position 3,067 of record JBNKHC010000182.1, on the reverse strand, counting down.
GGCGAGGTTGTCGTCGTCGACGGAAAGCCTGAGATAGGTGGCGCCGCGCGCCTTTGCCAGTGCGGCCACCTCGGCCAGCAGGCGGCGGCCGACACCCAGGGAGCGGGCGCTCTCCAGCACCACCAGGTCCTGCACGTAGATGCCGCGGCTGCCGCGCCAGGTGGAATAGCTGCCGAAGAAGAGGCAGAGCCCGGCCGGCTTGCCGTCGACCTCGGCGATGAAGGCCTCGAAGGCCGGGTCGTCACTAAAGCCGTCGCGCTCGATGTCGGCGCGGCTGGAGACCACTTTCTCCGGCATGCCCCGTGCGCGGCCCAGTTCCACGACCAGGTCGTAGACCGCCTGCGCGTCGGCCTTGCCGGCCAGACGTACGCTAACCTCAGCCATCAGAAGGACACCCGGTCGCCGCCCTTGAGCTCCAGGGCCTCGCGCACCTCGTCCGGCTTGGCGGCTTCGTAGCCCAGCTCTTCCAGGATGCGGCGGATTTTCTCCACCTGCTGGGCGTTGCTCTCGGCGAGCCGGCCGCGCCCGATGCTGAGGCTGTCTTCCAGGCCGACGCGCACGTTGCCGCCCAGGATGACGCCCAGGGTGCCCAGCGGCATCTGCTGGCGCCCGGCGGCCAGGACGGAAAAGCGATAGGCATCGCCGAGCAGGCGGTCGGCCGTGGCCTTCATGTGCATGAGCTGCTCCGGCGAGGCGTCGGCGCCGCCCAGGACGCCGAGGACGAACTGCAGGAAGACCGGCGGCTTGATCAGGCCCTCGGCCAGGTAGAAGGCGACGGTCTGGATATGGCCGCTGTCGTAGCACTCGAACTCGAAGCGGGTACCGCAGCCGTTGCCCAGGCGGTCGAGCACGCCTTCGATGTCGGCGAAGGTGTTCTTGAAGACGGTGTCGCGCGAGGCTTCCAGGAAGCCGGGCTCCCAGTCGTGCTTCCAGTCTTTGTAGCGCTGCAGCAGCGGAAAGGTGCCGAAGTTCATGGAGCCCATGTTCAGCGAACACATCTCCGGCTGGGCCTGCAGCGGCGCGGCCAGGCGCTCATCCAGGGTCATCTGCGCGCTGCCGCCGGTGGTGATGTTCACCACGGCGTCGCAGGCCTGCTTGATGCGCGGCAGGAAGGCCATGAAGTGGGCCGGGTCGGCCGAGGGCCGGCCGTCCACGGGGTGGCGGGCGTGCAGGTGCAGGATCGCCGCGCCGGCCTCGGCGGCGGCCACTGCGCCGGCGGCGATCTCGTCGGGTGTGACCGGCAGGTGCGGGCTCATGCTCGGCGTGTGGATCGAGCCGGTGACCGCGCAGGTGATGATGACTTTGTTGTTGGCCATGGTCGGGCTCACGCGGCGCTGTCGGAAACGGGGAGTCCAGCCTCGGCGGCGAAGGCGACGAGGCTCTCTTCCAGCAGGCCCAGGATCTCGCCGACCTGGGTCTCGTCGACGATCATCGGCGGGCAGACCAGGAAGTGGTCGCCCTCGATACCGCCGCGGGTGCGCCGCGAATAGATGATGAGGCCACGTTCGTAGGCCAGCTCGACCAGGCGGCTGTGGGCGTTCAGGCCCTTGGGCAGCGGCTGCATGGTGCTGCGGTCGGACACCATCTCGAAGGCCAGCAGCAGGCCGAGCCCACGCACGTCGCCGATGAAGGGGAAGCGCGCCATCAGGCGGCAGAGGCCGCCCTTCAGCAGGCCGCCCATGCGCGTGGCGTTGCCCATCAGGTCCTGGCTTTCGATCTCCTCCAAAACCGCGAGGCCGGCGGCGCAGGCCAGCGGGTTGCCGGCGTAGGTGTAGCCGTGGATGAAGCCGCCGGCGTCCAGCACCGGCTCCACCAGGCGGCGGTCGGCGACCATGGCGCCCAGCGGCGCGTAGCCGGCGGCGAAGCCCTTGGACAGCGCGATGATGTCGGGGCGCAGGTTCCAGTGCTCGGAAGCGAGGAAGCGCCCGGTGCGCCCGACGCCGCTCATCACCTCGTCGAGGATCAGCAGGATGCCGTAGTCGTCGCAGATCTCGCGGATGCGGGCGTAGTAGCTGTCGGGGGCGACCAGGGCGCCGGTCGAGGCGCCGCCGACCGGCTCCATGATAAAGGCCAGCACGCTTTCCGGCCCCTGGCGCTCGATCTCCTCGCGCAGCATCTCCGCATAGCGCAGGCCGCGGCCCTCCCAGTCCAGGTTGTCGCGGTCCAGGTAGCAGGTCGGCGCCGGGATCTTCGGCATCTCCTGCATCATCGGCGCGAAGGGCGCGGTCATCGGCGTGTAGCCGGTGACGGCCAGCGCGCCCAGGGTCGCGCCGTGATAGGAGGGAAAGCGCGAGATCACCTTCCAGCGCTTTTCCTGGCCCGTCGCCACGGCGTGCTGCCGGGCCAGCTTCAGGCAGGACTCCACCGCCTCCGAGCCGCCGGAGACGAAGAAGATGCGGTCCAGGCCCTGCGGCGTGCGCTGGGCGATGCGCTTGGCCAGGGTTTCCGCCGCCTCGTTCTCGAAGTGCAGGCGGTAGGCGAAAGTGGTCTCTTCCATCTGGCGGCGCATGGCGGCCAGGACCCGCGGATTGCTGTGGCCGATGTTGGCCACCATGGCGCCGCTGGAGCCGTCGATGTAGCGCTTGCCGTCCTTGTCCCAGAAATAGATGCCCTCGGCGCGCGCCACCACCGGTCGGCGGCTGCGTGTCTGGTAGAAGAGGTTGGAGGGCTCGCGGGTCTGGGCCGCGGGCGCAGTGGTGGCGGTCATACGGGCAGTGGTCCCCAGGATTGTTCTGTTGTTGTCAGGTCTTCACTCAGGCTTCGGGCGCCAGCAGCACGATGTCCCGCGGCCGGACATTCACGCAGACCTCGGCGCCTTCGGCGAAGGGGCGGCTGTCGATCGGGTTGATCACCTGAAGGCTGTGGGCGCCGACGGTCACGAAATATCGGGCCGACTGTCCCTGGTAGTCAACGGTGTCCACGCGGCCGTTCAGCTGGGTGTTGCCGGGTTCGCCGGCGGGCTCGGTGGAGAGCTGCAGCTTCTCCGCGCGCACCACCAGGCGCACCGGCTGGCCATCCTGCGGCACGGCGGCGCCGTTCGCTTCCGCCTCGACCCGGCCCAGGCCGC
>JBNKHC010000181.1:0-9223 GCA_050290145.1 Kiloniellaceae bacterium | reverse complement strand
TTCGCATTCACCATGAAGCTGTCCTTTGCCAGCTTCGCGCCCGGCGGGAACGTTCCGGCCTGCTCGTAGGCGCCGTAGGCCTTGGCGGAAGCATTGGCATAGTTCTGCACGTAGCGGCTGCCGTGGGTGGAGGAGACATAGGCTTGCGTGCTGTAGCGCCGCCAGTTCGAATAGCCCGAGGCATCTCCCTTGTCGGACTTTGCGTAGGCAGCCTTCATCGTCGGGAAGAGGCAGTCGTAGACCTTCACCGCCTCCTCATCCGTCAGCTCCGCTGCTGCCGCCGCACCACAGGGACTGCACGGGTTGCAGGGGTTCGCCGCAGCGCAGGGATTGCAGGGATTGGCCGCCGCGCAGGGATTTGCAGCCGCACAGGGATTGGCTGCGGCGCAAGGATTGCAGGGGTTGGCAGCCGTGCAGGGATTACAGGGGTTGCAGGCCTTCGCCGCCGCGCAAGGATTGCACGGGTTGCGCGGCTTGGCGACGGCGCAGGGGTTGGCCGCAGCGGCGGTCTGCAGCCGAGGCACCGCGCAGGCCGCCACGCTGGTGCCACCACCGGCGGCGCAGGGATTGCACGGATTGGCAGCCGCGCAGGGGTTGCAGGGATTGGCAGCCGCACAGGGGTTGCAGGGGTTGGCAGCCGCACAGGGGTTGCAGGGGTTGGCGGCCGCACAGGGGTTGCAGGGGTTGGCAGCCGCGCAGGGGTTGCAGGGGTTGGCAGCCGCGCAGGGGTTGCACGGATTGGCGGCCGCACAGGGGTTGCAGGGACTGCAGGCCGCTTTCGCCGGCGGGGTTGTGAACACACCGGTCACCGCCAAGCCCCCCACGGAGACACCGCCCAGCATCAGCAAGGGGATCATGCTGGTGGACAGAAGCATGTTCTTCTTCGATCTCATAGTTCCCTCCCAAACAGATACGGCGCTTAAAGCCGCCGTTACGAACGCGCGAACTCCGCCGCCGCGTTGTCATGCAGCCAGCCTAGGAGTCGCCTGCGATCGTGTTGAATCACGCTCTCTCACGTTTTTGTGAGAGCAACTATGCGGGATCTTCGACCGGAGGGTGATATCTCGGGATTCTCAGCCGAACCGGCACGGTGGTCGCGTCTTTCCGTCGGCTGAAGCTGCCAGGGTGAGGCTTTCGCCCCCTACCTGCCGGCCTGCTCCTCCGCTTCGGACTCGGCCAGCGCCACGGCGGAGGCGGCCGCCTTCTCCACCGCCTTCCGCTCCTCCGGTTCCATGTGCTCGACGCCGGGCACGTTCACCGTGACGCGACGGTCGGCGAAGCGGATGCCCTCCTCGGCGAAAGCCTTCTGCACTGCCTGGAAGACGGCCCGGCGGATGAGGAACTGTTTGCCCGGCTTGGCCATGAACTTGCCGCGCAGGACGAAAGCGCTGTCGTCGGTCTGCAGCACGCCCTGCGACTTGAAAGGCTGCAGGAAGTCCGGGCCCAGTTCCTCGTCCTGCAGCAGGTCCTGGCCGATCCGCTTGAAGATCTTGCGCACCTTTTCCAGGTCGGTGTCGAAAGGCACGCGGAACTCCAGCTTCATGATGGCCCAGTCGCGGCTGTAGTTGGTCAGGTGCTGGATCTCGCCAAACGGAATGGTGTGAAGCGCGCCGCGATGGTGGCGCAGACGCAGGGAGCGCAGGGAGATCTTCTCGACCGTGCCCTTGACGCTGCCGACGTCGATGTACTCGCCGAGCCGGAAGGCGTCGTCGACCAGGAAGAACACGCCGGAGACGATGTCGCGCACCAGGGTCTGCGCGCCGAAGCCGACAGCCAGGCCGACCACGCCCGCGCCGGCCAGCAGCGGCCCGATGTCCACCCCCAGGGAGGACAGCACCAGCATCACCGCCATGACGACGATGGTGATCTGGATGGTGATCCGCATCAGCGGCAGCAGGGTGCGAATGCGCGAGACCCCCTGCCCGCCCTGCTCGCCGGGCTCCGGCGCGCCTTCGCCCTCCGCGCCGGTGCCCTCGGCCGCCAGCCGGCGGTCGATGGCGATGCGCGCCATCTCCCACAGCACGTAGGCCACCAGAGCCGTGAGACCGATGTCCACCAGGGCCCCGGCAATGCGCGAGCCGACACTGGCCTGGGCCAGGCTCAGGAAGTCCAAGCCCCAGATGCGCAACAGGAACAGGGCGGCAAAGAGGTAGAGGGCGAGACGGGCGGCCCGCAGTGCCACGATGCGGATCTGTCCCCCGGCATTCTCGACGACCGCCTTCTTTTCTTCCAGGCGCAGGGCAGCGCGCAGCAGGATGGCATCGATGTGCGGCACGAAGAGAACGGTCAGCAGGCTGCCGAAGACCGCGAGATAGGAGCCCCGGTGGCCGGTAAAGGCCACCAGCACGATGGCGAGGTAGAGCAGCACCACGTAGCCGGCGGAGACGCCCGGCCAGCTGTCGGCGAAAAGCACGCGCAGACGGGTGTTGGCTTCGCGGTCCCAGGCCAGGTCGCCGGTGATCCACTTTCGGGCGCGCAGGATGGTGTAGACCAGGGTGGCGAAGAGCACGAGGCCGACGCTGAAGACAAGCGCCCGGTGCGCGTTGTCCGACAGTCCCAGCTGCTGCAGCAGGCTGCAGGTCAGGAAGCCAAAGGCGGCGATGATCGCCATCACGATGTTCTGGCGATGCAGGTAGCGGGCCCCCTCGTCCGGCATGCGCGTCAGGCGCAGAACCGGATAGTCGGGCGCCAGCAGCACCTGGGAGAAGATGGCGAAGAAGCGCACGGCAACCACGGCGGTCAGATAGGTCATCACCACGTTGCGCGTCACTTCATTGCCTTGCCACAGCGCAAAGAACAGCAGCAGGGCGCCGGCCACGAAGGCGACGAGGAAGATGACCTCCAGCACCAGGCGCATCAGCAGACAACCGACCAAGGCAAGCTGCGCGTCCGCACCGGGGTTCACGGTCTGCAGCCAGACTTTGCGCAGAAAACGGCGGGCTAGGAACTCCACGCCCCAGCCGATCAGCATCATCAGCGCGAAGCCCAGCACCAACCAGTAGAGGGCAATGCCCGATCCCCGTTCTCGCAGAGTCTGGAAAGCCCCCGCGATGCCCGCCGGGATTCCCGGCACCGCCTCGAGCATGGCCCCGAGATTGCTGCGAAAGGCTTCGGCAAGGTGGCGCCACTCCAGCACCATGGCGGCCATGTCCGCCTCGGGCGCGGGCTGAGTCTGCCGGGCGCTGGCGTCCAGTCTTTGCAGGAGGAGCTGTCGGACCTCGGCATCGTCCAGCCGGGCCACGAGATCGCGCACCGCAGCCTCGGACAGTGGCTGACCGGAAGCGCGCAGCTGCTGCAGCACCTCCGACCCGTCTGCGGCGGGCGCGTCGGCGGCCTGTCCCCGGGCCCCTTGGGCCGCCGGAAAAGCCATGACGAGACAAAGCAGGAGAACAGGCCAGAAGCTGCGCAAGGACTCCCCCCACCGAAATTCGCTGGTAAGACTATAAGCACAAATGGGGGTTGAGCCCAAGCGGCCCGGCTGGGTCCGCATCGCCTGAAATGCAAGAAGCCGGGCGCGGGCCCGGCTTCCGGCAGTCGATCGCTGGCCGCTGACGCGGTCTATTCGGATTTGCTGAACTGCTTCAGGTAGGCGATCACGTCCTCACGGTCTTCCGCTTTCTTCAAGCCGACGAAGGCCATCTTGGTCTTGTCGACCAGGTCCTTCGGCTTTTCCAGGAAGCTGCTGAGGGTCTCTTCGTCCCAGACGTGGCCATTCGCCCCGAAATCCTCCATGGCCTTGGAGTAGCGGAAATCCTCCACGGAGCCGGGGGTGCGCCCGATGATGTTGTGGAGCGTCGGGCCGACCTTGTTCTTGCCTTCCTCGACGGCGTGGCAGGCTTTGCACTTCCTGAACACCTTCTCGCCGTTGGCCGCGTCGCCCTCGGCGAAGGCCGGGCCGGCAAGCGCCGCGATAAGGGTAAAGGTGAAGATCGAAAGGGCACTCCTAACGCGCATGTCACTCTCCGGGTTTGATTGTCCGCCTTGCTCGGCAAGTCCCGGATCTCCCGTCCGGGTGAACCAAAACTAGGGGAGGCGGCGGCGCAAAAGCAAGCCCTCCGGCCTCGTCAATTGGTACTGGCGTCAAAGCGATGCACGGCGCCTGGGCGCGATCTGCCGAGATTCCCCCAGGCAAGGCCATGGGCAGAGCTCTGGGGAGACCGGGTCCGTCGTGCTCAGCGCAATCCGCCCCTGATTGAACCCACCGCCCCTTTCGCACGACCCAGAGGTGTTGAAACCGGAAGGGGCACAGGCCGCCGCCAGTCGGATTTGACCCTCATTCCACCCAATCTCGCGAGGTGAAGCCAATGCCGACGACATACAAGATCGCCAAGACAGCCGCCCATGCCCTGGCCGTGACGCTGATCGTCCTGGTGGGACCTTCCTTCTCCGCGGGCGCCACGCCTGGCAAGCACGGCCCGCAGGTTCACCAGCTGGCGGCCCAGCAGCTCAAGCTGCAGCCGCGCCCCGGCGGCCCGGTGAAGCCGATGACGGGTCTGCGAAAGATGACCACCGGCACCGCCACCCGGGCGCAGGAGAGCTATGGCTGCCACGACTATGCCTCGCAGACCTCCTACGAAGGCCCCTGCGATTACCATCCCGAGTACGAGTCCACCGGCGGCTGCGAAAGCGAAGCCACGGGCACGTCCTATCCCGGCAACTGCCAGAACAGCAGCGAGCCCTGATCTCCATCACAGCGGGCAATTTCCGGGCCTTGGCCCGGCGTCGCCAGGGGGAGGCATCCGATGCCTCCCCCTTTTCCTTGTTGCCGCCCCGGGAGGCGTCGCCAGAACCGCCGCGGCCGGTGCCGCGAAATCCGGCAATTGCGAACGGTTATCACTTGAATCTCCCGGAATATCTTATAATTAGAAACCATACTAGATTGGTATGGATTGAGAGGGCGGCATGTTCCGCTTGAACCGACTCACCGACTACGCCGTGGTGGTGATGTCCCAGATGGCCCTGCGCGGCGACGAGACCCGCTCGGCGCAGCAGATCTCCGAAGATACCGGGGTACCGCTGCCGACGGTGTCGAAGCTGCTGAACCTGCTGGGCCGCGCCAAGCTGGTGACCTCCCAGCGCGGCGCCAGCGGCGGCTACACCCTGGGCGCCGGGCCGGAGGAGATCACCGTGGCCCAGATCATCCAGGCCATGGAAGGTCCCATCGCGCTGACCGCCTGCGTCGACGGTGCGGCGGATTCCTGCGACGCGGAGTCCTTCTGCCCCATGCGCGGCAACTGGAACAAGGTCAACGGCGCGATCCGCAAGGCCCTGACCTCGGTCACCCTGGCCGACATGATGATTTTCCCGCCAGCCTTCGAGATCGCTCCCGGCGTCGGCGACGACGCCGGAGCTCCGAGCCCGGCGGGCAAGCAGTAACGAAAGAATGCGGCACAAGCATTTGCCTTTGCAGGAGAGTGAGTAGATGGCAGCCACAGTCGAGACTGTCGAACAGGTAAGAGCCCTCGATAAGTACAAGTACGGTTTCGTTACCGACATCGAGGCGGAGACCGCGCCCAAGGGGCTGAACGAAGACATCGTCCGCTTCATCTCGGCCAAGAAGAACGAGCCGGAGTGGCTTTTGGAATGGCGCCTCAAGGCCTACCGCCACTGGCTGACCATGCCCGAGCCCGAGTGGGCCAAGGTGAACTTCCCGCCCATCGACTATCAGGACTCCTACTACTACTCCGCCCCCAAGGCGCCGGGCGACGGCCCCAAGAGCCTGGACGAGGTCGACCCCAAGCTGCTGGAGACTTACGAGAAGCTCGGCATCCCCTTGAGCGAGCAGAAGGTGCTGGCCGGCGTCGCGGTGGACGCGGTCTTCGACAGCGTCTCGGTCGCCACCACCTTCAAGAAGAACCTGGAAGAGGTCGGCGTCATCTTCTGCTCGATTTCCGAGGCGGTGAAGAACCACCCGGAGCTGGTGAAGAAGTACCTGGGTTCCGTGGTGCCTTACGGCGATAACAAGCACGCCTGCCTGAACTCGGCGGTCTTCACCGACGGCTCCTTCGTCTACATCCCCAAGGGCGTGCGCTGCCCCATGGAGCTGTCGACCTACTTCCGCATCAACGCGCAGAACACCGGCCAGTTTGAGCGCACCCTGATCATCGCCGACGAGGGTTCCTACGTCTCCTACCTGGAGGGTTGCACTGCGCCGATGCGCGACGAGAACCAGCTCCACGCCGCGGTGGTAGAGCTGATCGCCCTCGACGATGCCGAGATCAAGTACTCCACGGTGCAGAACTGGTACCCGGGCGACGAGGACGGCAAGGGAGGCATCTACAACTTCGTCACCAAGCGCGGTGCCTGCCGCGGCCGCAACTCCAAGATCTCCTGGACCCAGGTGGAGACCGGCTCGGCCATCACCTGGAAGTACCCGAGCTGCATCCTGCAGGGCGACAACTCGGTGGGCGAGTTCTACTCCATCGCCATCACCAACAACCGCCAGCAGGCCGACACCGGCACCAAGATGATCCACATCGGCAAGAACACGCGCTCGCGCATCATCGCCAAGGGCATCTCCGCCGGCCGCTCGGACTCGACCTACCGCGGTCTGGTGCGCATCGGCGCCAAGGCCGAGGGCGCGCGCAACTTCACCCAGTGCGACTCCCTGCTGGTCGGCGACCAGTGCGGCGCCCACACCGTGCCCTACATCGAGAGCAAGAACCGCCGCGCCATCGTCGAGCACGAGGCCACGACCTCGCGCATCAGCGAGGACCAGCTGTTCTACTGCCGTCAGCGCGGCATGTCGGAGGAAGACGCCGTCGCCCTGGTGGTCAACGGCTTCTGCCGCGAGGTGCTGCAGCAGCTGCCCATGGAGTTCGCCGTGGAGGCCCAGAAGCTGGTCGGCATCTCCCTGGAAGGCAGCGTGGGCTGACAAGAAACAACAAGCGTAACAAGGATCAGAGCGAAGATGCTTGAGATCAAGAACCTGCACGCCACGGTGGACGGCAAGGAGATCCTCAAGGGCATCGACCTGACGGTCAATGCCGGGGAGATCCACGCCATCATGGGGCCCAACGGCTCGGGCAAGTCCACCCTCTCCTACGTGCTGACCGGCCGCGAAGGCTATGAGGTCACCGAGGGCGAAGTCCTGTTCAAGGGGCAGAACCTCCTGGAGATGGAGCCTGAGGAGCGCGCCGGCGCCGGCGTCTTCCTGGCCTTCCAGTACCCGGTCGAAATCCCCGGCGTGCCCAACACCACGTTCCTGAAGGAAGCGCTCAACTCCGTGCGCCGCTACCGCGGCGAGGACGAGCTGGACGCCATGCAGTTCGTCAAGCTGGTGCGCGAGAAGACCAAGCAGCTGCACATGAGCGACGAGATGCTGAAGCGCGCGGTCAACGTCGGCTTTTCCGGCGGCGAGAAGAAGCGCAACGAGGCGCTGCAGATGGCGATCCTCGAACCCAGCCTGGCGATTCTCGACGAAACGGACTCCGGCCTCGACATCGACGCCCTGAAGACCGTGGCCGACTCGGTGAACCTGCTGCGCCGGCCCGACAACGCCATGCTGGTCATCACCCACTATCAGCGCCTGCTGGACTACATCGTGCCGGACCACGTGCACGTGCTGGCCCATGGCCGCATCCAGCAGAGCGGCGGCAAGGAGCTGGCGCTGGAGCTGGAGAAGAACGGCTACGCCGCCTTCACCGAGAACGCCGCGGCCTAGGGATCGCCATGAGCACCGAGACCTTCACCGAGCACTACGGCAATTTGCGTGACGCCCTGCCCGGCCAGGATCTGCCCTGGCTGAGCCGCCTGCGCGAAGACGCCTTCGCGCGCTTCACCGAAGCTGGCTTGCCGACGCCGCGCCAGGAGAGCTGGAAGTACACCAGCCTGCGCCCCATCGAGAAGGCGGGCTTCGGCGCCGACGGCGCGCCGCGCGCCTGCATTTCCATCGATCGCGCGCCCAGCCTGCTGCCTTCGGCCTCTGACCACCACCGCCTGGTCTTCGTCGACGGCCACCACCGTGCCGATCTCTCGACCGTCGGCCCGTTGCCCGAGGGCGCGGAGCTGACCACCCTGCGCGAGATGCTGGGACGCGACCCGGCCTGGCTGGAAGCGCATCTCAGCGCCCAGGCCAAGGATGACAGCCAGGCGCTGGTCGCACTCAACACCGCCATGATGATGAACGGCTTCGTGCTGCGCCTAGCCAAGGGCACGGTGCTGTACGACCCCATCGAGGTGGTGCACCTGGGCGGCGCCGGCGAAGGGCCGCTGGCCTATCATCCGCGCAACCTGGTGGTCCTGGAGCCCGGCAGCCAGGCGACCCTGATCGAGCACTACACCCATATGGGCGAACAGGCCTACTACGCCAACAGCGGCACCGAGGTGACGCTGGCCGAGGGCGCGGTGCTGCATCACTACAAGCTGCAGGCCGACGCGCTCAACGCCTTCCACACCGCCACGGTCCACGCCGAGGTCGCCGCCGGCGCGCTCTACGACGCCTTCGGCATGACCACGGGCGCGCGCCTGTCGCGCAACGAGATCGCCGTGCGCCTGGCCGGCGAAGGGGCCAACTGCCACCTGAACGGCGCCTACCTGGTGCGCGGCGAGCAGCACGTGGACAACACCACCAGGGTCGACCACCTGGTGCCCAACACCGCCTGCAGCGAGGTCTTCAAGGGCGTCATCGACGACAACGCCCGCGCGGTCTTCCAGGGCAAAATCACCGTCCACCGTGACGCCCAGCACACCAACGGCCACCAGCTCTCCAAGGTGCTGCTGCTCTCCGACAAGGCGGAGATCGACGCCAAGCCGGAGCTGGAGATCTACGCCGACGACGTGGCCTGCAGCCACGGCGCCACGGCCGGCGACCTGGACCACAACGCGCTGTTCTACCTGCGCGCCCGCGGTATTCCGGAGAAGACGGCCCGGGCCATGCTGATCGAGGCCTTCCTGGCCGAAAGCGTCCACAACATCGCAGCGCAAGGCCTCTGTCCGGCGCTGATGTCGTCCATCGGTCACTGGCTGGCCGACCGCCGGGGAGATCTCTAGACATGGCCAGCGCCGAAACCCTGCGTACACCAGCCGCCGGCGACAACTCCGTCCAGGCCTTCGACGTTGAGCGCGTACGCGCCGATTTCCCGGTGCTGCAGCAAAGCGTGCACGGCAAGCCGCTGACCTATCTGGACAGCGGCGCTTCGGCCCAGAAGCCCACGGCAGTGCTGGAAGCCATGGACGAGGTCTACCGTACCTGCTACGCCAACGTACACCGCGGCGCCTACTA
>JBNKHC010000180.1:0-10277 GCA_050290145.1 Kiloniellaceae bacterium | reverse complement strand
GAGACGAACTCGATGTGCTTCAGCGGCTCGCCCAGCTTGGGCGCCACCACCAGGCCGGCGCAGCGCGACAGGCCGGAGATGGTCTCGGAGGCCTCTTCCAGCACCTCCGAGAGCGAGCGGCCTTCGGCGGCGACCTGGCCTTCGATGTGGGCGCGCTCGTCCTGGGTCAGATTGCCGATCTCCAGCAGGCCGTCGACGAAGAGGCGCAGGCCCATGTCGGTGGGCAGCCGCCCGGCGGAGGTGTGCGGCGCGAAGAGCAGGCCGAGGTCCTCCAGGTCCGCCATGACGTTGCGGATGGTCGCCGGCGACAGCCCCAGCCCGAGGCTGCGCGAGAGCGTGCGCGAGCCGACGGGGGCGCCGGTTTCCACGTAGGCGTCCACGATGTGCCGCAGAACCTCACGCGAACGGTCGTTCAGACCCCGGAGGGTTGCGGCTTTGGCGGCGACGTCGAGCGGTTTGGTCATTGCTCTCGGAATGTAGTGAGGCCCCGGGCGGGGGTCAACGCGGGGCGCAAGGCGCAAAATCGCCCGCCGGCGGGCCGCCCAACTGGACGATGGCGGCCGCATGGTCTAGCTTGCGCGCCGCTGGAGGGCCCAATCCGACCGCTGAACGGCGCTCTCGCAGCCCAATTCCCGCCGCAAGTGCCCCCGAAGGGGCCCCAAAGAGGTAGATTTCATGCGTCCTTCCGGCCGTAGCGTCGACCAACTCCGCTCCATCGCGCTGGAGACCAACGTCAACAAGTACGCCGAGGGCTCCTGCCTGGCGCGCTTCGGCGACACCCATGTGCTCTGCACCGCCTCCATCGAGGAATCCATTCCGCCCTGGCTGCGCAACTCGGGCCGCGGCTGGGTCACCGCCGAGTACGGCATGCTGCCGCGTTCCACCGGCAGCCGCACCGACCGCGAGGCCGCGCGCGGCAAGCAGAGCGGGCGCACCCAGGAGATCCAGCGCCTGATCGGCCGCTCGCTGCGCGCCGTCACCGACCTGACCGGCTTCGGCGAGCGCCAGGTGCGCGTCGACTGCGACGTCATCCAGGCCGACGGCGGCACCCGCACCGCCGCCATCACCGGCGGCTACGTGGCCCTGCACCTGGCCTTCCAGCACCTGAAGGACATCGGCGCCATCGACAAGCTGCCCTTCACCGACCAGGTCGCCGCCGTGTCCTGCGGCATCTTCGAAGGTGCAGAGGTGCTGGACCTGGACTACGCCGAGGATTCGACGGCCCAGGCCGACGCCAACTTCGTGCTCACCGCCTCGGGCGGCGTCGTCGAGGTGCAGGGCACCGCCGAGGACACGCCCTTCAGCCGCCAGCAGTTCGAGGAGCTGCTGAACCTGGCCGAGAAAGGCGTGAAGGAGCTCTGCGAACACCAGGCCAAGGCCCTGGGCCTCGCCTGAGCGGGAAAAACAGGATGTTTGCGCGCCCTTTTCAACCCGGCGACAAGCTGGTGCTGGCGACCCACAACAAGGGCAAGTACCGCGAGAACGCCGCCCTGCTGGCGCCCTTCGGCCTGGAGGTGCTCTCGGCCGGCGACCTGGGCCTGCCGGAGCCGGAGGAGATCGGATCGACCTTCCAGGAAAACGCGGTCCTCAAGGCGCGCGCCGCCTGCGCGGCCACCGGCCTGCCGGCCATCGCCGACGATTCCGGCCTGGAAGTGCCGGCCCTCGGTGGCCAGCCGGGCATCTATTCCGCGCGCTGGGCCGGGCCGGGCCGCGACTTCGCCGTCGCCATGCAGCGCGTCCAGGACGAGCTGGGCGACAATCCGGACCGCCGCGCCTTTTTCGTCTGCAACCTCTCGGTCGCCTGGCCGGACGGGCATACGGACTCCTTCGAGGGCCGCGTCGAGGGCACCCTGGTCTGGCCCACCCGCGGCACGCGCGGCTTCGGCTACGACCCCATGTTCCAGCCCAAGGGCTTCGACATCACCTTCGGCGAGATGGACCCGGAGAAGAAGGAAGCCATGAGCCACCGCGCCCGGGCCTTCGCCCTGCTGGCCGAGGCCCTGCTGGAAAAGGCGTGACGCCATGACGCATGACGCGGAAGCGGGCTTCGGCGTCTACCTGCACTGGCCCTTCTGCCGGTCCAAGTGCCCCTACTGCGACTTCAACAGCCATGTGCGCGAGGCCGTCGACCAGGACCGCTGGCGGCGCGCCCTGCTGGCCGACCTGGAGCACGCGGCGGAAAAGAGCGGGACGCGCGAGGTCACTTCGGTCTTCTTCGGCGGCGGCACCCCGTCGCTGATGCCGCCGGAGACCGTGGCTGCGGTGATCGGGAAGATCGACGCGCTCTGGGGCCTCGCCCCCGGCACCGAGATCACCCTGGAGGCCAATCCGACCTCCGCGGAGGCGGAGAGTTTCGCCGGTTTCGCCGCGGCCGGCGTCAACCGCCTGTCGCTGGGCGTGCAGGCCCTGGACGACGCCGCGCTGAAGTTCCTCGGCCGCCAGCATTCGGCCGCCGAGGCGCTGGACGCCCTGGCGCTGGCGCGCGCCGCCTTCCCGCGCATCTCCTTCGACCTGATCTATGCCCGGCCGGGCCAGAGCCTGGCGGCCTGGCAGGCGGAGCTGGCCGAGGCCCTGGCCCTGGGGCCGGAGCACATCTCGCTCTACCAGCTGACCATCGAGGAGGGCACGGTGTTCCACGGCGCCTGGCGGCGCGGCGAGCTCACCCTGCCGGAAGAAGAGGCGGCGGCGGCGCTGTTCGAGGCCACCGCCCGGCAACTGGAAGAGGCCGGGCTGCCGGCCTACGAGATCTCCAACCACGCCCGCCCCGGCGCGGAGTGCCGCCATAACCTGACCTACTGGCGTTACGGCGACTACGTCGGCATCGGCCCCGGCGCGCACGGCCGCCTGACCTTCGACGGCGCCAAGCGGGCCACCCGCGAGCACCGCGCCCCGGAAGCCTGGCTCGAGCTGGTCGAGCGCCAGGGTCACGGCTGGCGCCAGGTCGAGGCCATCACGCCCGAGCAGCGCCTGGCCGAGATGGTGATGATGGGCCTGCGTTTGAGCGAAGGCATCTCCCGCGCCGCCCTGGCCCGCGAGCTGGCGGCGGCCCCGGAGAAGCTGCTGCCGGCGGAACGGCTGCGGCGGCTCACCGGGGAGGGCTATCTGGAAGTCGACGACGCCGGCCTCAGGGCCACCGCCGCCGGGCGGCAGCGCCTCGACGCCCTGCTGGGCTACCTGCTGGCGTGAACGGTCCTAGTTGATGCCGGCGGGAAAGGAGCGCGGCGCGGGATCGCGCTCGATGAAGCCGGCCTGCCGGATTTCCAGCACCGCCAGGCCGCGCTGTACCGCGCCGCTGGGCAGGAAGCGGAAGATGCCGTCGATGCCGGCGAATCCCAGCGACTGGGTGATGGTCTCGGCCGTGTAGGGCAGGAAGGAGCCGCCGGCGCTGCCGCGCTGCTCCAGCACGGCGGCCAGCGCCACGGCGTCGTAGCCCAGCGAGGCGACGCGCGGCGGCGTGTTGCCGAAGCTCTCCTCGTAGCGCTTGCGGAAGGTGCTCCACAGGGCCGGCGGCGGCGCCGGGAACCAGCCGCCCTGCAGCGTCGGCTCGCGCAGCAGCGTGGGATCCTCCCACAGCGCGGTGCCGAGGAAGCGCACCTCCGCCGGGTCCACGTCGTAATAGGCCAAGAGCGGCGCCACCGAGAGCAGCTGCTGGCCGCTGGCCGGCAGCAGGATGGCGTCGAAGGGTAGCTGGCCTACGGTCTCCACGCCCTGCAGGCGCTGCAGCGCGCGCTGGGCGGCCTCGTCCGTGCGCCCTTCCAGGTCGCGGCGCTGCGCCTCGGCAGCGGCACGGCGCTGGTTGAAATCGGCCAGCACCTGAACCTCGGCGGAAACGTCGGTCGCGCGCGGGTCGTAGTAGACCACGCGGCTGAGCTCCACGGCATTGCGGAACACCGCTTCCTGCAGGGCGCGCACCACCACGTTGCCGTAGGCGTTTTCCGGCGCCAGCACGGCGAAGCGCCGCAGCCCCTGCGCAACGGCGTAATCGACCACCCGGTTCACCTGGATGCTCGGCGTCACGCCCATGACGAAGGTCTCGGGCCCCGCGATGGCGTTGTTGTTGGAGAAGGTGATCATCGGCACCGCGGCCGCGGCGGCCACCGGCCGCACCGCCTCGGCGGAGGTGGAGAACAGCGGCCCGAGGATCAAAGCGGCGCCCTCGTCCAGGGCCGCCTGGGCGGCCGTGGCGGCGCCTTGCGGTGTGCCGCGGGTGTCGCGGATCACCAGGGCGAAGCGGTCGCCCGCCAGGTCGAAGAGCGCGAGTTGGGCGGCATTGAGAATCGCCTGGCCGACGTCGGCGCGCGCGCCGCTCAAGGGCAGCAGCAGCCCGACCTTCACCTGCTGGGGCCCGGTGACCTCTTCCTCGGCCGCCTCGGGCAGCGGCTCTTCGGGCAGGTCGCCGGTCTCCGCGGCCTGCGGCGCCTCGGGCGCGCTGGGCGGTTGCGCCTCCGGCTCCGGCGTGGGTACGCTGGGCGAGGCGCAGGCGGCCAGCGTGAGGGCCAGCCCTGCCACAAGCAAAGACCGCCACCCCAGAAACCCAACAGCTTTCGGCGCGAAGCCCCGGTGCGGCCCTGATGTCAGCAAAACCAAAGAACCATCCATCCGTCACGGAGAGCGCTGAGCCTAGCGAGGCGGGAGAGCGAAGTAAACCGCCGCAGGCCGCCCAGAGTTCCGCAAAAGTGGGGCGTAAAGAAGGCGCGGCAGCCGATGCCAGGGCGCGGCTGGCCGCCGGGCTCTACCTGGTGGCGACGCCGATCGGCAACCTGGGCGACATCAGCCGCCGCGCCCTCGACGTGC
Organism: Kiloniellaceae bacterium; assembly: GCA_050290145.1. Taxonomy (GTDB): domain Bacteria; phylum Pseudomonadota; class Alphaproteobacteria; order Kiloniellales; family Kiloniellaceae; genus Pelagibius. Next base: position 5,483 of record JBNKHC010000180.1, on the reverse strand, counting down.
TGCGCCGCGCCGACCGCATCGCCTGCGAGGACACCCGGGTCACACGCAAGCTGCTGAGCGCCGAGGGCATCGCCACCCCGGTCACCACCTATCACGACCACAGCGGCGCGCGCGAACGCCGCCGCCTGCTGGACGCCGTGGCGGCGGGCGAGGCCGTCGCCCTGGTCTCCGACGCCGGCACGCCGCTGGTCTCCGACCCCGGCTTCAAGCTGGTGCGCGAGGCCATCGCCGAGGACCTGGCCGTCACCGCGCTGCCCGGCCCTTCCGCGCCGCTGGTGGCGCTGCTGCTCTCCGGCCTGCCCAGCGACCGCTTCTTCTTCGGCGGCTTCCTGCCGCCCAAGAGCGCCGCGCGCCGCCAGGCGCTGCAGGGCCTGTGCACCCTGGACGCCAGCCTGATCTTCTTCGAGGGCGCCTCGCGGGTAGCCGCCTGTCTGGCGGACATGGCCGCGGTGCTGGGCCCGCGCGAGGCGGCGGTGGCGCGCGAACTGACCAAGCTGCACGAAGAGGTGCGGCGCGGATCTCTGTCGGAACTGGCGGCGTACTACGGCGAGGCCGGACCGCCGCGCGGCGAGATCGTCATCGTCGTCGCCCCGCCCGCCGAGGGTGCGGCGGAAGCGGCCTTCGACCTGGACGCCGCCCTCGCCGACGCCCTGGCCCACGCCAGCCTGCGCGACGCCGCCGCCGCGGTGGCCGCGGCCAGCGGCCTGCCCAGGCGCCAGGTCTACGCCCGCGCCCTGGAACTGGCCAAAGGGGAAGGGGCGAAGGACACGGGAGGCAAAGAGTCATGACCCGCGCCGGCCGTCGCCTTGCCTATGCGCGGGGCCGGCGCGCCGAGCGTATCGCCGCCTGGTGGCTGCGCCTGCAGGGCTATCGCATCCTGGAGCAGGGCTTCCGCGTGCCGGTCGGGGAGATCGACCTCATCGCACGGCGCGGCGGCACCCTGGCCATCATCGAGGTGAAGCGCCGGGCCAGGCTGGCGGAGGCCGGGGAGGCGATCCGCCGGCGCCAGCAGCGCCGGGTCATCCACGCCGCCCAGGCCTACCTGCAGCGCCACCCGGAGCTGGAGCGCCTGCAACTGCGCTTCGACGCCCTGCTGCTGGTGCCGCGGCGCCTGCCGCACCATATCAAAGACGCCTGGAAGGCCGACAGCTTCTTGCCTTAGGACGGGCGCAGTTATTAGAACGCTCTTTCAACCCTTCGTGAACCCGAACAGCGAGCCCCAAGCCCCCTCATGAGTTGGTCGAGCGCAAGCAACCGCCGGGATCTGGAAAGCCGACTGCGCCGCATCGGCGGCCAGGAGGATGCGGAGATCGACATCGCCCAGGCCGGCCTGCTGCTGGCGGCGCTGGACCGGCCGCAGCTGGGCCTGGAGCGCTACTACCACCACCTCTCGCTGCTGGAGCGCGACGTCGCCGACCTGGCGGCCAAGGAGGGGGCGGCCAAGGAGGGGGCAGCCAAGGAGGGCGCGGAGACCTCGCTGGAGCAGCGCGTGGCGGTGCTCAACGCGGTGCTGTTCGACCGCTACGGCTACCAGGGCGACAGCGAGACCTACGACGACCTGATGAACGCCAACCTGATGCGCGTCATCGACCGCCGCCGCGGCCTGCCGGTCGCCCTCGGCATCCTCTACCTGCACGCGGCCCGCGCCCAGGGCTGGGAGATCTACGGCCTCAACTTCCCGGGCCACTTCCTGCTGCGCCTCGACCTCGGCGGGCAGCGCCTCATCATCGACCCCTTCAACGGCGGCGAGACGCGCGACGCCGCGGCGCTGCGCGCCATGCTGAAGGCCATGGCCGGCAGCGCCGCCGAACTGAAGCCCGAGCACACCGCGCCGGTGGGGACCCGCGACATCCTTCTGCGCCTGCAGAACAACATCAAGCTGCGCCTCATCCAGGAGGAGCGCTCGGGCGACGCGCTGGAAGTCGTCGAGTCCATGCTGATGATCGCCCCCGACCGGGCGGAGCTGTGGCGCGAGGCGGGGATCCTGCATTCCCACTTCGACAACATGCGTGCGGCCATCATGGCCTTCGAGCATTATCTGGAGCTGGCCGGGCCGGAGCCGGGCCGCGAGGAAATCGCCGAACTGCTGGCGCAGCTGCGCACGCAGCTCAACTGACCCTCTAGGATCAAGATACGGGATTGAAGCAATGAGTCTGGCGGTCGCCATTCAGATGGACCCCATCGAAGCCATCGACATCGAGGCGGACAGCACCTTCGTCCTGGCGCTGGAGGCGCAGCGCCGCGGCCACGGCCTCTACCACTACCTGCCGCAGCACCTGAGCCTGAAGGACAGCCGTGTCTTTGCGCAGATGCGGCCGCTGGAGGTGCGCCGCGAGAAGGGCAACCATTTCACCCTGGGCAGCCCGCAGAGCGTCGACCTGGCGACCATGGACGTGGTGCTGATGCGCCAGGATCCGCCCTTCGACATGGCCTACATCACCGCCACGCACCTGCTGGAGCACGTGCATCCGGCAACCCTGGTGGTGAACGATCCCGTGCACGTGCGCAACGCGCCGGAGAAGCTCTTCGTCACCCACTTCCCCGAGCTCATGCCGCCGACGCTGATCACCAGCGACAAGCGCGAGGTCGAGGCCTTCCGCGCCGAGCACCAGGACATCATCGTGAAGCCGCTGTTCGGCAACGGCGGCGCCGGCGTCTTCCACCTGGGCCCCGAGGACGAGAACCTGAACGCGCTGCTGGAGCTCTTCACCGACCTCTACCGCGAGCCCATCATCGTACAGCGCTACCTGCCCGAGGTGCGCCAGGGCGACAAGCGCATCATCCTGATCGACGGCCACCCGGCGGGCGCCATCAACCGCATTCCGCAGAAGGGGGAGGCGCGCTCCAACATGCACGCCGGCGGCCGCGCGGAGCCGGCCGAGCTCACGGGCCGTGAGATGGAGATCTGCGAGGCCATCGGCCCGACCCTGCAGGAGCGCGGCCTGATCTTCGTCGGCATCGACGTCATTGGCGATTACATGACCGAGATCAACGTCACCTCGCCGACCGGCCTGCAGGAGATCAACCGCTTCGACAAGGTCTGCCTGGAAGCGCAGATCTGGGACGTCATCGAGCAGCGCTACGGCGCCGGCCACACGACGCCCAGCGTATGAAGGCAGCGCGAAGGTAACCGCTGCTCGTCCAGCCACATGCTTTCCACGACCGTCATGCTCGGGCTTGTCCCGAGCATCCAGGGCAGGCGCTCAGCCCGCCGCAGGATGGTCCCTCGGGACAAGCCCGAGGGTGACATCCGGTTCGAACAGCGGGCCGGGCAAACCCTGCCCCAGCGCGCCTACTTCTCGGCTTCTTCCTCGCCGTTCAGGCCGTGCAGCGTCTCCTTGGTGCGTTCCTGCACCGGCGTCCAGGCGGCCTGCTGGATACGCGCGAACATGGCGATGAGCTTGCTGGTTTCCTCGGCGTACTGCTCGGCGGCGCGCTGGGCGAAGGAGCACTGCTTCTCGAACAGTTCCTCCGGCGACTTTGAACGGGCGAAGTCCTCGGCGACTTCCATGTCCTGGCGCAGCCGGTCGCCGGCGAAGGTCATCATTTCCTGGCTGACCTCGGCCATGCCGGCCAGCATGGCCTCACCGGCGCTCATCACCGCCGAGACGTTCTCGCCGTTCTTGCCGACCAGGGCCTCATAGGCGGTGTCGCGGTAGCGCTCGGCGATGATCTGGCCCGGGCTCTGAACAGGCGGCGTTGCGCCGTCTCCCTTGGCGGCCTTTTTCGCAGCGCTCTTGGGCGCCGGCTTGGTGGCGGCCGCCCTGGCGGGCGCGGCCTTCTTGCTGGTGGTGGTTTCGGTCGGGGTAGGGGTGCTGGCCATCTCTTGCAGTCTCCTGCGTCCATAGGGTTGCGCTCGGCCGGCGCGGTGCGCGCCGGTCCACTCTCGTCCCCCCAAAGCTTTCGTCAGGCAGATCCCAAACCGCGGCTGCTTTCCGCCGCGTTGGCCCTGCCGGCAGACTGCGGTTGTCCCTGCGGGCGACCGCACGGCAAAGGCGAGGAGCGGAAATCCCCAGAAGCCGTTTCTCAGCGGACGCTAACATAGTCTCCGCAGCGTTAACCATAATTGATCTGTGACAGTTTGGTGGAGAATCGCGGGAGATTTTTGCGTCCCGCCCTGGTCAGGAGGAAATCCCTTTGGCCAGGCGGCAACTTCTACCTATGATTGATCATTCCGCCCCTTTCCGGAACCCTGGGGAAGCCGGCGCGGCCGACTGGAAGCCCGAAAGAGAGAAGCGCGCCGAGCCCATGGTTGCCCGCATCACCACTGTCGCCTTCGCCGGGGTCGACGTCCTGGACATCGACGTGCAGGTGCAGATGGGCAGCGGGCTGCCGGCCTTCACCGTCGTCGGCCTGCCCGACAAGGCCGTGGCCGAAAGCCGCGAGCGGGTGCGCGCGGCGCTCACCGCCCTGGGCCTCGCCCTGCCGCCCAAGCGCATCACCGTGAACCTGGCGCCCGCCGACCTGCAGAAGGAGGGCAGCCACTTCGACCTGCCCATCGCCCTCGGCCTGCTGACCGCCATGGGCGTGCTGCCGGGCGACGAGCTGGCCGGCTACACGGCGCTGGGCGAGCTGTCGCTCGACGCCCGCATCTCCCCGGTGGCCGGGGTGCTGCCGGCAGCGATCCACGCCCTGACCCGGGAACGCGGCCTGATCTGCCCGGCGGCCCAAGGCGGCGAGGCGGCCTGGGCCGAGGGGCTGGAGGTCCTGGCCCCGGCCTCGCTCTTGTCCCTGGTGAACCACTTCAAGGGCAGCCAGGTGCTCACGCCCCCGAAGCCCGCCCTGCAGGAAGTGGAAGCGGGCGGCCCGGACCTGAAGGACATCAAGGGGCAGGAGAGCGCCAAGCGCGCCCTGGAAGTGGCGGCGGCCGGCGGCCACAACCTGCTGATGGCGGGGCCGCCGGGGGCGGGCAAGTCCATGCTGGCCGCGCGGCTGCCCGGCATCCTGCCGCCGCTGTCGCCCGCCGAGGCCCTGGAAGTCTCGATGATCCATTCCGTTGCCGGAACGCTCACCGGCGGGCGGCTGCTGCGTCAGCGCCCCTTCCGCGACCCGCACCACTCGGCCTCGCTGCCGGCGCTGGCCGGTGGCGGCCTGCGCGCCCGGCCGGGGGAGATTTCCCTCGCCCACCTGGGCGTGCTGTTCCTCGATGAGCTGCCGGAGTTCCAGCGCGGCGCTTTGGAGGCCCTGCGCCAGCCGCTGGAGACCGGCCGCGTTTCCGTCGCCCGCGCCAACGCCCATGTCACCTATCCGGCGCGCGTGCAGCTGGTCGCCGCCATGAACCCCTGCCGCTGCGGCTACCTGGACGATCCGAGCCGCGCCTGCGCCCGCGCGCCGCGCTGCGCCGCCGACTACCAGGCCAAGATCTCCGGCCCGCTCTTCGACCGCATCGACCTGCACGTGGACGTGCCGGCGGTCAGCGCCGCCGACCTCTCCCTGCCGCCGCCGGCTGAGGACTCCGCCGCGGTGGCCGCGCGCGTCGCCGC
>JBNKHC010000179.1:0-12687 GCA_050290145.1 Kiloniellaceae bacterium | reverse complement strand
ACGGGCTGCTCTTTGTACTTCTGCTGCAGAACCTGCAGAACGGAGTCTCGCTGATCACACTGAGGCTGCGCCATCGCTGCGCTGGTGCTAACGAGGGCGAGTCCAGCGCCGAGCGCTAAAATCTTCCACATGATAAGCCTCATCCTTGGTTTAACGGTCAGCGAAACCTCTTCGCCGATGTAGCGAGTCTTTCATGTGCGAGTGAAGATGCTGTTAACACCTGCTTAAGCATGAGTTAACGACCTGGGACAAAAATCGACTACAAAACCTAGGAATTTTGTTTAAGTGCGAGCGAAAGCCCGTCTCCCAGCGGCAGCAGAGAGCAGCTAACGCGTTGGTCCGACGCGATCTTCGCGTTGAGGGCGCGAATGGCTTCGGTATCGCTGTCATTCGCAGTCGAATCTATTACCGAGCCGCCCCACAAAACATTATCGACGGCGATGAGTCCGCCCGGGCGCAGAAGCGTTAGTGCACGTTCGTAATACGAATCGTAATTGGTTTTGTCGGCGTCGATGAAGACGAAGTCGTAGGTTCCGGCGCCGCCGGCCGCGATCAGGGCGTCCAGGGTTTCCACCGCTGGGGCCAGGCGCAGATCGATCCGCTCGGCGACTCCGGCCTCCTGCCAGTAGCGCCGGGCGACGGCGGTGGTCTTCTCGTTCACGTCGCAGGCGATGAGGCGGCCGTCCGGCGGCAGGGCCAGCATCACCGCCAGAGCCGAGTAACCGGTGAAGGTGCCGACCTCGATGCAGCGCCGCGCGCCCATGAGGCGCACCAGCAGCGCCATGAACTGCCCCTGGTCCGGTGAGATCTGCATGCCGGCGGCGGGCAGGGTCGCGGTCTCCTCGCGCAGGCGGCGCAGGATCTCCGGCTCACGCAGGGAGTTCGCCAGCAGATAGTCGTAAAGCGCGTCGGTCAGTTCGATGCTGCGTCTTGACATGGGGCCTCCTTGCGGTGAGGGCGCCGTCTAAAGCAGCTTACCCTCGAAGGGATGGTTGCCGTCGCGGTCTTCGATCTCCACCACCCAGACGTCCGGGTCGCGTTTGACCGCTCGTTCGATATAGGCATCAGCGTCGGCTTCCGCCACCAGCTCGCCTTTCAGCGCCGGCATCCAGGCGATGGCGCCCTCCATGTCGCGGGTCTGGGTCAGCAGCTTCACGCCCTGGTCCAGCTGGTTGATCTTGAGGATCAGGATGCCGCTGTTCTTCTCGCCGCGGTGCACGACGGTCGCCGGGATGCCCTCGGCCATGCAGCGCCGCATGTGCGCCTTGATCCACAGCTCCGCGGGCAGGCGATCATCCGTATCGCCGTACATCAGATCTGCTCTTTGGTCTTGAGGAAGCGCAGGTCCGGATTGTCCTCGGCGGCGCGGTCCAGGTGCCACGCGTTGCGCGCCAGGAAGACCGGCGCGCCGGTGTGGTCGGTGCCGATGGCGCCCTGGTTGGCGTCGAGGAAGCGTTTCAACTTCTGCGGATCGTCGGCCTCCACCCAGCGCGCGGTGTGCAGGGCCGTCGGCTCGAAGCGCACCGGCACCTCGTATTCCGTGCGGATGCGATCGGCCAGCACGTCGAACTGCAGCGGCCCGACCACGCCGACGATCCAGTCGGCGCCGATGTTCGGCTTGATGACCCGCGCGGCGCCTTCCTCGGCCAGCTGCTGCAGGGCGCGGCCCAGGTGTTTGGCGCGCAGCGGGTCGACCGGGCGCACGGCCTGCAGGTGTTCGGGCGCGAAGGAGGGGATGCCGGTGAACTTCAGCTCCTCGCCCTCGGTCAACGCGTCGCCGATACCCAGGTTGCCGTGGTTGGGAATGCCGATGATGTCGCCCGGCCAGGCTTCTTCCGCCAGCTCGCGGTCGCGCGCCAGGAACAGCACCGGGTTGTGCACGTTGATGACCTTGCCGCTGCGCGAATGCTTCAGCTTGCTGCCGCGCTTGAAGTGGCCGGAGCAGAGACGGAGGAAGGCGATGCGGTCGCGGTGGTTGGGATCCATGTTGGCCTGGATCTTGAACACGAAGCCGCTGATCTTGTCCTCGGTCGGCGCCACCTCGCGGCCCTGCGTCGGCTGCGGGCGCGGCGGTGGGGCCATGTCGGCGACGCCCTGCAGCAGCTCGCGCACCCCGAAGTTGTTGAGCGCCGAGCCGAAGTAGACCGGCGTCATATGGCCTTCCAGGTAGGACTGCATGTCGAAGGCGGGGCAGAGCTCGCGCACCATCTCCACGTCCTCGCGCAGCTTCGCCACCGCATCTGCGGGCAGCAGTTCGTCCAGCTTGGGGTCGTCGATGCCCGAGCAGCTCTCGCCCTCGGCACCCATCTTGTCGCGACTGCGCTCGACCAGCAGCAGGCGGTCGTGCAGCAGGTCGTAGCAGCCGAGGAAATTGCGCCCCATGCCAATGGGCCAGGAGGCCGGCGTGACGTCCAGGGCCAGGCGCTGCTCCACCTCGTCCAGCAGCTCGAAGGGATCGCGGCTCTCGCGGTCCAGCTTGTTCACGAAGGTGATGATCGGCATGTCCCTCAGGCGGCACACCTCGAAGAGCTTCAGGGTCTGCGCCTCGATGCCCTTGGCGGCGTCCAGCACCATGACCGCCGAGTCCACCGCGGTGAGGGTGCGGTAGGTGTCTTCGGAGAAGTCTTCGTGGCCCGGCGTGTCCAGCAGGTTGAAGGTCTTGCCGGCATAGTCGTAGGTCATGACCGAGGAGGCGACGGAGATGCCGCGCTCGCGCTCCACCTTCATCCAGTCGGAATGGGCGCGCCGCTGCTCGCCACGCGCCTTGACCGCGCCGGCCATCTGGATCGCGCCGCCGAACAGCAGCAGCTTCTCGGTCAGCGTGGTCTTGCCCGCGTCCGGGTGGGAGATGATCGCAAAGGTGCGCCGCCGGGCGACGGCTTCTGAAAGACTGGTCATGCTCTAGTGGGTCAAAGGGGCGGTCTTGAGGGCGCTCTCGGGGCCTGCACTGCCGGGAAAATGGGGTCTTTCCGCCGGTTTTACAAGCGTTTCCGGGTGTTTCGGACGGCAGAGGGGCCCGAAAGCCCGTAGCGGGCTGGTTTTTCGCCGCTGTTGCCCCAATTGTCCTACTGGCACCGGCTCGGGCGCCTGTGCTAGCCCTGCCAAACCACTGACAACAAGGGCAGATTTCATGGCCTCGCTGACTTCCTGGTCCCCCCACGTCCTCAGCCTGCTGCGCGTCGCCTCCGGCGCGGCCTTCCTGGCGCACGGCACCATGAAGCTGCTGAACTTCCCGCCGGGCTATTCGCCGGAGTTGATGTCGATGCCCGGCGCGGCCGGGGCCATCGAACTGGTCGGCGGCGCCCTCCTGGTGCTGGGCCTCTTCACCCGCGCCGTGGCCTTCGTCTGCTCCGGCACCATGGCGGTAGCCTATTTCGTCGCCCATGCGCCGAAGGGTTTCTTCCCGGTGCTGAATGGCGGCGACGCGGCGCTGCTCTACTGCTTCGTCTTCTTCTACCTCGTCTTCGCCGGTCCCGGCCCCTGGTCGCTGGACGCCATCGTTCGCAAGAAGAGCTAGGCGCTGCGCCGCCGCCGTTTCTCCGGCAGCAGTTTTTCAGATAGGATCGACGCCGTGGCCGGGAGCCGCTGCGGCTGATGCGGAGCGGCATCCATTGCCTTTACGGGTAGGGGAAATCGAAATGAAAGCGGTGATTGTCGGTCTGGGTTCCATGGGCTTCGGCATGGGGCTCTCCCTCCTCAAAGGCGGCATCGAGACGCTGGGCATCGACATCAGCGCGGATCGCGAGGCGGCCTTCCGCGCCGAGGGCGGCAGCGCGACACCGCGCGACGAGGCGCTGGCGGCAGCCGACGCGGCGGTCATCGTGGTGGTCAACGCGGCGCAGTCGGACAGCGTGCTGTTCGGCGAGGAGGGGATCGCCGCAAAGCTGAAGCCGGGCGCGGTGGTGATCAACAGCCCGACCGTCTCCCCGGCCTATGCCCGCGAGACCGAGGCCCGGCTCGCCGAGATGGGGCTGCTCTACCTGGACGCGCCGATCTCCGGCGGCTCGGTCAAGGCGGCCCAGGGCAAGCTTTCGATCATGGCGGCCGGCCGGCCCGAGGCCTTCGCCGCCGCGCGGCCGGCGCTCGACGCCATGGCCGAGACGGTCTTCGAGCTGGGCGAGGCCGCCGGGCCAGGCTCGGCCATGAAGGTGATCAACCAGCTGCTGGCGGGCGTCCACATCGCCGCGGCGGCGGAGGCCATCACCTTCGGCATGACCCAGGGCGTCGATCCGGCCAAGACGGTGGAGGTGATCTCCAAGTGCGCCGGCTCGTCCTGGATGTTCGAGAACCGCGGCCCGCACATCGCCGCCGGCGACTACACGCCCCATTCGGCGGTCGAGATCTTCGTGAAGGACCTCGGTATCGTCTCCGACATCGCGCGGGCGGCGCGCTTCTCGGCGCCGCTGACCGCCGCCGCCCTGCAGCAGTTCCTCGCCGCCGCGGGCGCCGGGCACGGGCGCGAGGACGACGCGGCGGTGGCCAAGATCTACGCCCGCAACGCCGGCCTCACCCTGCCGGGAGAGGAGTGATGCTGCTCGGCTGCATCGGTGACGACTTCACCGGCTCCTCCGACCTCGCCAACACCCTCGCCAAGGGCGGCATGAAGGTGGTGCAGTACGGCGGCGTGCCCAAGGGGCCGGCGGCCCCGGAGGTGGAGGCCGGGGTCGTGGCGCTGAAGTCGCGCACCAACCCGCCGGGCGAGGCCGTGGCGCAGTCCCTGGCGGCGCTGGAGTGGCTGCGCGCCCAGGGCTGCCGGCAGATCTTCTTCAAGTACTGCTCCACCTTCGACTCGCGGCCGGAGGGCAACATCGGCCCGGTGGCCGACGCCCTGACCGAGGCGCTGGGCGCGGAGCAGGTGATCGTCTGCCCGGCCTTTCCGGCGACAGGCCGCTCGATCTACCAGGGCCACCTCTTCGTGAAGGACCGGCTGCTGAACGAGTCCGGCATGGAGCACCATCCCCTGACGCCCATGACCGACGCCGACATCCGCCGCTGGCTGAAGCCGCAGACGCGCCAGCAGGTCGGCCACGTGGACGCCGTTGCGGTGCTGCAGGGGCGCGAGGCGATCCGCGCCGCCCTGGCGGGCGAGCAGGCGGCGGGGTGCAACCTTATCGTCGTCGATGCGATCCGCGATGCCGACCTGATGGAGATCGGCGCCGCCGCGCACGACCTGCCGCTGATCACCGGCGGCTCTGGCGTCGCCCTCGGCCTGCCGGAGAACTTCCGTGCCGCCGGACTCATCTCCGGCAGCGGCGCCGCCTGGCAGGGGCTGCCGGGTCCCTGCGCGATCCTCTCCGGCTCCTGCTCGACGGCGACGGTTGAACAGGTGAAGCGCCATGCCGCCGAACATCCGGCGCTGGAGATCACCGCCGAGGCGGTGATGGCGGGCGAGGTGACGGCGGAGACCCTGACCGGTTTCCTGCTCGGCCATGGTGACTCCCTGCCGCTGGTCTATTCCTCGGCCGACCCGGCGACGGTGAAGGCGGCGCAGGCCCGCTTCGGGCGCGAGGCGGTGGCCGAGGCCATCGAGGGGCTCTTCGCCGAAACCGCACGGCGTCTCGTCGCCGGCGGCGTGACCCGGCTCATCACCGCGGGCGGCGAGACCTCCGGCGCGGTGGTCGAGGGGCTCGGCGCCGAGGCGCTGGAGATCGGCCCGGAGATCGATCCCGGGGTGCCGGCCCTGAAGCTGCAGGGCAAGCCGCTGACCCTGGCGCTGAAGTCGGGCAACTTCGGCGCGCCCGACTTCTTCGTGAAGGCCGCACGGCTGCTCGAGGGCAAGGCATGAGCGCGGAGGCGCGGCTCCGCGAGGACCTCTGCGACTTCGCGCGTTCGATCTTCGAGCGTGGGCTGACCGGCGGGGCCTCCGGCAACATCTCCGCGCGCACCGCCGACGGCGGACTGCTGGTGAGCCCGACCGGGTCCAGCTTCGGCCGCCTCGACCCGGCGCGGCTCAGTCGCTTCGATGCGGCGGGGAAGCTGATCGACGGCGACCCTCCGACCAAGGAGATGCCGCTGCACAGCGCCTTCTACGACACGCGCGGCGACAAGGCGGGGGCGGTGGTGCATCTGCATTCGACCCACTCGGTGGCGCTGTCGATGCTGCCGGAGACCGATCCCGAGAGCGTGCTGCCGCCGCTGACGGCCTATTCGATCATGCGGCTGGGGCGGGTGAAGCTGCTGCCGTATTTCCGACCCGGCGATCCGGCCATGGGGGAGGCGGTCAGGAGCCTCGCCGGGCGGCGCTCGGCGGTGTTGCTGGCCAACCATGGCCCGGTGGTCGCGGGCAAGGACCTGGAGGCGGCGGTCTACGCCATGGAGGAGTTGGAGGAGACGGCGAAGCTGGCGCTGCTCACCCGCGGCGCCAACCCCATCGGCCTCACCACCGAACAGATCCGCGACGTGGTGCAACACTTCGACGTGGACTGGGACGACTGAGGCTGCCCGCGCCTCAGGCCGACGGGCGGGTGCCACGCAGGTCTTTCAGTCCGCGCTTCTGCTTTCCACTGTCGTCGAAGTTCGCCGGGTCGAGCCAGGCCTGAAAGGCCGCCTTGGCCGCCGGCCATTCGCTGTCCAGGATCGAGAACCAGGCGCTGTCGCGGTTGCGGCCCTTGGTGACCAGGGCCTGGCGGAAGATGCCCTCGAAGCTGAAACCCAGGCGCAGGGCCGCGCGGCGCGAGCCTTCGTTGAGGGCGTTGCACTTCCACTCGTAGCGGCGGTAGCCCAGTTCGTCGAAGACGCGGGCCATCATCAGGTACATGGCTTCCGTCGCGGCGGGGGTGCGCTGCAGGGCCGGGCTGTAGTTGATATGGCCGACCTCGATGACGCCCTGCGCCGGGGTGATGCGCAGGTAGCTGGCGACGCCGCTCGCCTTGCCGCTCGCCTTGTCGACGATGGCGTGGAACAGCGGGTCGTCGCCCCGGCAGGTCTGCTCCATCCAGGCCGTGTAGTCCTCCAGCGTCGCGAAGGGGCCGTAGGGCAGGTAGGTCCAGATGCGGCCCTCGGCATCGGCGCGGTTGGCGGCGAAGAGGTCGGCGGCGTGGCGCGCCGGATCGAGAGGCTCTACCCGGCAGAAGCGGCCTAACATGGCCTCGCGCGGCGGCGGCGGGCAGGGTCTCCAGCCGGGCACGGGGGCACCGACCGGCTGGCCCAGGGCGTTGGTCTCGTAGGGATGGTCCAGGGGGTCGTAGAGGCCGGCGGTCATGTCCGCTCCCGGGGAGTTGCACGGATCCTGCCCTCTCTTGCCGTCCGGCGGTCCGCCCGGCAAGGGCCAAATGGGAAAATCGCGGGGGGCCACTTCTGCAGATTGAGCGGCTACCACTCAAGCCGTCATCCCGGACAAGTGAGCGTCAGCGAGCGCGATCCGGGATCCATGGACGGGCCGAGCGCCAAGCCCAACCATGGACCCTCGGGTCAAGCCCGAGGGTGACAGGAAGGGTTGGCGGTGAAAGGTTAGGGTGTCAGCGGCCAGGCGTTGGCGTGCACATCTTGCCGCGCCGGGGGTGGCGGCCTATGTTGGAAGCGTCTCAACGGGGTGCCCCAGGAAGCCGGAGCGGCTTAGGGCTGAGAGTTCGGCGCAGACCGGACAACCCGATGAACCTGACCCGGGTAATGCCGGCGGAGGGATTTGAGCGACAGGCCTTCACCAGACCCGCGTTTCTCAAAGCCAGCCGCCCCATAAGAGCCATGGAGCGACCGATGCGCTTTTCGACCTTTCTCAAGACCTCCCTCGCGACGGCCGTGATCAGCCTCGCGGCCCTGCCGGCCGCCCAAACGGCCGCGGCGGCGGAGAAGACGCTCACCGTCTACACCTACGACGCCTTCACCTCCGACTGGGGGCCGGGCCCGGCCATCAAGGAGGCCTTCGAGGCGGAGTGCGACTGCACCCTGGAGTTCGTCGCGCTCGACTCCTCCATCGGCGTCCTCAGCCGCCTGCGCCTGGAAGGGGAGAACAACAAGGCCGACATCGTGCTCGGCCTGGACCTCAACATCCTGGCCGAGGCGCGGGAGAGCGGCCTGCTGGCGCCGCACGGCGTCGAGGCGGCGAACCTGGCGCTGCCGGTGGCCTGGGACGACGACACCTTCCTGCCTTTCGACTACGGCTACTTCGCCTTCGTCTACGACACCGAGACCCTGGACAGCCCGCCGGCCAGCCTGAAGGAACTGGTCGAGGCGCCGGACGACCTGAAGATCATCCTGGAGGACCCGCGCACCTCGACGCCGGGCCTGGGCCTGCTGCTCTGGGTGCGCGCGGTCTACGGCGACGAGGCGCCGGCGGCCTGGGCAAAGCTGGCCAAGAAGACCGTCACCACGACCAAGGGTTGGAGCGAGGCCTACGGGTTGTTCCTGGAAGGCGAGGCACCCATGGTGCTGAGCTACACCACCTCGCCGGCCTACCACATGATCGCCGAGGACGAGCAGCGCTATCAGGCCGCGGCCTTCGCCGAGGGCCACTACATGCAGGTCGAGGTGGCGGCCATGACGAAGTCGACCGACACGCCCGAGCTGGCGCGGCAGTTCCTGCAGTTCATGCTGAGCCCCGGCTTCCAGAAGAACATCCCGACGGCGCAGTGGATGTACCCGGCGACCGACCTGCCGGAGGGCCTGCCGCCGGCCTACGACAAGCTGGTCGACCCGGCCAAGCCGCTGCTCTTTCCGGCGGAGGAGGTGGCGACCAACCGCAAGGCCTGGGTCGAGGAGTGGCTGCAGGCCGTCAGCCAGTAGCGCGGCGCCGGTCCTCCCGTCATGCCCTGGTGGCTGCCCGCCGGTATCGCGCTCGCCCTGGTGGCGGCGGTGGTGGGCGGCGCGCTCACGGCCCTCGGTGTCGCCGCGCCGGGGCTGGACCTCGCCGGCAACCTGGGGGACGCCTACCTCTGGCGGGTGGTGCGTTTCACCCTGTTCCAGGCGACGCTCTCGACGCTGCTCTCCGTCGCCCTCGCGGTGCCGGTCGCCCGCGCCCTGGCGCGGCGGCGCTTTCCCGGGCGCGGCCTGCTGCTGCGGCTGTTCAGCCTCTCCCTGGTGATCCCCACCATCGTCGCCATCTTCGGCATCGCCGCCGTGCACGGGCGCACCGGCTGGGTGAACGACGCCATGGATTTGCTAGGCCTCGGGCGGGCGCACTATCTCTACGGCCTGACCGGTATCCTCATCGGCCATGTCTTCTTCAACATGCCCTTCATCGCGCGCATCCTGCTGCAGGCCGTCGAGGCGGTGCCGCCGGAGACCTGGCGCGTCGCCAGCCAGTACGGCCTGCGCTCGCGCGACATCTTTCGCCTCATCGAATGGCCGGCCATGCGCACGGTGCTGCCGGGCGCGGCGGGCCTGGTCTTCATGCTCTGCTTCACTTCCTTCGCCGTGGTGCTGACCCTCGGCGGCGGTCCCAAGGCGACGACCCTGGAGGTCGCGGTCTATCAGGCACTGCGCTTTGACTTCGACCTCGGCCGCGCGGTCGCCCTGGCGCTGGTGCAGCTCGGCCTGTGCGGGGCCATCGTGCTCGCGGTACTGCAGCTCGCCGTGCCCGGCAGCATGACCCTCACCGAAGGTCGCCTCTACGAGCGCCCGGACCGCGGCGGCCGGCTGGGCCTTTCCATCGATACGCTCGCCGTCATCGTGACCCTTGGCCTCGTCGTGCTGCCGCTGGCCGCCGTCGCCGTCGCTGGCTTCAATCCCAAGACCTTCGGCGTGCTGACCGACGCGCGCCTGTGGCGCGCCGTCGGGCAGTCACTCGTGATCGCGCTTTCGGCGGGCCTGCTCGCCCTGCTGCTGGGGGGCGCTATCCTGGTCTCGAGCCGCATCCTGCGCCACCGCCTGGGACGACCGGGCGCGGCGGGGCGGCTGGAGCTCTGCGCCTCGCTCATTCTCGTGGTGCCGCCTTTCGTGCTGGCCACCGGCCTCTTCGTGCTGCTGCGCCCGGTAGCCGACGTCTTCGCGCTGGGCATGCCGCTGGTCGTCCTGGTCAACGCGCTGATGGCACTGCCCTTCGTGGTGCGCTTCCTCGGCGGGCCGATGATGGAGGAGGCGCAGCGCCACGACCGGCTGTGCCAGAGCCTCGGCATCGGCGGCTGGAACCGCCTGCGCCTCGTCGAGTGGCCGAACCTCCGGCGCCCGGCGGCCTTGGCCCTGGCGGTGGCGGCGACGCTTTCCCTCGGCGACCTGGGTGTCATCGCGCTCTTCGGCAGCCAGGACTTCGCCACCCTGCCGCTGCTGCTCTACCAGGCCATGGGCGGCTTCCGCATGGCCGAGGCGGCGGTCATCGCCGCGGTGCTCTCCTTGCTCTGCCTGGCGCTGTTCCTCGCCATCGAATGGGGCCTCGGCGGCGTGAAGAGGCGGGCCCATGTCTGAGTCCCCGATGCTGCAGGTGCCCATGCTCCAGGTCGAAGGCCTGACCTTCCGCTACGAGGACATGGAGATGGTCTTCGACCTCGCGGTGGACCCGGGCGAATGCCTGGCCGTGCTGGGGCCGAGCGGCGCGGGCAAGTCGACGCTGCTGAGCCTCATCGCCGGCTTCGACAGGCCGCTCGCCGGCCGGGTGGTCATCGGCGGCGAGGACGTGACGGAGTGGAAACCCGCCGAGCGGCCGGTCACCAGCCTGTTTCAGGAGCACAACCTCTTCGCCCATCTGAACGCCGGGGAGAACGTGGGGCTGGGGCTCGATCCCGGCCTGCGTCTCGACGCGGCCCATTGGGCGGCGGTGCAAGAGGCCCTGGCGCGGGTCGGCCTGGAGGGGCTGGAAAAGCGCCGCCCGGCGCAGCTTTCTGGCGGGCAGCGCCAGCGGGTCGCCCTGGCGCGCAGCCTGGTGCGGGAAAAGCCGCTGCTGCTGCTGGACGAGCCTTTCAGCGCGCTCGACCCGGGCCTGCGCCTGGAGATGCTGGACCTGGTGCGCCAGCTCCAGCGCGAGCGGGGGCTTACTGTCGTGCTGGTCAGCCACAATCCGCACGACGCCCTCCGGGTCGCCGGTCGTTCGGCCTTCATCCATGCCGGACGGGTGCTGGCGGCCGGCCCGACCCGCGCCCTGCTGGAGGCAGCCGGACCGCCGGAGCTGCGGGCCTTTCTCGGCCCCGACCCCCTTTAGCGGCAGCCGCTTTGCGGCACCACGGGGCAAAAAGGGAGATTTTCCCACGCTTGCCCTACCCCTATCCCCGGGGATGTTTTAGGTTGGCGGCGGAGGGAGCCTTCCGTCCGTCCGGCCGCTGCCGGCGGGCCGGAATGCGGTTGGCTTGCGCCACGTAGGCCGCGCTCCCGCGAAAAAAATCCAGCCAAGTAAGGTGGAATGGGGACGGCGCAAGGGATTCGATCTGGGGGAGAAGCGGCCGCCTGGTGGCGGGCGCGCTGGCGGCCTTGTGTTCTGGCGGGCTTGTTGGCCTGCGCCGGGATGCTTAGCGGCAGCGGCGCTCCGCGTGCACAGATCGTCGTGCTCGACACCCCGGCGCCGGTGGAGGGCCGGCTCGTCCCCGACGACCTGCACGACGCCTTCGCGCAGCTCGATCAGTTCGGCGACTTCTTCGGCGCCTTCGCCGAGCGCGAGACCAACAGCCTGGCGCAGGACCGCTGGCGCCGGCTCAGCTTGAACTACCAGGGCACGGCGGAGATCCTGCGCGCTCTGCTGTCCGACGGCGGGCTGATCCTGGGCGAGCTGCCGCCGGACCATCGCAGTGGTATTCTCGACGACAACCGTATCGTCATCGACCGCGATCTCGACGGCCGCTGGCAGCGCGGCACCGAGGCGCTTCGCGACGAGCTGGTGCCGGTGCTTATGCAGGGCCTGGCGCGCCGTACCCTGCCTCAGGACTGGCCCTGGCTGGCCGACCACCTGGGTGCCGTCGGCGGCCTCGCCAGACTGGCCGAGGAGCCCTTGGCGCGGCCGCTGCTGGCGCGTTTCTTCCAGGCCAAGGACGCCTATATCTGGCTTGCCATGCAGCGCATCGCCCAGGGCGACCCGGCAGCCCGCCTGGCGATCGCCCGGCGTCAGGTGAGCGTCTTCGAGACCGTCCGCAAGCTACGCGTCGACATGGCGGCGACCTTCGGGCCGGAGCCGGTGGAGCGGCTGCAGCACGACTGGGAGTCCTATGTGGCCCAGGTCGACGGCTTCGCCGCGACGCGGGGCTGGCTGCTGCTCGACCCGGCCTTGCGCCAGACCCAGCTCGGTAAGGCGGCCCAGACCGACGCGGTTGAGCGCGCCGCCTCCGAAGTGGTCGCCACGGCACCGCGCTCGGCCCTGGCCGCCGCGCGCAGCGGTGCGGGCCGTCCCCCCGACAAGAAGCCGTCTCCCGCCGCGCCCGTTGCGGAAGCGGCCCAGTGGGGCGTCAGGCTGGACAAGCTGACCGCGCAGTTAAGGAACAGGACGCCGGCAGAGGAGGTCGTGCCGGCGCCGGCGGAGGCCTTGCCGGAAGCGCCGGACGAAGCGCCCCAGGAAGAGCCCTTCGAAGCGATCCGGGAGGAGCCTGCCGAAACGGCGGCGCCGCCCGTGGAAGTCGCCGAGGAGCCCGATCCGCAGCAGCTCCTTTCCCAGCGCGAAGAGGAACTCGATGCGGCGCGCCAGGAGCTGGCCAGGCTGGAAGACCGCGTCGGGGAGCTGGATGCGAACCTGGCAGCCCGCGAGGAGGAGACGGCGCGTCTGGAAACGGCCCTGGCCGAAGAGCGCACGCGCCTGAGTGACGCCGAACGGCGCGCGGCCGCGCAGGCGGCCACCGC
>JBNKHC010000178.1:0-3659 GCA_050290145.1 Kiloniellaceae bacterium | reverse complement strand
TCGCCGGGCACCGTCTGAGGCGAGCGCGGCTCCAAGGTGTCGAAGTGGAACAGATAGAGGCGGGAAGCGAACTCCTCGACCGGCAGGGAGGACTCGCCGTAACGCTCGCCGCGCCCCTGGGTCGAGACCCGCACGCCGTGGCCCCAGTCCTGGCCGCTGTCGTTGTTGGGGTTGAAGAAGAAAACCCGCATCTCGCCGTCCTGGTCCAGGGCCACCCGCGTGATGGCGATGGCGTGCCAGCCGACGAAACGGCCCAGGCTGTCGGTGACGGCGATGCCCGCGGGCTGCGGATGGATCAGCGGGCGATTCCCGTTGTACAGCGGATGATAGACCGCCAGAAATTCCCGCACGAAACCTGCGTAATCCGACAACTTGCCGCTGGCGACGTCGACGGCGATGCGGCAGCCGCGGCCGACCCACCAACCGTGAAACTCGGGATTGACCCAGATGTGCGGATCTGCCCCGCGATCGGCGCAGCGCCGCCCCATCTCCATGTAGATGCGGTCGAGGTGCGGCACCAGGACCAGGGAGACCGGATCGACATCCAGCGGCGCTTGGCGTGCGGCGTCGGCGGCGATCGCCTTGGACGACAGGGCCTGACCTTCGAAATGCATGACCACCTCTTCATCGCGCGCCGCCCAGACCAGCATCTGCAGGAGATAGTCCGGGTCGTTGTAGGCCCACATGGAAAGGGCCCGCGCCGCTTGGCAGGTCGGGTTGTTGCCCTGGCCGATGCCGAAGGGCTGCCCCAGAACGCAGAGCAGCCCGGCGAGCAGGAAGACCCGCGGCGGGCGGGCCGCACCGTAGACGGAGGCCAGCAGGGACTCGGTTGCCGGCGACAGCGGCAGGGCGATCTGCCCCCAAAGGGCCGGCGCGATCGGCGGGCTGTAGAGGATGCCACGCTCCATCAGCAGCGCCAGGCCATAGACCGCCTGACTGGTTTCCGGGTGAACCGCTTCCCGGATGAGGCTGCGCACCAGGTCCTGGTAGCAGAGCAGGGCATCCTTTCCGGTACTGCTGAGCCCGAAGGCCTGGGGCAGCAGTTCCTCGTTGCGTCCTAGGATGTGGCGCAGAAAGACGGGATGATAGGGCGACACCAGTCCGGTGTCGTGCATGGCCCGGGCGAAGCCCCCGGCCTCCTGGGCCAGGGCGTTGGCGTCCATGCTGGCCAGCCGTTCGGCATAAACCTCCAGGCCGGGATCCTCGCGGCACCCCTGGGTCGGGCCATAGAGCGCGCTGACCAGACGGTCCGCGCCGCGCCCGCCGCCGCCCAGATCAACCTCGGGATTGAACAGACAGGCGGCGATCTGACCGATCATCGCCTTGACGCCGTCGACCTGGATAGGGCGCTGGGCCAGGATGCGCCAGATTTCGTCGATCAGGCGATCGAGGATGTTCTCATAGCCGATCCGCTGGGCGAGGTAGACGTAGAGGTTGCGCACCACGGCCTCCGGCATCGACTGTCGGACCCGCTGCGCCTCCGTCGCCGCGCCGAACAGCACGTTGAGGTTCAGCGCCAGGACCTGCGACAGGAAATGCTGCGCCTGTTCGGCGGTCAGTTCGATCGAGACGAGGTCGCCGCTGGCCACGGCCAGAAAGCGGATCTCGCTCAGGTACTCGAGAACCGCCGTCTGCTTGTCGCCGTGCCACAGGGTGTTGGCCGCCAGAAAGGGCTGGAGGCTCTCGGGATGCGCCCAGTCGCTGCCGGAGAAGATGCCGGCCGCCTGCAGGCGCCCGATACGCTGGTACAGTGCCTCCACGCCGCCGGGCAGGGCCGCCAGCCGCCGGGCGGTGTCGAGGACCGCGCCCTGATAGCTGCGCTTCGCGAAGGGACGAGCCGCCGCCAGACGTTCCGTCGCCTGGTCCAGAAGCGCCTCCAGGTGCGCCCGCGGCGAGGCCGCGGAGGCCGACTCCACTTCCAGGCTCATGGATTGTCCCCGGCGCCGCCGGGCAGAGACTCCCGATCAGACATAGAAGTCCAACTCCTCCTGGTGCTTGAGCAGATCGCGCAGGCGGTGCGGATCGTCACCGAAAAAGTACACCAGCCCCCAGTGGGTGCCGAAGGCCGTGCGCTTGGGTACCTTGGTCTCGATCGGCGACATGAGTTCGTGGAACTCGAAGTAGGGATCGTTCTCGGTTTCCTCCGGAATCTCCAGTTGGCTGATGACGCGGCGGCGCGGATAGACACCGAAGCAGCCGGCGTGGCCCTTGGCATCGACGACCTCGCGCGGGAAGAAGGCTTCGATTTCCTCCTCCGTCGTCTTGGGATCGAACATCAGCACGAGGCCCTGGTAAGCGTTGAAGCCGTAGGCTCGTTCCATCAGCTCGAAGGCGTTGAAGCCCGGCGGCCGGTAGGCGACCTCGCCGAAGTACATCTTGCCGTCGTTGGTGACGAAGTACTCCGGATGGATGAAGCCGAAATCGATGTCGAAGGTCTCGATCAGCTTCTCGATTTCCTCGGTCACACGAGCGCGCCACTTTTCCAGTTCCGGAGAGGCCGGGACAAAGACGGAATAGCCCAGGGTGACGTATTCGGAGATGTTGAGAAAGCGGATCTTGCCGTTGTGAATGAAGGCCTCGCAGGCGAATTCGAAGCCGTCGAGGTGGCTCTCCATCAGGCAGGGGAACTCGTCGTCCGGGATGTTCTCCACGTCGTCGGGCGTCTGGATCATGCGGTGACCCAGGCAGCCGGCCTTGTCGAAGGCCTTCAGGTGGATCGGATCGTTGGGATCGCCGTCCAGCTTCAAAAGCGCCTGATTGACGCGCTTGAGGAAGCGGATGACGTCCCCCTTGTCGCGGCCCTCTTCGAAGATGCCGACACGGATGCCGCCCAGCTGTGCGCGGCGCTTCATCAGCGACTTGTCGCGGAACAGCATCGACTGGCCGAGCAGGCGCGGGTTCTCCAGCAGCACGGCGTTGATCGCCCCGGCCCACTCGACGACTTCCTCGAACAGCGGGATGGCGACGTTCACGCCCTCCTTCTTCAGGCGCATGGCAAGCTCGTGCGAACGATCGTTGAGCCGTTCAAAATTCCAGGGGATAAAGGGGATATCGTGCTCGCGCGCGTAGTCCTCGGCCCAGTCCGGCGCAACAACGATGTAGCGCCGGTCGAAGCGATCGATGGCGTCGATCGCCCGCAGGCTCCAGCCGAGAATGGCCACATAGCCCTTGTCCGGGTTATTGTCTGTTTGAGTCCGTTCTTCTTCAACGACCTCCAGTGTAGTCATGCTCACTTCCTTCCAGTAATCGGATGGATGGCGTGCGTCGGCAGGCCCGCTGCAGTGCCGACGAAGTCGACTCAGCAGGCAGCGCTCCCGTAGGACGCGGTGGTCAGAAAGCTGTCTCTGACGGGGACAGGAAAGGCGCTGAGCGAGCCGGCCGCAGGCAGGCTCGACTGGCAATGAGACGTACGGGAGACTTGGGCGAACGCCGTTTTGTTCGTCTTACATCGCCGATCAGCATGGCCGGACCATAACGCAGGCGGCGCCGGGAGTCCAATCGCCCCCTTTTCGGACCGGCGCCACAGCGCCGTCGCAACACGTCTACGGGTCTGATAATAGGAAATTTTTCGGCACCGTGCGGGGGCGGCGATCACTCCACTGCTTCGATATCGAAGTATTTCACGCCCTGCGGCGTGCGCACCTCGACGCCGTCGCCGG
>JBNKHC010000177.1:0-8464 GCA_050290145.1 Kiloniellaceae bacterium | reverse complement strand
GCCATTTCCTGCGCCGCGATCTTCATGGCGTTGGCAACCAGCCGGGCGCGGTAGCGCGCATCACCCTCCAGCGTCGGCAGGACGTTATCCAGCAGTTCACGCCGCGCCAGTTCCAACAGGCGCAGGCCGTCAGCCTCGCCGCCCCCCTTATTCCGCCCTGCACTCATGCGCTTGCCTTCCATTGCTCGGGTCCGCACTGGCGAAGGATCTCTTCCTCGATCCCCGGTAGATAGACGCGGCCGGTCAGGGCCAGCTCCAGCGAGTCCTCCCCGCCGGACAGTGCGCGTTCGCCCTGCTGCAGGGCGATCACCGCCCAGCGGATGTGCGCCATGACCTCCCAGAAAGCCACGGCCTGGGGATCGATGCGCCGCCCCGAGACGGCTTCGTACTCGTGGTAGAACGGCCCGCGCGGGGCGATGCCGCCGGCTTCCAGTTCCGGATGGCTGAAGCGCCAGCAGGCCGCGCAGAACCAGCCGATGTCGCTCATCGGGTCGCCCCAGTCGCAGAACTCCCAGTCCAGGATGCCGGTCAGGCCGTGCCGGTCGACCATGTAGTTGCCGGTACGGAAGTCCTGATGCACCAGGACCGGGCCCTGCGGTTCCGGGGCGTGCAGCTCGCACCACCTGAGCCCCCACTCCAGCACCAGGTAGCTGCCGCCAAGAGCATCGAGATAACTGCGGTAGCGGGCCACGGCTTCCAGGGCCGGGTCCGCCGAGGGCCTGCCGAGGAAGGCGAGCTCCTCGCGCGGCGGCGTCACGGAATGGATGCGCGCCAGTTCCATGCCCAGCCTTCCGGCCAGCTCGTCGCGGTCGCCGCCCAGGTCGCTTTCCTTCATCAGGCGGTGCGGCGTCGCGGTGCCCGCCACCCGGCGCATGACGTAGAAGGTCTTGCCCAGCACCGCCGGCTCCTCGCAGAGCCACAGCGGCTCCGGCACCGTGACCCCGGCCTGCTGCGCCACCTTCAGCAGGGCGAACTCCTCCGCCCGGCCGCGGCTGACGGCGACAGAAGACGGCGCGTCGGTGCGCAGCACCGCCTCCAGCGGGCCCGCATAGGGGCCGCCGTGGATCATGAGGTCCAGCAGCCAGTTCTCCTGGATGGCGCCGCCGCTGAGCGGGCGGGCATCGACGATTTCCACAGCCTCCGCGTCCGCGGCGGCGGCCAGGTAGCCCTCCAGCGGCGCCTTGCGCTCGGCCAGGCGCGATTCCTCCTGAGTCGCCGTCATTCCCAGCCCCAGAAGTCCAGACCGTCGTTCAGGAAGGCCCGCGCCAGCACCATCTTGTGCACCTCCGAGGCGCCGTCGACCAGACGCGCCTGGCGGGCATAGCGATACATCCATTCCAGGGGCGTGTCCTTGGAGTAACCCTTGGCGCCGAGCAGCTGGATCGCCGTATCCACCGCCTTGTGCAGCGTGTCCGCCACCTGGATCTTGGCCATGGATATTTCCTTGCGGGCGAAGTCGCCGCTGTCGAGCTTCACCGCCGCCCGCATGGTGAGCAGCCGGCCCAGCTCGATGGCCATGGCCGCCTCGCCGAGCAGCCACTGCACACCCTCGTGGTCGGCCAGCGGCATGCCGAAGCTCTGGCGCTCGGCGACATGCGGTCGCGCGATCTCCAGGGCCCGCTTGGACATGCCGAGCCAGCGCATGCAGTGAGTGAGCCGCGCGGTGCCGAGGCGGATCTGCGTCACCTTGAGGCCGTCGCCGACGTTCATCAGGCGGTCGCTGTCCGGCACCCGCAGGTCGTTGAAGCGCAGCTCGCAGTGTCCGCCGTGCTCTTCCGGCCCCATGATGGGAATGCGGCGGACGATCTCCAGCCCCGGCGTGTCGCGGTGGAACAGGAAGGCGGTGAGGCCCTTGCGCGCGTCGTCGGAGGTGCGCACCACGGCGATGAAGTGCTCGGCGGCGTCGGCGCCGGTGATGAACCACTTGTGGCCGTTCAGCACCCAGTCGTCGCCGTCGCGCTCGGCGCGGCTCAGCATCAGGCCGGGGTCCGAGCCCGCGCCCGGCATGGGCTCGGTCATGGCGAAGGCGGAGCGCAGCTTGCCGTCGACGATGGGCTGCAGCCAGCGCGCCTTCTGCTCGTCGGTGGCGACCTTCTCCAGCAGGATCATGTTGCCGTCGTCGGGCGCCGCGCAGTTGAAGACCACCGGCCCGAAGATGGAGCGCCCCATCTCCTCGTAGCAGGCCGCCATGCCGGCGACGCTCAGCCCCTGCCCGCCGCGCGCCTTGGGCATCTGCAGGGCCCAGAGCCCGGCCTCCCTGGCCTTGGTGCGCAGCGCCTCCAGCTTCGCCGGGGCGATGTTCTCGTGCTCGTCGTAGTTCGCCGGATCAGTTTCCAGCGGCATGATCTCGGTTTCGACGAAGCCGCGCAGCCGCTGGCGCAGGTCTTCGACTTCAGGTGCCAGGGAGAAATCCATTTGCGATCCTCGAGTAACTCAGACTTCTACAGAGCAGCCGATTGGCCGCCGTCGATGACGATGACGCTGCCGGTGATATAGCGCGAGGCTTCCGAGGCCAGCAGCAGCAGCGCGCCGTCCAGGTCCTCCGGCGTGCCGAAGCGGCGCAGCGGCACCCGCTTGCGCAGGGAGTCGCCCGCCGGGCTGGCCAGGAAGTCGCGGTTGATCTCGGTCTCGATGTAACCCGGCGCCAAGGCGTTGACGCGGATGCCGTGGCGCGCCCACTCCACCGCCAGGGCACGGGTCAGATTGACGAGACCGCCCTTGGAAGCGCAATAGGCCGGGATCTGCGCCGCGCCGGCCAGGCCCAGGACCGAGGCGGTGTTGATGATCGAGCCGCCGTGGCCGAGGCGCGTCATGTGCTCCGCAACTGCCTGGGCCATGAGCCAGGCCCCTTTCAGGTTGGTGTCGACCACTTGGTCCCAGTCGGCCTCCGCGACCTCCAGGGCCGCTTTGGTGACAGCGATGCCGGCATTGTTCACCAGGATGGAGATCGGCCCCAGTTCGGTCTCCGCCGCCTTCACGCAGTCGGTCACCGAAGCCGGGTCGGCGACGTCGAGCCGCAGGGGAATGGCGCGGCCATCCAGCGCCTCGATCTGCTTTTCCAGTTCCACCAGGGGCTCCAGGCGACGCGCGGCAATGGCGACCTTGGCGCCCGCCGCCGCCAGGCAGCGCGCCGCGTGACGGCCGAGCCCGCTCGAAGCGCCGGTGACGATCGCCGCCTTGCCGGAGAGGTCGAAGGTTTCCAAAGGCATCATTACAGCTCCGCCGCCTGTTCGCGCAGCACGAACTTCTGGATCTTGCCGGTCGAGGTCTTGGGCAGCGGCCCGAAGACCACGCTGCGTGGCACCTTGTAGTGGGCCAGCGCCTCGCGGCAGAAGGCGATGATATCCTCGGCTGTCGCGTTCTCGCCTTCGCGCAGGGTGACGAAGGCGCAGGGGCTCTCGCCCCACTTCTCGTCTGGGCGCGCCACCACCGCGGCCTCCAGCACCTTGGGGTGGCGGTAGAGGGCTTCCTCCACCTCCAGGCTGGAGATGTTCTCGCCGCCCGAAATTATCACGTCCTTGGAGCGGTCCTTCACCTCGATGTAGCCGTCGGGATGGCAGACCGCCAGGTCGCCGGTGTGGAACCAGCCGCCGCGGAAAGCCTCCTCGGTGGCCTTGGGGTTCTTCAGATAGCCCTTCATCACCGTATTGCCGCGCAGCATGATCTCGCCCAGGGTCTCGCCGTCGTGGGGCACCGGCGTCATGGTCTCCGGGTCCATGACCACGGCGGCTTCCAGGGTCAGGTAGTTGACGCCCTGGCGCGCCATCTTCCCAGAGCGCTTCTGCAGATCGTAGTCCGCCCATTCGTCCTGCCAGGCGCAGACCGTGGCCGGGCCGTAGCATTCGGTCAGGCCGTAGAGGTGGATGACACGAAAGCCGTTGGCCTCCATGGCCTCGATGACGGCGCTGGGCGGCGCCGCGCCGCCGGTGGCGCAGTCGACGGTCTGCGGGAACTTCACCTTCACCGCCGCCGGCGCGTGCGCCAGCAGGGTCAGCACGATGGGCGCGCCGCACATGTGGGTCACGCCCTCCTCGCCGATCAGCGGATAGATGACCGCCGGGTCGATTTTCCTGAGGCAGACGTGGGCGGCGTTGGCCGCGGTCACCGCCCAGGTGAAGGTCCAGCCGTCGCAGTGGAACATCGGCAGGGTCCAGAGGTAGACCGAATCCCGCCCCAGGCCGAAGGTCAGCATGTTGCCCACGGCATTCAGGTAGGCGCCGCGGTGGTGATAGACCACGCCCTTGGGATTGCCGGTGGTCCCGGAGGTGTAGAGCAGCGACAGCGACTGCCACTCGTCCAGGGGGTCGTCGAAGGTCTCTTCGGGATCGCCCTCCGCCAGCAGTTCCTCGTAGGTGAGCTCGCCCAGCAGCTCGCCGCCTTCCGCCAAGGGATCGTCGATGTCGACCACCAGGGGCCGGGCCTGGGTGAGGCTCAGCGCCTCCTCGATGACCGGCGAGAACTCCCGGTCGGTGAGCAGCACCTTGGCCTCGCCGTGCTCGAAAATGAAGGCAAGCGTGCGGGCGTCGAGGCGGATGTTGAGGGAGTTCAGCACACCGCCCATCATCGGCACGCCGTAGTGGGCCTCCAGCATCGGCGGGATATTGGGCGCCATGATGGCGATGCAGTCACCGCGCTTCAGGCCCCGCTGCTTGAGCGCCGAGGCCAGGCGGCAGGCGCGCTCATGGAACTGGGCATAGGTGAAACGCTGGTCGCCGTGGACCACCGCCAGCTTGTCCGGATAGACCGCGGCGGCGCGCTTGAGAAAGGTGACCGGCGTCAGCGGGGCCGAGTTGGCCGCATTGCGGTCCAGGCCCTTGTCGTAGATCCCGCTCCCGTCGCGATTTCCCAGGTCCGCAGCGACCGTCCCCATCGACATTTCCCCGGTTTTCAAGCTTTTGTGACCCCTTTTGCCCAAGCCATTTTTGCCTGGGGGGCCTTAGCTGCGGTATGGTTGTGGCGAAGGCCCGACAGGTCAAGCCCGCAAGCGCCGGGAAAAGAGGCAAAGCCGTCATGATTCACATCGACATCTTCTCCGACACCATCTGCCCCTGGTGTCTCATCGGCAAGCGGCGCCTGGAAAAGGCCCTGGCCGAGCGCCCGGGCCTGGAGGTGGCCATCCACTGGCGCGCCTTCCAGCTCAACCCCCAGATGCCGGAAGAAGGCATGGATCGCCAGACCTACCTCTCCATGAAGTTCGGCGGTCCGGACAATGCCGGCCTGGTCTACGACCGCATCCGCGAGGCCGGCGCCGAGGAAGGCATCGACTTCGCCTTCGAGGCCATCAAGCGCACCCCCAACACCATCGCCTCCCACCGGCTGATCCGCTGGGCCGCCGGCCAGGACAAGGAGACCGTACTGGTGGAGGCCCTGTTCCAGGCCTACTTCTTCCGCGGCGAGGACATCGGCGATCTGGATGTGCTGGTCGCCGCGGCGGAGAGCATCGGCCTGGACCCGATGGAGGCCCGCGCCTTCCTGGAAAGCGACGCGCTGAAGCAGGAACTGCGTGAGGAAGACCGCCAGGCCCGCGGCCTGGGCATCGACGGCGTGCCCTGCTTCATCTTCAACGGCCGCCACGCCCTGGCCGGCGCCCAGCCGCCGAAGGTCCTGGCCCAGATGCTGGACCTGGCTCAGCAGGAGTCCCAAGCGGCGCCGGCGGAGTAGCCTTCAGCCCTCCACCCCGAAGTCCTCGAACTTGTCGATGGCCTCGCGGTCGTAGCCAAGGCTCGCCACCATGAGTTGGCGGGTATAGGGGTGCTCCGGCGCGTGGCTCTTCAGGCGCTCGACGGACAATTCCTCGACCACGGCGCCGTTGTTCATCACCGCCAGCTCATCGCACATATGGGCGACCACGGAGAGGTCGTGGCTGACGAGGATATAGGTGAGCCCCCGCTCCTTCTTCAGGCGCTGGAGCAGGTTCAGCACCTCGGCCTGCACCGAGACGTCGGGGGCCGAGGTCGGCTCGTCGAGCAGAAGGATCCTGGGTTCCAGAATCAGCGCCCGGGCCACGGCGACGCGCTGGCGCTGGCCGCCGGAAAGCTGGTGCGGGTAGCGGAAGCGGAACTCCGGGCCCAGGCCGACCTCGCCCAGAACCTGCTCGATGCGCCGGTCCGGATCGCCAAAGCCGTGGATCGACAGCGGCTCCATGAGGATGCGGTCGACGGTGTGGCGCGGATGCAGGGAGCCGTAGGGATCCTGAAAGACCATCTGCACCAGCTTGTAGAAGGCCTTGTCGCGCTTGGGCGTCTGCCGCTGCCCGGCAATGGCGACCTGCCCGGTCCAGTCCGGGTTGAGACCGCTCAGGGCCCGCAGCACCGTCGACTTGCCGGAGCCCGACTCGCCGACCAGGCCGAAGGTCGCCCCTTCCGGGACCTGGAAGCTGACGTCGCGCACCGCCCGCACCTCGTCGGCGCCCTGGCCGAAGACCACGTTGAGGTCGCGAACATCGATCATGGCCGAAGACCGGGCCAAGTCAGGCTGAGCCACGCTCACAGCCCCTGCTCCATCCAGGCGGGGTCGCGCGCCAGCACCGGCAGGTCACCGCCACCGCCGTCGATCGACGGCAGGCAGTTCAGCAGGCCCCGCGTGTAGGGGTGCTGTGCGGCGGCCAGGTTCTTGGCGTCGCAGACCTCCATCACACGGCCCGCGTACATGATCACCACCCGGTCGCAGAAGGAAGCCACCAGGTTCAGGTCGTGGCTGATGAAGATCAGGCCCATACCGCGCTGCGTCACCAGGTCGTCCAGGATCGCCAGCACCTGGAGCTGCACCGTCACGTCCAGGGCCGAGGTCGGTTCGTCGGCGATCAGCAGATCCGGGTCCGGGATCAGCATCATGGCAATCATGATGCGCTGGCCCATGCCGCCGGAAACCTCGTGCGGATAGGCGCGGTAAACACGTTCCGGGTCGCGGATGCGTACCGCCGCCAACATGTCCAGCGCCCGCCGCCTGGCCTCGGCCGAGGGGACTTTCTGGTGCGTCCGGTAGGCCTCGGCGATCTGCTCGCCGACGCGCATCACCGGGTTCAGCGAGAACTTGGGGTCCTGCATGACCATGGAGATGCGCTGGCCGCGAATTTGCCGCATCTGCGCCTCGCTGGCCCGCTGCAGATCGATGCCGTCGAACTCCAGGCGGCTGGCGGTGACCACGCCCGGCCTGGGCACCAGGCGCAGGACGGAGCGCCCGGTCAGCGACTTGCCGGAACCGGACTCGCCGACGATGCCCAGCTTCTCCCGGCCCAGGGAGAGGCTGATGCCGCGCACCGCCTCCACCAGGCCCTTGCGGGTCGGAAAGTTGACCTTCAGGTCCTCGATGGTGAGCAGCGGCTTGTCGGTCATGCCCCCTCCACTCATGACTGGCCCCCGCTCTTCGGATCCAGCACATCGCGCAGGCCGTCGCCCAGCAGGTTGAAGCCGAGGCTCACGATGAAGATGGCGATGCCGGGGATGGTCGCGACCCACCACTGGTCGAGCAGCACCTTGCGCCCGGCGGAGATCATGGCGCCCCACTCCGGCAGCGGCGGCTGGGCGCCGAGGCCCAGGAAGCCCAGGCCGGCGGCGGTCAGGATGATGCCGGCCATGTCGAGGGTGACCCGCACGATCAGCGACGAGGTGCACAGCGGCACGATATGCGACCAGATGATCCTCAGCCGCCCGGCACCCTGCAGGCGCACCGCCGAGATGAAGTCGGAGTTGCGGATGGTGATGGTCTCCGCCCGGGCGATGCGGGCATAGGGCGGCCAGGAAGTGATGGCGATGGCGATGATCGCGTTCTCGATGCCGGGACCCAGCGCCGAGACCAGGGCCAGGGCCAGCACCAGCTTCGGGAAGGCCAGGAAGATGTCGGTGATGCGCATCAGCACCTTGTCGACCCAGCCGCCGAGATAGCCCGCCGTGGTGCCGACCGCCAGCCCGATGGGCGCCGCGATGATGGCCACAAGGATAACGATGTAGAGCGTCAGGCGGCTGCCGTAGACGATGCGCGAAAAGATGTCGCGCCCCAGATCGTCGGTGCCGAACCAGTGCGATGCGGAGAAGAACTGCAGGCGGTCGGCCAGGACCTGGGCGTTGGGATCATAGGGCGCGATCAAAGGCGCGAAGATCGCCACCAGGATGAGGCCCAGCACGATCATCAGGCCCAGCATGGCGAGGTGGTTGGAACGAAACGACAGCCAGGCGATATAGAAGCGGCCGAGCCGGGCCTGGTTGCGCGAGTGCGGCGAGCTGCTGAGCAGCCAGGCGCGCCAGCCCAGGGCCTGCAGGCTTTCGCTCTCGCTGCTCATCGCGCCCTCGGATCGAGGAACTTATAAAGCACGTCGGACAAGAGATTGATTCCGATGAAGACGGCGCCGACCACCATGGTGGCGCCCAGCACGGCGTTCATGTCGGCATTCAGCAGCGACTGGGTCAGGTAGTAGCCGAGGCCGGGCCAGGAGAAGACGATCTCCGTCAGCACCGAGCCCTCCAGC
>JBNKHC010000176.1:0-5994 GCA_050290145.1 Kiloniellaceae bacterium | reverse complement strand
CGTGACCCGCTACAAGATCATCGTCGAATACGACGGCGGCGACTTCGTCGGCTGGCAGCGCCAGGCCAACGGCCCCTCGGTGCAGGCGGCGCTGGAGGAGGCGGTCCGCCGCTTCTGCGGCGAGACGGTGCTGGTGGAAGGCGCCGGGCGCACCGACGCCGGGGTCCATGCCCTCGGCCAGGCGGCGCACTTCGACCTGGCCAAGGAGACCTCGGCGGATACGGTGATGAAGGCGCTGAACTTCCACCTCAAGCCGGCGCCGGTGGCGGTGCTCTCCGCCGAGGCGGTCAGCGAGGACTTCCACGCACGCTTCTCCGCCATCCGCCGCGCCTACCTCTACCGCATCGTCAACCGCCGCGCGCCCCTGGCGCTGGAGCGCGGGCACGCCTGGTTCGTGCCGCAGCCGCTCGATGCCGATGCGATGCACGCGGCGGCGCAGCTGCTGGTCGGCCACCACGACTTCACCTCCTTCCGCGCCAGCGAGTGTCAGGCCAAGTCGCCGGTGAAGACTCTGGATGTCCTCTCGGTCGCGCGCTACGGCGAACGCGTCGAACTGCGCGCCGAGGCCCGCTCCTTCCTGCACCACCAGGTGCGCAACTTCGTCGGCTCCCTGAAGCTGGTCGGCGAGGGCAAGTGGTCGGCCGATGATCTGAAGGCGGCGCTGGAGGCGCGCGACCGCGCGGCGGCGGGGCCGACGGCGCCGGCCGCCGGGCTCTACCTCACCGAAGTGGGCTATCCGCCGCCCGCGCCGTAAGAGCCGTCGCGAAGGGTCAGGTGACCAGCACCGCGACGAAGCTGACGATGAAGAAATCGATCATGATCTGCAGCACCAGGAAGCCCGCGGCGCCGGCGGAGCTGATGTTGAGGCAGCTCTTGGCGATGAACCACTGGTAGCCGATCAGGTAGCCGACGACCGCCAGGCCCAGCAGGGCCGCGAAGCCGGCCGGCAGCACGCCCGCCACCACCAGGGCGAAGATCGCCAGGCCCAGGTGGTAGGTCACGACCTTCGACCAGTTGTTGGCGGCGAGATAGCGGAAGTAGGCATGCTCCCGCTTGATGGTCTGGCAGATGTGATAGGCGACCACCGGAAAGACGGTCCAGCTGAGGCTGTAGATCAGGATCTCGGCCAGCACGGTCAGGAAGGTGATCTCCCGCGTGACCGTGTCGGCCGGCACCAGCAGGTCGAGAAAGAAGTAGGCCGGTGCCACCAGCACGGCCGCGAAGAAGGACCGCAGGGCGGCCTCCGACGACTCGTCGAAGTACTGCACGCCGGCGGGATCGAAGCGCGCCAGCCGCAGGGCGCCGTACAAGCGGTAGAAGACTTCCTGTCGGCTGGGAATCATCGCGGGTGATAGCGCTCCAGGACCGCGCGGTAGATGGCGGTGAGCCGTTCCAGGTCCTCCAGCGGCACCTGCTCGTCGACCTTGTGGGCGGTGGCGTTCAAGAGGCCCAGCTCGGCCACCGTGCAGTGATCCTTGATGAAGCGCGCGTCGGAGGTGCCGCCGGTGGTGCCCAGCTCCGGCGCCCTGCCGGTGACCGAGGCCACGGCGTCCGACACCAGCTCGGACCAGGGCCCCGGCGGACAGAGGAAGGACTCGCCGGAGACGCGGATCGAAAGCTCGTAGGCGGCCCCGCGGCTGCGGTCGATGGCCCTGTCGAAACGCTCGCGCAGCCAGGCCTCCACTGAGGCGCTGGAGTGGATGTTGTTGAAGCGCACGTTGAACAGCGCCGTCGCCTTGGCCGGGATGACGTTGGTCACCGCGTTGCCCACGTCGACGGAGGTGATCTGCAGGCTGGAGGGCGGAAAGTGTTCGTTGCCCGCGTCCAGCGCTTCGCTGACCACGGCATTCAGCATGCGCGCCAGGTGGTGCAGCGGGTTGTCGGCCAGCTGCGGATAGGCGGTATGCCCCTGCGTGCCCGATACCGTGAGCACGGCGTTGAGGCTGCCGCGCCGGCCGATTTTCACCATGTCGGCCAGGGCCTCGTTGCTGGTCGGCTCGCCCACCAGGCAGACGTCCAGGGTCTCGCCGCGTTCCTTCAGCCAGCGCAGCACCTTGCGGGTGCCGTTGACGGCGTCGCCTTCCTCGTCGCCGGTGATCAGCAGGGAGATGGACCCCTTCGGCCTGCCGTCCTTCAGGTAGTCGCTGACGGCGGCGACGAAGGCGGCGATGGCGCCCTTCATGTCCACCGCGCCGCGCCCGTAGAGCACACCATCGCGCGCTTCGGCGGCGAAGGGATCGCTGCCCCAGGCGGCGCTGTCGCCGGCCGGCACCACGTCGGTATGGCCGGCATAGCAGAGGTTGGGACCCTCCGTGCCCAGGCGGGCGTAGAGGTTGTCGGTCTCCGCTGCCCCCTCCTCGGCGAAAGGCAGGCGGTGGCAGGTGAAGCCGAGCCCTTCCAGCACCGACTGCAGCAGGTCCAGGGCGCCGCCTTCGACGGGCGTGACGCTGGGGCAGCGGATCAACGCCTGCGCCAGGGCCAGCGTCTCCACCGTGCTTCCCGTCATGCCTTGGCTTCCTGCCATGCCGTGTCTTGCCTCAGGTGCGCAGCAGGTCGTTGATGGAGGTCTTGGAGCGGGTCTTCTCGTCGACGCGCTTGATGATCACGGCGCAGTAGAGGCTGGGCCCCGGGCTGCCGTCGGGCAGCGGCTTGCCCGGCAGGCTGCCGGGCACCACCACGGAGTAGGCCGGCACGCGGCCCATGTGGACCTCGCCGGTCTCGCGGTCGACGATCTTGGTGGAGGCGCCGATGTAGACGCCCATGGAGAGCACCGAGCCCTCTTCCACCACCACGCCCTCGACCACCTCGGAGCGTGCGCCGATGAAGCAGTTGTCCTCGATGATCACCGGGCCGGCCTGCAGCGGCTCCAGCACGCCGCCGATGCCGGCGCCGCCGGAGAGGTGCACGTTCTTGCCGATCTGCGCGCAGGAGCCGACGGTGGCCCAGGTGTCGACCATGGTGCCGCTGTCGACGTGGGCGCCCAGGTTGACGAAGGAGGGCATCAGCACCACGCCCGGCGCGATATAGGCGGAATGGCGCACGATGCAGTTGGGCACGGCGCGGAAGCCGGCGGCGCGGAAGCGGTTCTCGCCCCAGCCGGCGAACTTGGAGGGCACCTTGTCCCACCAGTTGGTGTTCTCCCCCGGGCCGCCGGGGATCGGCGCCATGTCGTTGAGGCGGAAGGACAGCAGCACCGCCTTCTTCAGCCACTGGTGGACCTCCCAGCCGTCCGGGCCTTTTTCGGCCACGCGGTAGGTCCCGTCGTCCAGGCCGGCCAGGGCGGCCTTGACGGCTTCGCGAAGCTCGCCACCGGTCTCCAGGGTGACATCTTCGCGCGCTTCCCAGGCACCTTCGATGATGCCCTGCAATTGTTCTGTTCTCATGGGATCCCGTAAGACTGCTTCAGGCGTGATTCTGCGGCCCCAAAAAGCGTCCCTGGGGCGCGGGTCGGAAGATGCGGGAGGGTCGCCGCCGTGTCAATGACCCCTGGGCGCCCCTGAAGGGGGCGAAAGGCCGGATTCCGGGCTCTCCCAGGGTTAAGCGGAGGTTAAGGCGAGGGCGGCCGGGCGGGCGCCGTTGCGCAATGCGGTAAGCCCGTAAAATGACACGGCCATTTAAGGGCATATTAAGGGCGAAAGGCGCAGATTTGCTGTCTTGAGAGAGATGCAATCATGACCGCAAAGAGGGGCTCTATGGCACGGTCGCCGGCGGTGAGCGGCCCACCCGAAGCGCGAGACCCGGCTGAGGACTACCGGCGGCTTGTCGAGCAGACGCCGCCCGGTGGTGTGCTTTCCGCCGGGGGCGCCTTTGCGCGCTTTCCGGGGGCGGTCCTGATCGCCGGGCACAACGGCATCGTGCTCGGCGCCAACGAC
Organism: Kiloniellaceae bacterium; assembly: GCA_050290145.1. GTDB lineage: Bacteria > Pseudomonadota > Alphaproteobacteria > Kiloniellales > Kiloniellaceae > Pelagibius. Next base: position 2,122 of record JBNKHC010000176.1, on the reverse strand, counting down.
CAGGCCGAAGCCATCGCCCACGTCCTCCAGGCCGGCCAGCACGAGGAGCTGCGCGCCGCCATCCAGGCGGCGCTGGGCGGCACCACCGCGCAGGTCAATCCCCTGGTGGTGGCCACCAGCGAGGTGAAGGCCGGCGATGTGCCCGAGGGCGCCTTCAAGACGCCGGTCGAACGCGCCTACGACGTGGTGGTCCTGCCCTGGGCCGACGGCACCGCCGCCCTGCTGCTGGGCCGCGACGTGACCCTGGAGCGCAGCCTGCGCGCCGCCCTGGTGGAATCGCGCCAGCGCTACAAGGACCTGGTCGAAATCTCCAACGACTTTGCCTGGGAAACCGACGCCGAGGGGCGCTTCGTCTTCGTCTCGCCGCGCGGGGCGCTGGGCTACGATGCGGCCGACCTGGTCGGCCGGCCGGCCCGTGAGCTGCTGCTGGATCCGGAATCCGGCGGCGCCGCGGCCGACAGCTCGCCCTTCACCGCCCGGAGCGTGGTCGAGGAAGCCGAGTTGTGGGTGCGCAGCAGCGAGGGCATCCACCTCTGCCTGCTGTCGACGGCCCTGCCGCTGACCTCCGAGACCGGAGACTGGATCGGCGCGCGCGGCGTCTGCCGCGACATCACCAGCCTGCGCTGCCACGAGGCCGATCTGGCCGAGGCGCGCAATCGCGAGCGCCTGTTCTCCTATATCGTCAACATGGTGCGCCGCGAACTGGAGCCGTCGCGCATGCTGAGTGCCACCGCCGAGGCGCTGATGCCCGCCCTGGCGCTGACCGGGATTTCCATCCACGCCCTGGTGGACGCCGGGGCGGGAGAGCGCAAGCTGGGCGAGGCCCTGGCCCAGGCCGGCAGGCCGGCCGCGCCGGACGACCTGCGCGCCCTGGTGACGCAGCTCTCCGCCGATGCGCAGGCGGTCGAGCTGGAGGATGCCGCCGGCGGCCTGCTGCTGCGCGCCACCCGCTACCGCGACGAGATCAACGGCCTGCTCTGCGCCCGCCGCAGCGCTGCGGGGGCTGGCGCCGGGGCAGGCTGGAGCGCCGAGGACCGCGGCCTCTTCGACAACATCGCCGGCCAGGTCGGCCTCGCCATCGAGCAGCTCGCCCGCCAGACGGAGATGGAGGTGCTCTCCATGACCGATCCGCTGACCGGCCTGCACAACCGGCGCGGCTTCGTCGAGAGCCTGGAGCAGCATCTGGCCAAGCAGCAGGGGGGCGAGGACGCCAAGGCCCAGCGGCCGGGCGCCCTGTTCTACATCGACCTGGACAACTTCAAGCAGGTCAACGACACCCACGGCCACCAGACCGGCGACGAGGCGCTGCTCGACGTGGCGGCGCTGCTGAAGGAACAGATCCGCGGCGGCGACCTGGCCGCGCGCCTGGGCGGCGACGAGTTCGCCCTCTTCCTGGGCGGCATGGACCGCCAGGCCGCCGAGCGCAAGGCCGAGCTGATGCTGACGGCGGCCGAGCGGCTGCGCGGCTACTCCGGCGATGCCGACCACCTTCTGGGTCTCTCTCTGGGCGTCGCCATCTACGATCCGCGCACCGGCGAAGGACTCGATTCGCTGCTGCGCCGCGCCGACGAGGCGATGTACGGCGCCAAGCGGGCGGGCAAGCATTCCCTCAACTTCGCCCCCGAGTTCGATCGCCGCGGCAAGGGCGGGGAGGGCCAGGGCTGATGCTGGGCCTGGGACGCAGGAAACTGCCGGACAGCCTGTCCTACGAGGAGAGCCGCGAGCTGGCCCAGAACGGCTCGGACAAGACCCGCGCCGATCTCGCCGCGCGCATCGACCTGCGCCCCGAGGTGCTCTACTTCCTGGCCGAGGACCCCTCTTCGGAGGTCCGCCGCCGCATCGCCGCCAACGCCAAGACGCCGCGCCAGGCCGACCTGATCCTGGCCCGCGACGCCGACGAGGCGGTGCGCGCCGAGCTTGCCGCCAAGGTCGCCCAGCTGACCGCGCCCGACGGCCGCGGCGCCCAGGAGAAGGCGCAGCGCTTCGTCGAGCAGACCCTGGAACTGCTGGCCCGCGACCAGACCACCCGGGTGCGTCAGATCCTCTCCGAGGCCCTGAAGTCGGTGGCCCATGCGCCGCCGCAGGTGATCCAGCGCCTGGCGCGCGACGCCGAGGACGTGGT
>JBNKHC010000175.1:0-22571 GCA_050290145.1 Kiloniellaceae bacterium | reverse complement strand
GCATTGTAGTTCAGGAACCGGAGGGCCGAGTTGGCCGCCGTGTTCGTTGTTACTGTAGGCATGGGTCTACTCCAATCACCTGTTGGGGCAGAGCCCCGAGAACCGGCTTCCTGCCGGTCAAAAATGCGCCGTCCAAAGGACTTAGGCGCAGCCTGAGCCTATTGATGCAGGTATCGTGCCAAAAAGCGTTTCCCTATTTACCGCAAAAAAATCAATGGGATACATCGGCCACTCGGCAAAATTTGCGCTGCGGCGACGGTCCAGACGGGAAGAGATTTCTAGGTCACCGTGGCAAAGTCTGCCGGGTGCGCCACGCGCGACCCTCTGCGGGAACGGCCGAAAAATTTCGAGCCAACAAGGTCCGGGGGCCAAGAAGTTCGGGAGCCAAGAAGTTCGGGGCCTAAAAAGTTCGGGGCCTAAAAAGTTCGGGGCAGGGTGCCTTCTTGGCCCCCCGCCCCGCTCACCTCTGCCCAAAGAGGTGTGGTTACTGCAGCAGTCTGAGGAGCGCCTGGGGCAGCTCGTTGGCCTGGGACAACGCCGAGACCGAGGCCTGCACAAGGACCTGTGAGGACACCAGCTTGCTCTGCTCCTCGGCCAAATCGACATCCATGATGGACGACTTGGCCGCGTTGATATTCTCCAGTGAGGTCGCGATCTGCTGGCCTCTGAATTCGAAGCGCGAGATCAGGCCACCCAGGGTCGCGCGCGCCTCCGAGACCAGGTCGATCGCGGCATCGACCGCCGACATCGCGTTGCCCGCGGCGGTCACGGTCGTGGCGCTCTGCGTGTCGAGACTGAGGTCCGTGGCGGTGAAGCCCGCCACCGCGGCCAGGGTGCCGAAGTTGACGGTGATGACGTCACCCACCTCACTGCCGACGAAGTACTCGATCGGCGTCGCCGCCGCCGGGCTGCCGTCGAGCAGCGAGTTGCCGTTGAAGCGCGTGGTGGTCGCCATGGCCGTGATTTCCGCGCTGAGCTGCTGGAACTCGGCGTCGATGAAGCCGCGCTCCGTATTCGAAGGCACGCCCGAGAGCGACTGCGCCGCCAGCGCCTTCATACGCTGCAGCACGTCGGCGATACGCGCCAGGCCGCCGTCCGCCACCTGCAGCACCGAAGCGCCCTGGGCAGCGTTGACCGCCGACTGGCGCAGCACCGTGGTGTCGGCCAGGAGGCGCGTGCCGATGGCGAGACCGGCGGCGTCGTCAGAGGCCTTCACGATGCGCGAGCCCGAGGCCAGCTTCGACACCGAGTTGCCGGACATCATCGCATTGTAGTTCAGGAACCGGAGGGCCGAGTTGGCCGCCGTGTTCGTCGTTACTGTAGGCATGTGTCTACTCCAATAACCTGAGTGGGCAGAGCCCTGAGAGCTGGCTTCTTGCCGGCATCTCCTGTTCCGGGACAGCCCCGAAAACAGGCGGGCGCCCTCTCCTCAGCATGGATCGTGCCAATTTTAGATAACGTCCTTTTCTGTATATTTATCAGCCCATTAACGGGTGTCCTCGGCACTGAAACAGGGGCAAAATTTTCGCAGTTTGGAAAATCCTGCACCGTCCGGCGGGCAAAGACTTCCCCTTGCTTTGCCCCGGGAAGCGTAGGCTGAGGCGCGCCCTGCCCCAGCGATGCAAGCGGCCGGCCCGACCTCGCGCCACAACGACACCTTATAAGACCCACGACCTTTTCGACGCGCCCCACTCCCCTCTGTCCCCCCGGCCGACCGGGCAAAGCTTGTCCTGCCACCCTGCAAGAACTGCCAGGCAGGAATGGTCTGCAGCTGGTCGGCGGGCGAGGCTCGCCTTCGCGAAGCCGCCGAATTCAGCCGGTTATCGACAGATCGGCGATTTGGCCCGCAACTTGCGTTCTTCCTGCCGTGACTTGGAGTGGCCGGACGTTCTGCGTCCACCGCTCCGCAGCCCCGAAGCAGTCAGGCCGTCTGGCGCGGCCCCGCTCCCGGGAAGCAACACGGAGATAGAACAATGCCGCTTACCGCTACCGAAGCCTTTCGCAGCGAGGTGAAGAGGGCCCGGCCGACGGAAGTCGTCGTGATGCTCTACAACGAGGCCATTCTCTCGCTGACCGCGGCGATCAAGGCCATGCAGCAGAACGACATCGAGGAACGCTGCAACCGCGTCAACGTGGTCACCGAAATCGTCGGCACCCTGCACATGAGCCTGGATATGGAAAAGGGCGGAGAGATCGCCGAGCAGCTCGGCCGCATCTACCGCTTCGTTCTGGCGCAGCTCATCCGCATCAACATCCACAGCGACGCCGAGGGCGCCGCGAAGATCATCGATCTTCTGAAGCCCCTGCGCGACGCCTGGCAGGAGGTCGACCAGCGGATGGCCGAAGGCGCGGACGAGGCCTCGATGGAAGCCACCATCCTGCGCCGCCTGGAAGCCGCCGGCTTCCGCCTGGATGTCCACGCCGCCTAATCCGGTTCAGAACAAGAAAGATACGCGGACCAGTCGATGCAAGCTATCGCTCCGGACTTCTATACGCCCTTCGGCGGCCGATCCTCGACACAGAAAGAGGATCGCACCGGCGACGGGCTGTTTGACAGCCTCCTCCGCGAAGAGGAAGCGCGTTACGAAAAGGACAGCCACTCGGCACGGGAGAGGACCGAGGCAACCCGCCCGATCCAGGAAGACTCCTATGACGACTACCGGCATGAGGAGTCCTTGCGGGACGAACCCGTGGAGGAAGCCCGGGAAGAACTGCCGGAGCAGCCGGCGGACGACTATGACGCCTCCGGCGAGAGCGAAGCGGAGGCGGACAGCGGCCAGGCCGAGGTCCACGAGGAGACCGATGGTGAGCCTTCGCAGGACGACGCCGCGGTAGAGGCGATGCCTGCCGATGATGGCGAGGACAGCGCCGTTGCCACGGCGGAAACGCCGGCCGACGGCGAGGCCGCAGCCGCGACCACGGAAGACGGCGTCCCGGCGAGCGGTCCCGCCAAGAACGGCACACCCGGCGCGCAGCAGGCAAATGCTGCCGCCTTCATCGTGCCGGGCCAGGACAACAAGGCCAATACGCCCGCCGGCGTGAATAGCGACAAGGCCGCTGCGGCCAAGGACAGCCCGGCGAAGGCCGCGGCGGCTGCCGCGCGGACTGCGGCGGCCCCGGCGACCAGCGCCGAAGAGACGACCGCGCTGCCGGCCAGCGCCGCGGCGCCTGCGGCCAAGGCCGCCGGCAAGGCCTCGGAGACCGCGACCTCCAAGGCGGCCAACCCGGTCGCGGCGGCCCAGCGCCAGGCGCCGAGCGCGCCGCCCGCCCCGCCGGCCGAAGCGGGCAACCGCCCGGCCACCGGCACGACGACCACGACCACGGCCGCCGCTGCCGACCAGACCGTCACCGTTGAGACCACCGAGGGTCTGAGCTCGCGTCCCTCCGCAGCGCTGGGCGGCGGATCGGCGACCGCGGCCCTGGCCCAGGACGGCGAGACCCCCACCGCGGCCGCCAAGCAGGCCAAGGGTCAAGGGGCCGTCCCGGAAGGCAGCCAGCAGGCCGCCGCCGCCTCCAAACCCGCCCCCCAGGGCGGCCAGGCGACCAAGGGTCAGGACATCGCCGCTGCCGCCGGTGACAAGGCGGCCCAGGCCCTCACCCCGGCCGCCACCTCCGGCGGCTCCGACGGCGCCGGCAGCAGCACTCAGCAGCCGGCGAGCGCGACGCCCGTGACCGGCGCCGCGACATCGGCCGGCGGTACGGTCCAGAACACCAGCTTTGCCGAGACCCTGGCCAGCGCCCGCCACGGCGCGGCGGCGGATCCTGCCGAGCAGATCGCCGTGCAGGTGCGCCGTGCGCAGGTGGCCGGACAGGAGCAGATCAACATCAAGCTCCACCCCGCCGAGCTGGGGCGCATCGAGGTGAAGCTTGAGAGCAACCACGACGGCACCCTGCGCGCCGTCATCTCCGCCGAGCGGTCCGAGACCCTGGATCTGCTCCAGCGCGATGCCCGGGGCCTGGAGCGCGCGCTGCAGGAGGCCGGTGTGAAGACCGACTCCGGCAGCCTCAACTTCAACCTCCGGGGCCAGAACCAGGGCCAGGAACAGCAGGCCGGCGGCGACAGCGCCGCGGGACGCGGCTCCTTTGACTCCGCCGCCCGGCGCGCCGAGGCCGGCGAGGCAGCCCAGCCCGTTCCCCCGCAGGCGGCGTCCTATCACGACGGCGCCCTGGACATCCGGGTCTGAGGCGAAGGGAGACTGAATCATGGCAGTCGAAAGCGTACGTGAGCCGATCAACGGCGTTGAGTTCAAGAGCAGCGACAGCAGCTCGCTGACCAACGGAACCTCACTGGCCGAGACCTTCGACACCTTCCTGACGCTGCTGACCACACAGCTGCAGTATCAGGACCCGCTCGACCCGATGGACACCAACGAGTTCACCTCCCAGCTGGTCGAGTTCACCGGCGTCGAGCAGGCCATCAACACCAACAAGAAGCTGGACCAGCTGATTGCCATGCAGGATGGAATGCAGCTCAACGACGCTGTGAACTACATCGGCAAGACGGTCGGCGCCGACGGCATCATCCTGATGCTGCAGGACGGTCAGTCGACCATCACCTACGACCTGGGCGCCAATGCCGCCGAGGCGAACATCCTGCTGATCGACGAGCAGGGCAACACGGTCCGCACCATCGATGCCGCTACCGGCGTCGGCCACCACGAGGTCGTCTGGGATGGTCTGGACGACGATGGCGATCCCCTGGAGGACGGCCTCTACGGCTTCCTGGTCACGGCGATCGACAGCGAAGACAACCCGGTGCCGCTGGTTCAGGGAACGGCAGGCCAGGTGACCGGCGTGAAGCTGGTCGACGGCGAGGTCGTTCTGGAGATCGACGAGCTGGAAATCGCGCTGAGCGACGTCCTGACCATCGAGCAGTAGGCCGCGGCCCGCCACACGAGAGTCGATGCAACGGAATTCAGAGTTTTCGAGCAACAAGAGAGTTGATTTCAGGCCCGGAAGTGCCCCCTCGAACGGAAGCCTTCCGGCCCTAACCAAGGAGACGAAGTCATGAGTATCTACGGCGCAATGTTTGCCGGGGTGTCCGGTCTCTCCGCACAGAGCAATGCCCTGGGCATGATCTCGGACAACATCGCGAACGTGAACACGATCGGCTACAAGGGCACCAGCGCGCGCTTCTCGACGCTCGTCACCCAGGCCGCGACGCAGACCACCCATACCCCGGGTGGTGTGATGTCCTCGCCCTATTCCTTCATCGACCGCCAGGGCCTGCTTCAGGGCTCGGCGTCGGGAACCGACCTGGCGGTTGCCGGTCAGGGCTTCTTCGTGGTCAACGAGGCGGCGACGCCGGGCTTCAGCGACGACTACTTTTTCACCCGCGCCGGCTCCTTCAACCCGGATGAGAGCGGCAACCTGGTGAACGCGGCCGGCTACTACCTGCAGGGCTACAACCTGCGCACCACCACCCCGCCGCCCAGCTCCAGCACCTTCACCGGCCTGGAGACGGTGAACATTTCGAACCTCTCGGGCAGCGCCGCGGCGACAACCGGCATCTCCCTGGGCGTGAACCTGCCTTCCACGGCCGCGGTCTCCGACAGCTTCTCGGTGACGGCGCAGGTCTTCGACTCGCTCGGTAATGCCCACGACATGGACATCACCTTCACCAAGACCGCCCTCAACACCTGGTCCTGGTCGGCCCAGAACCCGACCATGCTGGGCGTCGGTACGGCGACGGCGGCCGGTACTGGCTCCATCACCTTCGATACCGACGGCACGCCCCTGTCCTTCACGCCGGCCGCGCCCAGCGTAACTCTGACCGGCTTCACCACCGGTGCCGGCAACTCCACCGTCACCCTGGACCTGGGCACCGTGGCCGGTACCGACGGCCTGACCCAGTTCGCCGGTAACTTCACCATCTCGAACATCGATCAGGACGGTGTCCGCTTCGGCAACTACACCGGCATCACGATCAGCGAGGAAGGCATCGTCACAGCCCTCTTCGACAACGGCCAGAGACTGGACATCTACCAGCTGCCATTGGGCATGTTCCGGAATCCCAACGGCCTGGAGGCCCGCACCGGCAATGTCTACCTGGAGACCGACCGCTCGGGTAACTTCCAGCTGAACCTGGCCGGCAACGGCGGCGCCGGCGATATTGCACCGGGCGCTCTCGAATCCTCGACCGTCGACCTGGCCGAGGAATTCACCAAGATGATCATCACCCAGCGCGCCTACTCGGCGAACACCAAGGTCATTACAACCGCCGATGACATGCTGGAAGAACTGATCCGCGTTAAGCGCTAAGGCTGAGGCCTGAGGGGCGATCTTTCCCGGGATGACGATTAATATCGCATCCCGGGGGCGGACCTTCCGGCACCTGCCGGGCCCCTCATCCCTAGGGTTTGCGCTGTTGCGGCCGTTAAGATTAAGGAAGGCTTCAAGTTCTCTCAATCTTAGCTTAACCGCCTGATTTAGCGAATTTTAAACCGCGCCAGCCTATCTTAGCGGGACCACAGATTGAATTTGAGAGACAGGATCTGTTCGATGTACTCCGACAGTTCAGGTAGGCCAACCAGCGTGATTGGGCCGGCAGGCAAGCCGCTCAGCTTGGACGACCTTCCGCCGCCGTCCACCAAGCGCTGGGTGATCCGCCGCAAGGCCGAGGTCGTCACCGCGGTGCGCGCCGGCCTGCTCACCCTGGAAGAGGCTTGTGAACGCTACAACCTCTCCGTCGAAGAGTTCCTGTCCTGGCAGAGCCTGATCGACAAGCACGGCATGCGTGGGCTGCGCACCACGCGCCTGCAGCAGTACCGTCGTCATCTGGCCAGCCAGGTCGAGAAGATGAGCGACAGCCGCTCGAGCTCGTGACTTCCGGCGCCGCTGCGCGCCGGCATTGAAATTCAGCTCTCTTGAAAAACCCCGCCGGATCTTCCGGCGGGGTTTTGCTTTGGCACGCTTAAGGCCGCGTTAATCACCTTCGCCAAGGCGCTGCGCGGAGCGGGCTTCCGGAGGGGGAAAAATCTTCCCATCAGCTAGGCAAATATTGCCCGCTGTTAACGTCACCTTTACCGGAAGCAATTAGCCTAAAAATTCAAGCCAGCCAATACGATGAACCGGTTTTCGGCAGGCTTGCGGAAGCCTCTGGTCGGTGGCTTGCGAAGCTTAGGTCGATGATGCATCAGGACGGTCAACTTTGAACTCTCTCTTTGAGACACTGAAGAGTCTGGGCCCGGCCCGCCTCGGCATGATGGCAGCGGTCGCCGCCGGCATCATTGCATTCTTCATCTACCTGACCAGCCGTCTCGCCTCGCCGGAGATGTCGCTGCTCTATGCCGACCTCGACGCGCAGGACAGCGGACAGATCATCGCCCGCCTGGAGCAGATGAACGTCCCCTACCGAATCGGCGAGGAAGGCGGGAAGATCTTCGTCCCGCAGGACCAGGTCGGGCGCACCCGCGTGGTCATGGCCGAGGACGGGCTGCCCAGCGGCGGCTCCATCGGCTACGAGATCTTCGACCGCTCCGAGGGACTGGGCACCACCAACTTCGTCCAGAACATCAATCACGTCCGTGCCCTCGAAGGCGAGCTGGCCCGGACCATCCGTTCGGTCTCCTCGGTCAAGCAGGCGCGCGTCCATCTGGTGCTGCCGCGCCGCGAGCTGTTCAGCCGCGACCGGCAGGAGCCCAGCGCCTCCATCGTCCTCATGCTGGGCGGCAACCGCGGCCTCGACGCCCAGCAGGTCAGCTCGATCCAGCACCTGGTGGCCGCGGCCGTGCCCGGCCTGAAGCCGACCATGGTCTCCATCATCGACGACCAGGGCAACCTGCTGGCCCGCGGCACCGAGGAAGGCAACGTCTCGCAGACCGCCGGCCGCGCTGAGGAGATGCGCGTCGGCTACGAATCGCGCCTGGTCCGCACCATCGAGGAGATGCTGGCCCGCTCCCTCGGCCCCGGCAACGTGCGCGCCCAGGTCTCCGCCGAGATGGATTTCGACCGGATCACCGAGAACGCCGAGATCTTCGATCCGGACGGCCAGGTCGTGCGCTCCACCCAGGTGGTGGAGGAGCAGGCGACCAACCAGGACGGCGCCCCCGCCGGCGTCACTGTGGGCAACAACCTGCCCGACGCGCTGCCGGAGCTGGACAGCGGCAGCGGCAGCCAGAGCCAGACCTCGCGCACCGAGGAAACCGTCAACTACGAGATCACCAAGACGGTCAAGACCCACATCCGCGAGGCCGGCATGGTGCGCCGCCTCTCGGTCGCCGTCATGGTCAACGGCAAGACCGTCCAGGACGCCGAAGGCAACTCCACCTACGAGCCGCGGACCGCCGAGGAGCTGGAGAAGATCACCGCCCTCGTCCGCTCCGCCGTCGGCTACGACGAGGGGCGCGGTGACAGCATCGAGGTCGTCGAGATGCCCTTCATCGAGGTGAGCGGCGCCGACGGAACGCTCGAGGAAGGCTTCTTCGGCCTGACCAAGGCAGACCTCATGCGGATCGCGGAGTTGCTGGTCCTCGGCGTGGTCGCGGTGCTGGTACTGCTGCTGGTGGTGCGCCCGCTGCTCGGCCGCCTGCTGGAGGTCGACGAGGAGAGCCTGGTCGAGGGCGGCGGCCCTGCCCTGCTGCCGGACGGCAGCCCGCAGCCCGCCCTGGTCGGCCCGGACGGGCAGGAGATCCCGCGTCTGCCCGGCGACCCGGGCACGGTGGTCGCCACCCGCGTCGGCGAAGACGGCGCCGGCGACAAGAACATCGCTCACGAGATCGACCAGATGATCGACCTGAACCAGGTGGAAGGCCGCGTGCGGGCCTCCTCGGTCAAGAAGATCGGCGAGATCATCGAAAAGCATCCGGAAGAAGCCGTGAGCATCATCCGCGGCTGGCTCCACGCAGAAATGTAAGGCGGACTAGACCCCATGCGCGTACGCGAAGACATCCAAAGCATGAGCGGCCCGGAGAAGGCCGCCCTCCTCATGCTCGCCGTCGGCGAAGAGAACGCCGCGCGCCTGTTCGGCATGATGGATGACGACGAGATTCGCGAGCTCTCCCAGGCCATGGCCAACCTCGGCACCGTGTCCTCGGAGCTGATCGAGCAGATGCTGGTCGAATTCGCCGACCGCATCTCGACCACCGGCTCGGTGGTCGGCAACTACGACAGCACCGAGCGCCTGCTGATGCGCGTCCTCGACAAGGACAAGGTCGACGGCATCATGGAGGAGATCCGTGGCCCGGCCGGCCGCACCATGTGGGACAAGCTGGCCAACGTCAACGAGATGGTGCTCGCCAACTACCTGAAGAACGAGTACCCGCAGACCGTCGCCGTGGTGCTGTCCAAGATCAAGCCGGAACACGCCGCCAAGGTGCTGGGCGTCCTGCCCGAGCCCTTCGCGATGGAAGTGGTGATGCGCATGCTGCGCATGGAGGCGGTCCAGAAGGAAGTGCTGGACGACGTCGAGCGCACCCTGCGCAACGAGTTCATGTCCAACCTGGCGAAGACCAACCGCCGCGACTCCCATGAACTCATGGCGGACATCTTCAACTACCTGGACCGCACCCTGGAGACCCGCTTCCTCACCGCGCTGGAGGAACGCAACCGCGATTCCGCCGAGCGTATCAAAGCCCTGATGTTCACCTTCGAAGACCTCGGCAACCTGGACCCGGGCGGCGTGCAGACACTGCTCAGCGCCTCCGACAAGTCCAAGCTGGCCACTGCCCTGAAGGGCAGCTCCGAGACGCTGCGCGACTTCTTCTTCTCCAATATGTCCGAGCGCGCGGCCAAGATCATGAAGGAAGACATGCAGTCCATGGGCCCGGTCCGCCTGAAGGACGTCGACGAAGCGCAGATGTACATGGTCGCCACCGCCAAGGAACTGGCCGAGAAGGGCGAGATCATCATCAGCGAGAACAAGGGAGAGGACGAACTCGTCTACTAGCAGGACGGGCGCGGCGCGATCATGGGCACCTTCGAGAAATACCTCTTCGATACCTCCTTCGACTCGGAGCGCGAGCGCGAGGCCAAGGCGCGCGCCGCCGCCGAGACCGAAGCGGCCGCCGAGCCCCCGCCGCCGACCTTCAGCGAGGAAGAGCTGGCGGCCGCGCGCCAGGCTGCCTTCGCCGAGGGCAAGGCCGCGGGCCTGGCCGAGGCCGAACAGTCCCATGCCAGGCGGCTGGCCGACAGCGTCGCCGCCCTGCCCCCGCATTTCGACCGGTTGTCCCAGGAGCTGGAGCACCTGGAGAGCGATCGCCGGCGCGGCGCGCTGGACGCCGCCGTCACCGTGGTCCGCAAGCTTTTCCCGCGCCTGGCGCGCGAGGGCGGGCTGGAGGAAATCCAGGCGGTGGTGGAAGCCTGCCTTGAGCGCCTGCGCGACGAGCCGCGCCTGGTTATCCGCTGCGCCGACGGCGACCTGGACGCGCTGCGTGAGCGCATCGAGGGCAGCAATACCCGCGGCAGCTTCGAAGGCAAGCTGGTGTTCCTGGCCGACGAAACCATCGCCCAGGGCGACGTGCGGGTCGAGTGGGCCGACGGCGGCGCGGAGCGCGACCCGGCCGGCCTGTGGAAAGAAATCGACGCCATCATCGCCCGCGCTCTGACCCCGGCCCCGGGGCCGGCCCAGAAGCAGGACCAGAAGCAGGCCCAGCAGGGCAAAACCCCGGCGAGCGCGAACGCCGAACCCCCTTCCCAGCCGCAGGCCGCGGCTGAGATCGAGCCCCTCCGGCGGGCACAGAGCGCCTAGCGGCGACAGTTGATTAGGAGGTCGAGATGACCGAAGACGAAACCCTGGATCTTGCCGATCTGGAAGAAAGCCCTCCCGAAATGGAGGTTCAGGAAGCAGACGACGGCAGCCTTCCCGAGGCCGGCCGGCCGCCGACCAACGCCAAGGAGCTGGAGGCTGTCTACGACATCCCGGTCCAGGTCTCCGCGGTGCTGGGCAAGGCCAACATGCAGGTCAGCCAGCTGCTGAAGCTGGGCCGCGGCGCCATCGTCGAGCTGGACCGCAAGGTGGGCGAAGCCATCGATATCTACGTGAATAACCGGCTGGTCGCCCGCGGCGAAGTCGTCGTGGTGGAAGAGCACCTCGGCGTAACCATGACCGAGATCATCAAAGTCGACCGCAGCGGCAACTGAGTCGGCTTTCGGAACCCAGGATCATGGTCGATACCCAGTCAACCGGCGCCCAAGGCCAGACGGCCGCGGAAATGAAGATTCCGCGGATCAGTCCGTCCGTGGACTTCGCCACGCTGCTCGGCGTGGGCGGCGCCTTCGCCATGATCGCCGGCGCCATGGCGCTCAGCGGCCAGGCGGCGGCCTTCCTGGATATCCCCTCGATCCTGATCGTCATCGGCGGCACCTTCCTGGTGACCACGGTCTCCTTCAGCCTGACCGAGATCGGCCAGGCCCAGGGCCTGATGTTCCGGGCCGCCATCTATCACGCGGACTCGCCGGAAGACGCGGTCCTGCAGGCGCTCTACCTGGCCGACCTGGCGCGCAAGCGCGGCCGGCTGGCCTTGCAGACCGTGACCGAGAGCCTGCACTACGCGCCCTTCCTCCACCGCGCCATCTGCATGGTGGTCGACGGCATTCCCGCCGACGAGGTCGAGCGCGTCATGAACCGCGAGACGGAGGCGACCTTCGAGCGCCACCAGCGCGCCGCCGGGGTGCTGCGCCGGGCCGGCGAAGTGGCGCCGGCCATGGGCCTGATCGGCACCCTGATCGGCCTGGTGCAGATGCTGGGCAGCCTGGACGACCCCTCCACCATCGGCCCGGCCATGGCGGTGGCGCTGCTGACCACCTTCTACGGCGCGGTGCTGGCCAACATGGTCTTCAACCCGCTGGCCAGCAAGCTGGAGCGCAATGCGCAGATCGAGACGACGGTGTGCCAGATCTACACCATCGGCGCGGCCTCGATCAGCCGCCAGGAGAACCCGCGGCGCCTCGAAATGATGCTGAACACCATTCTGCCGCCCGCCGAGCGGGTGGCTTACTTCGATTAGTCAGAGTTGAACCGGAACTAACCTTTAGGGACTTGGAGAGAAGGCATGCGGCTTCTCATTGTGGGAACACTGGACGGACACATCGCCACGGCCGGCAAGCTGGCCCTGGAAAGCGGCGCCAAGGTGGCCCACGTCGATAACATCGACGCGGCGCTGACTGCCTTGCGCTCCGGCCAGGGCGCGGACATGGTCATGGTCGAGGTCAATCTCGACATCGGCGCCTTCTGCAAGAGCCTGAAGTCGGAGCGGATCTCGGTGCCGGTCGTCGCCTGCGGCATCGGCCCCGAGCCCGCGGCCGCCGCCGATGCGATCCGCGCCGGGGCGCAGGAATACGTCCCCCTGCCGCCCGACGCCGAGCTGATCGCCGCCGTGCTTTCCGCCGTCTCCGAGGAGACCGACACCCTGGTGTTCCGCGACCCGGCGACCAGCGCCGTCCTGCGCCTGGCCGAGCAGGTCGCGCCGTCCGACGCCAGCGTCCTCATCACCGGTGAATCCGGCACCGGTAAGGAGGTCATGGCCCGCTTTCTGCATTCCAAGTCCAAGCGCGCCAAGCTGCACTTCATCTCCGTCAACTGCGCCGCCATCCCCGAGAACCTTCTGGAGTCCGAGCTCTTCGGCCACGAGAAGGGCTCCTTCACCGGCGCCGTGACCCGCCGCATCGGCAAGTTCGAGGAAGCCAACGGCGGCACCCTGCTGCTCGACGAAATCTCCGAGATGCATCCGCGCCTGCAGGCCAAGCTGCTGCGCGCCATCCAGGAACGCGAGATCGACCGCGTCGGCGGCAGCCAGCCGATCAAGGTGGACATCCGGCTCATCGCGACGTCGAACCGCGACCTGGAGGAAGAGGTCAAGAACGGTAACTTCCGTGAGGACCTCTACTTCCGCCTCAACGTGGTCAACATCCAGCTGCCGGCCCTGCGCGAGCGGCCCCAGGACATTCCCATCCTGGCCCAGCACTTCGCCGCCAAGTACTCCGAGGCCAACGGCGTGCCGACCATGGACGTGACGCCCCCGGCCATGGAGGTGCTGAGGAACCACTACTGGCGCGGCAACGTGCGCGAGCTGGAAAATACCATGCACCGGGCGGTGCTGCTGGCCCAGGACGGCAAGATCGGCCCCGAGGCCATCATGCTGACCGGCCAGAGCCTGAGCCGTCACCAGCAGGCCGCCGAAGCCGGCGCCCCCGACGGCGAGATCGGCGGCGAGGCCAAGCAGCTTGTCGGGCGCACCGTCGCCGACGTGGAGAAGGACCTGATCCTCGACACCCTGGAGCACTGTCTGGGCAACCGCACCCATGCCGCCAACATCCTGGGCATTTCGATCCGCACCCTGCGCAACAAGCTGAAGCAGTACAGCCAGGAAGGGGTGCCGGTGCCGATGCCCGGCGAAGGCGAGCGCACGACGGCTTGAGGCGGACCGCTTCTCAAGATTGCCCAGGGACCGGAAGGCACCCATAGATGGCTGATACCAACGCAGAGGTCAGTACAGCCGGCGGTCAGATAGCCGCCGTCGCCAATGCGCTGAAGCGCGGCGACATCGCCTTGGCGCTCGGCGTCACGGCGATCCTCGTGGTGCTCATCCTGCCGCTGCCGAGTTGGACTCTGGACCTCTCGCTGGCG
This sequence comes from Kiloniellaceae bacterium, assembly GCA_050290145.1. GTDB lineage: Bacteria > Pseudomonadota > Alphaproteobacteria > Kiloniellales > Kiloniellaceae > Pelagibius. The sequence goes on along the minus strand of JBNKHC010000175.1, from coordinate 9,007 downwards.
ATGTCCATGACCTTCTCCGTCCTCATCCTGATGACGGTGCTGTTCATCACCAAGCCGCTGGAGTTCAACTCCTTCCCCACGGTGCTGCTGATCGCCACCATGCTGCGCCTGGCGCTGAACCTGGCCTCGACGCGGCTGATCCTGGCCAACGGCCACGAAGGCACCGACGCCGCCGGGCAGGTCATCCAGGCCTTCGGCAGCTTCGTGATGGGCGGCAACTTCGTCATCGGCATCATCATCTTCGGCATCCTGGTGATCGTGAACTTCATCGTCATCACCAAGGGTTCCGGTCGCATCGCCGAGGTCTCCGCCCGCTTCAGCCTGGACGCCATGCCCGGCAAGCAGATGGCCATCGACGCGGACCTCTCCGCCGGACTGATCGACGAAGCCGAGGCGCGCAAGCGCCGCAAGGAGCTGGAGGACGAGAGCAACTTCTTCGGCTCCATGGACGGCGCTGCCAAGTTCGTGCGCGGCGACGCCATCGCCGGCCTGATGATCACCTTCATCAATGTCATCGGCGGCATCATCATCGGCGTCGCCCAGCAGGACCTGACCTTCAGCCAGGCCGCAGAGACCTACACCATCCTGACCGTGGGCGACGGCCTGGTCAGCCAGATCCCGGCACTGATCGTCTCCACCGGCGCCGGCCTGCTGGTCTCCAAGTCGACCTCCACCGGCTCGATGGACAAGGCCCTGATCGGCCAGCTGGGCGGCTATCCGCGCGCCCTCGGCCTGTCGTCCTTCCTGATGCTGTCTCTGGCCCTGCTGCCCGGCATCCCGGCGGTGCCCTTCCTGGCGCTCTCCGGCCTGGCCGGCGCCGGCGCCTTTTTCGCCGGCAAGCGCAACAAGGCGGTCGCCGCCGCCGAAGCCAAGGCTGTCGCGGCCCAGCAGACCGCGCCGATCGCCGAGGAGCCCATCGCCCACGCCCTGCAGATCGACCAGGTGCGCCTGGAACTGGGCTACGGCCTGCTGCCCATGATCAACGGCCAGGGCGGCCAGCGCCTGACCGACCAGATCAAGTCCCTGCGCCGCCAGCTGGCGCAGGAGATCGGCTTCGTCATGCCGTCGGTGCGCATCCAGGACAACCTGCAGCTGCCGGCCAACACCTACGTCATCCGGGTCAAGGAGATCGAGGCCGGGCGCGGCGAGCTGCGCCCCAACATGCTGCTGGTCATGGATCCGCGCGGCGAGAAGATCCCCCTGCCCGGCGAGGAGACCGTGGAGCCGACCTTCGGCCTGCCCGCCATGTGGTGCGACGAGGGCAGCCGCGAGGAGGCCCTGTTCCGCGGCTACACCGTGGTCGATCCGCCGACCGTGGTGACCACGCACCTGACCGAGCTGATCAAGGACAACATGGCCGAACTGCTGTCCTACGCCGAGACGCAGAAGCTGCTGGACGAGCAGGACAGCGAGCAGCAGAAGCTCATCGCCGACCTGATTCCCACCCAGATCACCGTCGGCGGACTGCAGCGCGTGCTGCAGAACCTGCTGGCCGAGCGCGTCTCGGTGCGCGACCTGCCGACCATCCTGGAAGGCGTCTCGGAGGCCTGCGGCTACACCCGCAACGTCACTGCCATCACCGAGCACGTGCGCGCCCGCCTGGCCCGCCAGATCTCCAACGATTCGGTGAACCACGAGGGCTTTATCCCGATGATCACCCTCTCGGCGCAGTGGGAGCAGGCCTTCGCCGAAGCGATCGTCGGCGAGGGCGAGGACCGCCAGCTTTCCATGGCGCCGACCCGGCTGCAGGAGTTCATCGGCGCCGTGCGCCAGACCTTCGAGCGCCACGCCATGATGGGCGAGAGCCCGATCCTGCTGACCTCGCCGCCGGTGCGGCCCTTCGTGCGCTCCATTGTCGAACGCTTCCGCCCCTCTACCGTGGTGCTCTCGCAGAATGAGATCCACGCCAAGGCGAAGATCAAGACGCTGGGTCAGATCTGATGCTGCTGCGCACCTTCACCGCAAGAACCGCCGCCGAGGCGATGCAGCAGGTCCGCAACGTGCTGGGCGACGAGGCGATCATTCTCTCGACCCAGGACGACGACGACGGCATCAAGGTCACCGCCGCCCTTGAGCCGGCAGGCGCCGCGCCTGAAGCTGCGCCGGCGCCTCGAGAGTCCTGGGGGGAGCTGGAGGCCGCCGACCGCATCGCGGCGGTGCTGGATCATCACCGGGTGCCGCGCGGCCTGGCCGACCGCCTGCTGAACGCGGCGGCCAACACCAGCACCGACGACTGGATGATGGCCTTCGCCGCGGCGCTGGACCACGAACTGGGCTTCCTGCCACTGGGCGACATCGGGCCGGAGCATCCGATCATGCTGGTCGGGCCTTCCGGCGCCGGCAAGAGCGTCACCGCCGCCAAGCTCTGCGCCTGCGCGCGCCTGGCCGAGGGGCGCAGTCTGCTGATCACCATGGACGGCGGCAAGGCCGGCGGCCGCGCCCAGGCCGAGACCTTCACCCAGGCGCTCGACGCGCGGCTGGTCTGCGCCGACGACGCCGCGGCGGTGGGCGCCGCGGCCGCGGCGCGCGAGGGCGACGAGATCGCCATCATCGACACCGTCGGCTGCAACCCCTTCGACGCCAGCGAACGCGAGGCCCTGCGCGAGGCCGCCGGCGCCGCCGGCGCCTCCATGGCGCTGGTGCTGCCGGCCGGCGGCGACCCGGCCGAGGCCGCGGACATGGCGCTGGCCTTCGCCGAGAGCGGGGCGCGCCGCCTGATCCCCACCCGCCTGGACGCTGCACGCCGCTTCGGCGGGCTGATCAGCGCTGCCCACGTCAGCGGCATGGGATTTCTCGCGGCGGGCGTTTCCCGTCACATCGGCGGCGGCCTGATCGCCGTCAACCCGGTATCCCTGGCGCGCCTGCTCAGCGCCCAGGAGCCCTTCCAGGCCTCCTCCCTTCTCGCGGCAGACTAACAGCATGATCGAAGCCCCCATGATGGAACATGAAGAGCAGCAGAAGACCTGCACGAACATGCTGGCAGTCGCCTCCGGTAAGGGCGGCGTCGGCAAAACCTGGCTGTCCGTAACCCTGTCACAGGCGCTCGCCCGCGGCGGCAAGAGCGTACTGCTGTTCGACGGCGACCTGGGACTGGCCAATGTCGACATCCAGCTCGGCCTGCACCCCTCCAACGACCTGGGCGGAGTGCTGGACGGCAGCTACGCGCTGAAGGAAGCGGCGACCCGCCACGACGCCGGCGGCTTCGACGTCATCGCCGGGCGCTCCGGCACCGGCAGCCTGGCCAGCATCCCGGCCGTGCGCCTCAAGCAGCTGATGGACGACCTGGCCGCCCTGGCGCCCGCCTACGACCGGGTGATCCTGGACCTGGGCGCCGGTCTGGAGCGCACCGTGCGCGACCTGGCCGCCCTGGCCCGCACCACCCTGGTGGTGGCGACCGACGAGCCGACCTCGCTGACCGACGCCTACGCCTTCATCAAGCTTGCGCACATGCAGGACCCCAAGGCGGACCTGCGGGTCGTGATCAACATGGCCACCTCCCCCGCCGAGGGCGAGCGCACCTACGCCACCCTGCTGAAGGCCTGCGAGTCCTTCCTGAAGATCTCGCCGCCGCTGGCCGGCGTGATCCGCCGCGACAGCAAGGTGAAGGACGCTATCCGCCACCAGGTTCCGCTGCTCATCCGCCACCCGAATTCGCAGGCGGCGGACGACATCGAGGCCCTGGCCCGGCGCCTCAACGGCACGAAGTGACGGGTCCTGCGGCATGAGCGATATCTTCGCCACGCTTGCCGCAGGAACGACGCGTCCCGCCGCGACCGCGGGCGGTGAGACCGCCGTAAGGGTGGTCGACCCCTCGCCGGAGCTGGCCCGCCTCGCCACCGGGGAGAGCCTGCGGGGCACCGTGGTCGGCAAGGACGACCACGGCCACCTGCTGGTGCGCACGCGCATCGGGGTGCTGCAGCTCGCCGCGACCCGCGCGCTGCCGGTCGGCACCGAGGTGGTGCTGCAGGTGCGCAGCATCGGTCCCCAGGTGGTGATGAACCTGCTGCCGCTGGAGAGCGCCGCCGTGGCCACGCCGAATGGGGGTGCCCCGGTGCAGGCGCCCCCGCCGGGCGTTGCCGCGCCGCAGGCGCCCCACACCTCCCCGTCCCACACCCTGCCGCCCAACCCCCACGACCTGGTGCAGCCGACCCAGGTGCTGCGCGGCGTCCTGCACGCAGCACCGCCGGTGCCGCTGCTGGCCGGCCTGCCGACCGCGCAGCCGGGCGCCGAGCTGCTGGTGCGCATCCTGGCGCTGGGAGTGCAGTCGCAGACCGCCGGAACCGCATCGGGAACACTGCCGCCTGCCACGCCGGCAGGTGCAGCGGCAGCGGGCCAGCCATCCGGCCAGGTCCCCACCCAGGCGGCAGGGCCGCTCGCGGGTGCGCTTGCCGGTCAGGCGCCGGCGCAACCAAGCGGGCAGACCGGTGGTCCCGCGACCTCACCATCGCCCGCGGGCGCGCCGACGCCGGGACAGGCCGGCGGCCAGACCGCCGCTCCGGCAGCCGGTGCAGCCAACGCCCTGGCGCCTGGCCCCGCCAATGCCACCCCCGCCGCCCCGATGGCAGGCGCCACGGCTAGCGGCGGCCCTGCCGCAGCCCACGCGGCCGGAAGCGCGGCGGCGGGACTGCGACTGGCGCCGCAGACGCCGGTCGCCAACTCCGGCCACTCCGTCGCCTCGGCCTTGCAGGGCCTCTCCACCGAGGCCGCGGCCCGCGCCGCCGGCACCCCCGGCAGCCCCCAAGCAATTCAAGGCGCCCCGGCCGCCCCCGGCGGCGGCGCATCCGCCAACGAGGCGGGCCTGCGCCTGACCGGCCTGGTCACCGCCACCACCAGCAGCGGGCAGCCGATCCTGCACACGCCGCTGGGCACCCTGACCCTGGATACCCGGGCCGCCCTGCCGCCGGGCAGCAGCCTGGCGCTGCAGATCACCCTGCCCGACGCCCTGCATCCTGGCCAGGACACCCCTGCCGCCCGCGCCCTGGCCGCCGCCTGGCCCAGCCTGGAGGCGCTGGAGGAAACCATCTTCCACGGCCTGCAGCCGGCCCAGGTGGAAGCGGTCGCGCGCGCCCTGCCCCAGGTCGGCCCGCGCCTCGCCTCCGGCATGCTGTTCTTCCTCTCGGCCTTGAACCAGGGCAGCCTCGGCGGCTGGCTGGCGCCGGCGGCGGCCGCCGCCGAGCGCGCCGAGCACGGCGACCTCTTCGAACGGCTGGGCCGCGAGTTCGCCGGCCTCAACCGCAGCATCGACACCCCGGCCGGCGAGTGGCGCTTCGTGAACCTGCCGCTGTGGAGCGAGCAGGGTCTGCGCGAGCTGCGCTGTTTCTTCCGCCACCAGGATCACGGCGGCGGCAAGGGCGGGAAAGGCGGCGACAAGGCCACCCGCTTCGTGCTGGAGCTGGAACTGGAGCGCCACGGCGAACTGCAGCTCGACGGCCTGGTACGGGCCCGGCGCTTCGACCTGCTGCTGCGCAGTCGCCGCCCCCTGCCCGCCCTGGTGCGCGGCGACCTCATGGCGCTCTTCGAGGAAGCCAACGCCATCGCCGGCTACACGGGCCAGCTGGTCTTCCAGGCCTCAGCCGACTGGCTGCAGCTGCTGGCGGCGCAGTCCGCCGCGCAGCCGCACGACGGCCTCAACGTCTGACTTACGCACAAGCAGCCAAACGAAAAGACTGGTCCGGTTGGTGCCTGCCTACTGAGCCACGGCAGACCATCGCGTCGAGTTGGCCACACGCAGCCGCTCAGTGCCAAGAGGTGACGTTGCCGAGTTCGATATGAACATCTCCGGTCGTGCGATGCGGCATTTAACCGACATCCGCTTGCGGCCATCCCCCTGTCACATCCCTACTTAACCTTTGAATTCCTCGAAGAATGCTGCTGTGGTCTCGGAGTTGAGGCAAGGATGGCGCTGTTCCGATAGCACCGGAGGAGACAATCGGTGTGAATCGTCGAACATCGGCTCATGCATGCGGCAAACCATGAAGCATAAATCCGGCCCTCGCGGCCCGATCGGGAGGCAATCATGAGACGCTCGATTCCACTTCTGGCTGCGACCTGTGTGGCACTTGCATTGTCGGTCCGCCCGTCACCGGCGCAGGTACCGGACGCAGTAATTGAATCCCTGTCTGCAGCGGACAGGATCGAGACACGGATCGGGACGCTGGAGTTCGCCGATGGCGTGCCGACCGTCGAGACCGCGCAGAAGGTCTTCGATACGCTCGCCTTTACCCGCGCAGTGAACGTCTACAACAACAGTTTCCGTGGCGCTTCGGCCCTGGCCATCGTCAAAGGCGTCCAGAGCATCGGCGCCGACTATGGTGATATCGTGATTTTTCCGAGGCTGATGGACTCGAACTCGCTGTTCCTGACGGCCAACGCCGACACGGTCTACTATCTGTCGGTCATCGACCTGTCGAAGGGACCGATGGTGGTCGAGCAGCCGCCGGAGGGACTCGGCACCATCAACGACATGTGGTTTTCGTGGGTGATCGATATCGGCCGGCCCGGCCCCGACCGTGGCCTCGGTGGGAAATATCTCGTCGTCGGACCGGGCTACGACGGGCATCTGCCCGAGGGCGGCTATTTCGTCGCCCATTCGAAGACCAACAAGGTGCTCTATGCGGCGCGGGCCTTCATCGAGGGGGGCAATGATCCCAAGCCAAGCGTCGACAATATCAAGGCCAACATGAAGATCTATCCCTACGCGCCTGGCAGCTACGGCACCAGTATCGCCGAAGCGCTCCAGGGAGAGGTCAGGCTTGCCGGTGAGCCGAAGATTCCGGAAATGAAATTCATCGAGGCGAGCGGCAAATCGTTCAACACCATTCCGCCGAGCGACTATCGCTTCTTCGAGATGATCAACGAGAACGTTCAGGCCGAGCCGGCGACCAGCTACGACGTCGAGCTTGCCGGCCAGCTTGCGGCAATCGGCATCGTCAAGGGCAGGGACTTCAAGCCGGACGATCGGGCCAGGAAGATTCTATCGGACGCGGCCGCGGTCGGCAGCGCTGCCGGACGCGCCTTGAACTGGCGCTTCGCAATGGCGCACCCCGACTGGGCCTACTACGAGGGTTCTCACTGGGGAAACATGCTGTTCCAGGGTGGCGCCTTCTTTGAAACCCCGCCACCGCTGTTCGAGGGCGGCATGTTCAAGCCCTTGCCGCCGACCGGAGCGCGCACTCTCGATTCGCGCACCGCCTTCTACTACGCCTATACCCTCGACTCGCCCGGGATGATCATGCGCATCCCCGGCGTCGGATCGCAGTATCTGATGGGCTTCCTCGACGCAGACGGCAACCCCTTCGACGGTGCCAGGACCTACAAGATGACTTTGCCCAAAGGCATTCCGGCGCAGGCATTCTGGTCCTTGACGCTTTACGACAATCAGACCCGCTCAATGCTGCAGACCTCTCAAAAGTATCCGCGCGCCGGTAGTCAGAGCTATCCGTCGCCGGCGGCGGAACCGGCAGGGGATGGCACGACGACGTTGTATTTCGCGCCGGAGCGGCCGGAGGGAATCGCCCACGGGAACTGGATTCAGACCGACCCCGACAAGGGCTGGTTCACGATCCTGCGTCTTTATAGCCCCCTGCCGTCGTTCTTCGACAAGAGCTGGCAACCGAGCGAGATCGAGGTCGTACAGCGGTAACTGCGGCCGCACGGTTCCGGCAATATCGTCGAGTACAGACCCTGTCTTGGGTCGCCACCGCTTCCGCATGACCGCCGCTTGGGAGTGCCCAGGAGTCTGCTCAGGGTCACACGGCGACCTCGTGCCAAAGTTTGGAGACGTCGCTTCCCGGCGCCAGCCCGGACGCTGCGCAGGCGCAACGGCTGCCCCCTTGTAGATCTAAGGGGCGGCTAGCGGCCTTGGGCCCGAACGCAGACAGTCCTGGAAAAGGTGGAAGCGGCCCCTAGCCCTGGGCCGCTCCCGCCGCCTGGCGGCGGTGCAGGTCGATGCCCAGCTCGTCGGCGGCGTTCTGCTCGCGGCGCGAGCGCTTCACGGCCTCGCGGCGCTGGTGGTTGCCGTGCGCCGTCTCGTACTTTTTGAATTCCTGGAAGGCCTGGGAGATCTCGTCGCGGGCGAAGGCGATGGAGCGGTCGACCTCGGCGATCGAGCCCTCGATCTTACGCCGCCGGTCGATGGTCGCCTTGATGAAGGCCGGAAGCGAGACGCTGGTTACCTCCGAGCGCTCGGCCGCGGCCTGCTCGCGGGCAAGCTCGGCCTCCAAGGCTTCGATGTTCCCCAACAGCTTGCCCCGCAGCCGTTCCAGTTCGGCAAGCTTCTGGCGCTTCTCGTCAAGGTTCCAACGGTGCAGGCGCACCAACTGATCAAGAGCACTCACCGCAAATCAACTCCTAACAAAACTGCTGTTTTCCCCCCGAAGCGGCCTCGCCGCTGCGGATCTCTTCGCTATTCTGCCTGGCCCGGATCAGCGACTTTCGCCTGGGCCAGATTGAGCGCCGCGGCCATGCGGTCACGGCGCTTCCTGAAATCGGTTTTGGCCGGCTGGAGGCCCTGGGCCGGTGCGAGACCGCCCTCGGGCATCGCCGTCCGGGCTGCCGCCAATCCTTCCGCCTGAATGTCTTCCGGCGCCGGCGCGGCGTCGGGGGCCGCTTCCGGAGCCGGGCCTTCGGCAGCGGGATCGGCCATGCCGAGCAGCGCGGCGAGCTGGCTGTAGCCTTCGGCCAAGTGGCTGATCTCGTCCTTCTTCTGGCCGAGGAAAGCCTCCAGGGCATCGTTGTAGTGGATGGCCTCGTCAACCGCCGGGTCGCTGCCCTGCTTGTAGGCGCCGATGCGGATCAGCTCGGCCATGTTCTCGTAGGTCGACAGCAGGTTGCGTGCCCGGTTGACCAGGGCGTTCTCGCCCTCGCTGTTACAGTCCGGCATGGTGCGCGAGACGCTGCGCAGCAGGTTGATGGCCGGATAGCGGTTGCGCTCGGCCACCGCGCGCTCCAGCACGATGTGGCCGTCCAGTATGCCGCGCACCGCGTCGGCGATCGGCTCATTGTGGTC
>JBNKHC010000174.1:0-2117 GCA_050290145.1 Kiloniellaceae bacterium | reverse complement strand
ATGACCTTCAGTCCGGCCGGGGCAAGTTCGTAAAGCGGGCTTTCCACAAAGCCTCCTCGTATTCCGCCGGGCCGGTACTGTCGTAGACCACGCCGCCGCCGACGTTCAGCGTCACCGCGCCGTCGTCGAACAGCGAGAGGGTGCGGATCGCCACGTTGAAGGCGGCCGACCCGTCCGGCGCCGCCCAGCCGATGGCGCCACAATAGGCATCGCGCGCTTGCGGCTCCAGCTCGCGCAGGATCTCCATGGCCCGCACCTTGGGCGCGCCGGTGACGGAGCCGCAGGGAAAGAGCGCGCGCAGCAGCTCCGGCAGGCCGATCTCCGCGCGCAGCTCGGCGCGCACCAGCGAGGTCATCTGGTGCACCGTGGCGTAGTCCTCGACGGTGAAGATCTCCGGAACCTCGACGCTGCCGATGCGCGCCACGCGGCCGATGTCGTTGCGCAGCAGGTCGACGATCATCAGGTTTTCCGCGCGGTTCTTGGGGTCGTTGCGCAGGAAGTCGACCAGCGCGCGGTCCTCCTCGGGGCTGGCGCCGCGCGGCGTGGTGCCCTTCATGGGGCGGGTCTCGATCGTCCCTTTGGCGTCGACCCGGAAGAACAGCTCCGGCGAGCGCGACAGCAGCAGCGGGCCCTCGCCCAGCGCCACCAGGGCGCCGTGGCGCACCGGCTGCCGGCGGCTGAGGGCGGCGTAGAGGCCCAGCGGCGAGCCCTCGTAGCGCGCGCGCAGGGGGAAGGTGAGGTTGGCCTGGTAGATGTCGCCGGCGGCGATATAGGCCTCCACCCGGTCGAAGGCGGCCAGGTAGTCCGCCTCGGACCACAGAGGCTGTGGGGCGGAGAGGCGCGCCGCGGCTTCCTCGCCCTGCGCCGCGGCGAGCAGCGCCTCGGCCGCGTTCTCGTCGGGGCCCTCGAAGACACCGAAGCAGATCAGCGGCACGCGGCGGTCCTGCGGCAGCAGCGGCGCCAGCCTGGGCTCCAGGAGGTAGCCCAGCTCGTAGCTGCAGGCCCCGGCCAGCCAGCGGCCTTCGTCGCGGGCCTGCCGCAGCGCCGCCAGGGCTGCGGGCACCTCCGCCGCCGACCAGGCGACGACCTGCCGCCGCGGCTCGGCAAAGAGCGCGGGGCGGCCGCTCGGGCCGGCATCGAAAAGGACGAAACGCTGTGGCACGGCACCTTATCTCCGGCGGGGCCGGCTCTGGCAACCGGTGAATCGGCCCGGAGTCCGGACCATTCTGGAAGGGTCCTACAGTAGTACGCCGGGGGCCGCGGGGCGATCCTGGCGGCGACCCGGAATGGCGCAGACCTGCCATGCAAGGGCCCGGCGCCGCTTGCCCGGCGCGCGGGGCGGGCCTAACTTTACCGGGCTGCAACTTTCATGGCTGGATCTGCCCCATGACCCTCCGCCACGGCCGGGAATACCTGGCGATTCCCGGCCCCACCAATGTGCCCGACGCGGTGCTGAACGCCATGCACCGCCCGGCCGTCGAGATCTATACCGGCCCGCTGCTGGAGATCACCAGCAGTTGCCTGGAGGATCTGAAGCGCCTCTTCGGCACCGCCAGCGGGCGCAGCTACATCTACGCCGCCAACGGCCATGGCGCCTGGGAGGCCGCGCTGACCAACACCCTGTCGCGCGGCGACAAGGTGCTGGTGCTGGGCAGCGGCCGCTTCGCTGCCCTGTGGGGCGACATGGCCGCCTTCATCGGCATCGAGATCGAGGAGCTGTCCTTCGGCTTCCGCAACGCCGTCGACCCGGCCGCCGTCGAGGCGCGCCTCAAGGCCGACAGCGCCGGGGAGATCAAGGCCGTCCTCATGGTCCAGGTCGACACCGCTTCCAGCGTGATGAACGACGTGGCCGCGGTGGGCCGCGCCATCCGGGCGGCCGGCCACGGCGCCCTCTTCATGGTCGACGCCATCGCCTCGCTCGCCACCATGCCCTTCGAGATGGAGGCCTGGGGCGTCGACGTCGCCGTCACCGGCTCTCAGAAGGGGCTCATGTGTCCGCCGGGCCTGGGCTTCAACGCGGCGGGCCCGCGCGCCCTGGCGGCGCACCGGAACGCCGGGCTGCGCACGGCCTATTGGGACTGGACCAAGCGCGAAGGGCCGCTGCACTACGAGAAATA
>JBNKHC010000173.1:0-6682 GCA_050290145.1 Kiloniellaceae bacterium | reverse complement strand
TCCTCCATGTAGGGCTGCAGCTCCTCGACGTAGCGCCCGGAAAAAGGATTGGCGATGACCACAGCGGCGGAGCCGACCAGCAGCGGCGCGGCCGCGACGGGCCCGCCCTCGTGGTGGATCTCTTCGACGTTGGTCACGACTCTGCGAATATCGACGGCCAAAACGTGTTTCTCCCTCTAAGCCGCGCTCGGCAGGCCGGGCAGCAGGGGCAGCGCGCCCACCGCCTCCGCCTGCCCGCGCAGGAACAGCACCGCCGCCTCGATGAGACCGGCCGCCTGCATCGCCGCGGCCGCCGCCTGCCCGCGCCGCAGCGCCGTTGCAATCTCGGTGTCGGTGAGCTTGCCGACGGCGACGGTGACCGGGCGCCGGCCGAGATCGCTCTCGGGGTCGATCTCCGTCGCCGGGCGGCGCACCACCAGCGGGTGGCCGGGCAGGTCCACCGCGTTGGCGATCAGCGTCGCGGCGACGTCGGCCTCGGCGGCCGAGCGCGCGAAGACCGTCACCGCATCGGCGATGCCCAGCGAGAAGCTGCGGCCGCCCTGGCCCTGCGTGGCGCGTCCCGAGGTGGCGATGCCGCGGACCGGCAGCCCCGCCGTGATGACCGCGCGCCCGTCCAGGCGCGGGTCGGCGACCTGCGCGACCAGGCCGCAGGCAAGGCTTTCGCCGGGCGTCAGGTGCAGGGCGATGTCGCCGCCGTTGTTCACATAGGCGCGGGCAAGGTCCGCCGCTGCGGTCATGGCCGCCAGGACGTGGTCGGCCACGGCCCCCGCGACCGCGGCCATGGGGGTCACGCGCGCGGCGCGGTGAGGTTGGCAGACCGCCGCCATGCGCCACGCCACCGGGCCGGAAAAGGGCGGCGTGTCCTCGCCAAGCGGCCGGCGCAGCGCCGCCAGTTCGGCCACCAGGTCCGGCAGCACGTCCTGGAAGCTCTCCGCCGCCGCGTCATAGGCCCGCCGCACCTCGGCGCGGGCGCCGAAAGCCTCGACCATCAGGTCGATGGGGCCCTCCTGCAGGTGCAGGCGGCCGTCGGGCAGGTCGCGGCGGAAGAGGCTGGGGCGCAAGGCTCAGTACCCCGCTTTCTTTAGCGGCGACAGCGGCCAGGGGTTCTCCGCCTTCAGGTCGGTCAGGCGGATGCGCTCCCCGGCGCCGCGGGTCTTGACCACGTCGGCCAGCGACTGCACCGATTTCATGTGGCCGCCCAGCTCGGCATAGACCTCGTGCGGCATGGTGAACTCGATGGGCCCGACGATGGCCGGCGTCGGCACGTAGCCGAAGGCGTTGTCGGGCATGTCCATGACGTCGACCATGATGGTGATGCCGCCGCCGGGCCAGACATAGGCCTTGGCGCCGCCGGCGGTGACGCGGGTCAGCGCGTCCTTCACCGAGCGGGTGAGGCGCACAGGGTTCTCCGTCGCCCCGGCGCGCAGGCTGCCGCCGGCCCCGGCCATGAAAAGCACCGAGGACAAGGCCGGCTCGCAGTTCTCGCCGATGCGGTCGACCACGACCTGCACGGCTTCCGGCATTTCGGCTTCTTGGGGTTTCAGGTCGTCGTCCAGCTCGAACCAGGCGGCGTGCTCGCCGGTGGTGCTGACCATCAGCAGGCGCAGGCCCGGCCAGGCGATCTTGGGATCGATCTTGTCGATGATCGACAGGGGATCGCTGATGTTGGTGCCGCCCCAGCCGGTGCCGGGCTCGGCCACCTGGAAGTAGCGCCCGGGCGTCGAGCGCCGCCCCCGGACCCTGATCCCGCTGGGCTTCATGTCCAGGAACTTGCCGGCCTGGTGCTCGGTCAGCACGCCGGTGATGTGGTCGTCCACCACGATGACCTCGTCCACGTGGCCCACCCACTGCTGGGCGAAGATGCCGATGGTGGCGGAGCCGCAGCCGACGCGCATGCGCTCTTCCTTGACGCCGTTGATGATCGGCGCCCGGCCCGCCTGGATGGTCAGCTCGGCACCGCCGTCGATGGTGAGGTCCACCGCCTGCTTGTTGCAGAGGTCGAGCATCATCTGGCAGGTGACGTTGCCTTCCTTCTTGCTGCCGCCGGTCAGATGCCGCACGCCGCCGAGGGCCAGCATCTGCGAGCCGTACTCGGCGGTGGTGACGTGGCCGACCTGCTCGCCCTGGCAGCGCACGGCGGCCTGCTCCGGGCCCAGGTGGCGGTCGGTGTCGATCTTCACCTTCACGCCGCAGTAGCTGAAGATGCCCTCGGTCACCACGGTGACCATGTCGACGCCTTCGACCTTGGAGGAGACGATGAAGGGCGCCGGCTTGTAGTCGGGATAGGTGGTGCCGGCGCCGATGCCGGTGACGAAGGCTTCACTGCCCTGTACCAGGCTGCCGTCCCACTCGGCGCCCGCGCCCTCGGTGGCGAGGAAAGGCACCATCTCCGCCTCGCGCTCGGCCGCCTGGCGCGCCAGCAGGAAGGGGTCCATGCGCACCAGCGCGTTGTCGACGTTGCCGTAGCGGTCGCAGGCGCCGGTCTTGCCGGGGCGGATGCGGCACAGCACCGGGCAGGCATCGCAGACGACGATGCCGTCATCCTTGCCGCGTGCTTCGGTCTTTTCGGCTTGCGTCGTGTTCATCTCGTCGTCCTCAAACCACGCCCGCCTCGCGCAACGCCGCGCGCACCCGGTCCGGCGTCGCCGGGGTGCGGGTCAGCCGTACGCCGGTCGCCTGATAGACGCCGCCGAAGATCGCCGGCGCGGTGGCGATCAGCGAATGCTCGCCCACGCCCTTGGCGCCGTAGGGGCCCAGCGGCTCCGGGTCCTCCACCAGGACGGAGGTGATCTCCGGCATGTCGCCGAAGGTGGGGATCAGGTAGTCGTGCAGGTTCTCCGTGCGTCCGGGCAGGTACTCTTCCATGAGCGCCAGGCCCAGGCCCTGCGCGATGCCGCCGTGGATCTGGCCTTCCACCAGGGTCGGGTTGACCGCGCGGCCGACGTCGTGGGCGGCGGCCATGCGCAGCACCTTCACCGTCCCCAGGTCCAGGTCGAGTTCGATCTCGGCGATCTGCGCGGCGAAGCCGTAGGTCGCATAGGGGTCGCCCTGGCCGTTCTCGTCCAGGGGCGAGGTTGGCGGGTCGAAGGTGCCGCTGCCGCAGAGCGCGTCGCCGCGCGCGTCCTCCGGCATCCCGGAAAGGTCGAGCTCGCGCACCACTCCCCCGTCGTGCACGGCGAGTTTGCCGCCGGTCAGTTCCAGACGCGCGTCCTCGCCAGCGTTGGCGAGGCGCAGGATCTGGGCGCGCAGGTCGCGCCCGGCCAGCTCCGCCGCCTTGCCGGAAATGAAGGTCTGGCGCGAGGCCGAGGTCTTGCCGGCGTCGGCCGTCAGCGCGGTGTCGCCCATGATGACGCGCATCTCCTGGACCGGCAGGCCCAGCGCGTCGGCGGCGATCTGCGCCATGATGGTATTGCTGCCCTGGCCGATATCGACGGCGCCGTTGTAGAGCGTCAGCCGACCCTCGCGGTTCAGCGCCACCGACATGGTGGATGGATTGGACATGGAGGTGTTGCCGCAGCCGTACCACACGCAGCCGATGCCGACGCCGCGGCGCCGGCGGCCGTCGGCGCCGTTGAAGGCCTCGGCGGCGGCACGCCAGTCCTTCCAGTAAGGGCGCAAGGCCTCCAGGCAGTCGGCGAGGCCGGCCGAGGCGCTCAGCACCTGGCCGGTCGCCGTGGCGTCGCCGACCCGGATTGCGTTGGCGTAGCGGAACTCCAGCGGGTCCTGACCCAGCTGCTCGGCCAGATCGTCCATCAGGGCCTCGTGCGCCAGGGCGGACTGGGGCACGCCGAAGCCGCGGAAGGCGCCCGCCGGCGGCGCGTTGGTGAAGCGCCCGACCGAACGGGCCAGCACGTTGGGCACCTTGTAGGGGCCGCTGCAGTGGACCGGCACCCGGTCGGCCACCGTCGGACCCCAGGAGGCATAGGCGCCGGTGTCGAAGTCGCCGTCGAAGACCAGCGCCGTCAGCTTGCCGTCGGCATCGCATCCGGCGCGCGCCGTCACCCGCGAGGCGTGGCGCTTGGTGGAGGAGGCCATGGATTCCGGCCGCGTGTACTCGCAGCGCACCGGCCGCTCCAGCAGCCAGGCGGCCAGCCCGATCAGCGGGTGCAGCGAGAGGTCCAGCTTGCCGCCGAAACCGCCGCCGCAGGCCGAGGGGATGATGCGCACCTTCGCCTTGTCGAGGCCCAGGATCGCCGCCGTCTCGTCACGGTCCATGTAGGGCGCCTGGGTGGTCACCCAGACCTCCAGCACATCGTCCTTGCGTTCGGCATAACCGGCTTCCGGCTCGATGTAGGCATGCTCGATGGTGGGCGTGGCGGTGCTGATCTCGGCGGTCAGCGCCGAGGCCGCGAGCGCCGCCTCGGCATCGCCCTTGTTGACGAAGCCGCGCGCCAGCACGTTGTCGGCGCGGCCTTCCTGCACCAGCGGCTGGTCCTCGGCGCAAAAATCGGTGACCGCGTCTTCCGCCTGCCAGGCGATGGGCAGCTCCTCTTCGGCCAGCGACCAGACGGCGGCGCGGCTGCCGACCAGCGCCAGCACCGCTTCGCCGCGGTAGCGCACCCTCCCCTCGGCCAGCACCGGCTGGTCCTTGATGTGCGGATAGACGCCGAAGGCTTTGCTGCCGGGGATGTCGGCGGCGGTGAGGATGCGCTCCAGCCCCGGCGTCTTCGCCACCTCGGCATCGAGGTCGCCCAGGGTGAAAGTGGCGCGGGCATGGGGCGCGCGGATGACGCGCAGCCACAGCGCCCCTTCCGGCGCGGTATCTGCGCCGTAAAGCTCGGCGCCGGTCACCTTGGCCAGGCCGTCGGTCTTGGCGAAGCGCGCGCCCACGGCGCAGCCGACGTCCGGGTCGGTCGGGGGCGCGTCGGCCAGGGGAGCTTCCGCCGCAGCGCAGACCGCCTCGACGATCTTCTGATAGCCGGTGCAGCGGCACAGCACGCCGCCCAGCGCATCGCGCACCTCCTGCTGCGTCGGCGCGGCGGCCCGCTTCAGCAGCGCGGTCGCGGCCATCAGCATGCCCGGCGTGCAGATGCCGCACTGGGCCGCGCCGTGTTCGAGGAAGGCCTGCTGCAGGCGCTGCCCGTCGGGGTCGCCGGTCAACCCTTCAACAGTCGTCACCTGCCGCCCCTCGACCTGGCCGCAGGCCATGAGACAGGCACAGATCTGCTCGCCGTCGACCAGTACCGTGCAGGCGCCGCAGTCGCCGGCGTTGCAGCCCACCTTGGTGCCCGTGCGGCCCAGCGCATAGCGCAGCGCGTCGCTCAGCCGGTCCAGGGGATCGACGCTCACCGCGACCGCCTGGCCGTTGAGAGTGAAGCGAATCGGCTGCCCGCCCTCGGCGACGCTGTGCTTCAGCGCGGCGTCCATCACGCGGCCTCCTGCGACAACAGGGCCTCGACGCCGCGGCGCAGCAGCACCACGGCGGCCTCGCGGCGATAGTCGGCGGTGCCGCGGATATCGTCGATGGGCGTCAGGGGATCAAACTGCTCCTCGCCGATGCGCGGCAGCAGGTCCTCATCGAAAGGCTGGCCTTCAAGGGCCGCCTCGACCGCCGGCAGGCGCAGAGCGCGCGCGGCGCAGGAGCCGACGGCGACCCGGGCTCTGCTGACGTTGCCCTTGTCGTCGAGATCGACCAGCAGGGCGGCCATGACGATGGAGATCACCAGGTACTTGCGCGCGCCCAGCTTCAGAAAGGTGCTGCGCGTTCCCCCGGAAGAAGCGGGGGCCGAAAGTTTCGGGATGTAGAGCGCAGTCACCAGCTCGTCGGGGCGCTTGGCGGTCTTGCGGTTGCCGAGGATGAAGTCGTCGAGAGCCAGGCGCCGCGAGCCGGCTTGCGAGGCCAGCTCCACCTCCGCGTCCAGGACCAGCAGCGGCGGCACGCCGTCGGCGGCGGGCGAGGCGTTGCAGAGGTTGCCGCAGAGGGTGCCGGCGTTCTGGATCTGCACGCCGCCGACTTCGCGCGCCGCCAGCTTCAAGGCCGCGAAGCAGGGCGGCAGCGGCGCGCGCAGCACGTCGCTCCAGGTGGTCAGCGCACCGATGCGGTAGGAATCGTCCTCTTCGCAGATGCCGCGCAGCCCTTCCAGGGCGGTGATGTCGAGAACCTTGCTCTCAAGGGGGCGGCCCCCGAGACCGCCGGCGCGCGCGGGATAGAAGTCGGTGCCTCCGGCAAGGACCGTATAGCTGCCGTCCGCCAAGGCGGCGACCGCGTCTTCAAGCCCCTGCGGACGAAGATAACACCCCACCTGCCGAACTCCCCTGTCCCATGAGTTCGTTGTTATTTTTGTTTAGTATGCAAGATAAAGCACCGCTGTCAATTCCCGGCGGCGACGGAGACTTGCCGGATTCCGCCATTCAACCACCTGTTTCCCCCACAAAACCTCAGGGATAAGTGTCGGGAAAGGCGGCAAGAATCAGCACCGTCTCTACCGGCCGCATTTTTATTTTGTATACAAAGTTATTGTGCCCTTTTGCTAGCGGAGCTGGTCCTGCAGCTCGGCGGCGGCCTGCTGCAGCAGCGTGCGGCAGCGGTCCTTCTGGCCTTCGGTGAACTGCGCGGCGAGGCCGGAAAGGCAGAGCGCCCCCTGAAAGGCGCCGGCGCAATCGAGCAGCGGCACGGCGACGGCGGCGATGAAGGGGTCGCGTTCACCCAGGGAGACGGCGTAGCCGTCGCGGCGGAGCTGCT
>JBNKHC010000172.1:0-10866 GCA_050290145.1 Kiloniellaceae bacterium | reverse complement strand
CGGATCGTCTCGGCCATCACCACGCCGCCTTCCAGCTTCACCGCCTCGCAGCCGGTCTCCGCCATGACCCGCGCGGCGCTGCGGAAGGCCTGCGCCGGGCTCTCCTCGTAGGTCCCGAACGGCAGATCCACGACCATCAGGGCCCGCTCCAGGCCCCGGCGCACCGCCTGGCCGTGCAGGATCATCATCTCCAGGGTGACACCGAGGGTCGACGGCAGGCCGTGCAGCACCATGCCGACGCTGTCGCCCACCAGGACGATGTCGCAGTGGCGGTCGACCAGCCGGGCGACGGAGGTGGTATAAGCGGTCAGGCAGACAATCGGCTCCCCGCCCTTTCGCCCGGCAATTTCCGGCAGCGTCACTGACTTGATCTGACCCGTCCCACTCATCCTGGCACCCTCTCCCTTCCCGGCGGCGGCCCGCTTCGCGGGCCGTAATTGCTTCTGCCGCGCAGTTTTAGAGGGCCACGGCGGTCCTGGCCAGGGCAGCCTCCGATCCACGGCCCCAAAACGACAAAGGGCCGCGCTAAGCGCGGCCCTCTTGCCGGCCCGGGGACCAAGGAGTCCCCGGCAGGTAACGGATCAGGCGGTGGCGCCTCAGGCGGCCGCGGCCGTCCGATGATCGTTGTGCGCGGCCGGCGTAGCGACCTCTTCGGCCTTGTCGAAGACCTTGGCCAGGGTCAGGCGCTGTGCCAGGGCGTCGCCCATGGCAACCTCGGCATCCTGCTTGCGCGGGTCGACCCCACGCGCCACCGCGGCGATGTCGGCGCGGGCGATGCCGATGTCATCCAGCTCCCGGTCGGTCATGGCCGAAAGCACGTCGTAGGTCCGGCGGTATTCCACATGGGCGGCCAGCTTGGCCGAGACCGCCTTGAACAGGCTGCGCAAGGCATTGATGCCGTCCATGAGCATCTCCGCGGTCGCCTGGGCGCGCATGGCTTCCGCCCGGGCAACGGGGTCCTGAATGTTGTTGAACTGATTCATATCCATCTTCTCAATCCTCAATTGGCCGCCCGCCAGAGGCGACAATCCGATAAGCAGCACGCTGTGAGGCTCGATCTGGGGGGTTGGAGTGTCGAGCCGGTGCCGTCGACAAGGTGAATATGGACCTGAGGGAGCTATGCGACGAGCGCATATGTTGCACCGCAGCATTGCGGTTACCTCATGGCAACATGAAGAAAATATTAAGTTTAATCATATGATTAGGGGATTATGGCGGATTCCCCTGGCTTTCCGCGGGGCCGTTGGTGTGCGCCGCGTTCATGGCCGCCCCAGCCCGCGACCTGGCCCCGCCGGGGCATCGGAGGCGGCCGGCTTCAGGGCCCCGGGCACCTTCCGGGTGGTATCTCCCTCACCGGTGCCGCAAGGGGCGCCCCTGCCCCGAATTCAACCCTGCATTTGGGCAGGCATCCGACTGCGTATCAGGTCGCATCATCTTCGATGGCGCTTGCTCTCAAGGCGCTCTATAATCCGCGCTAATAGGGGAAAAAACTCTATAATTACAATGTGTTCAGGGACTCGCTTGATGTTCTACCAGTTTACGTGGAAGGCCAGGGCTCTGGCCATCTTTGGGTTGCTAACCCTCTTCGCCGGCAGCGCCCAGGCCGAAGTCGTCCGCTATGAGGCGCCCGACGCCCCGCGCGTGGCCGCCTTCAAGGAAACCCCTTCGCTGGCGCCGCTGGTCGACGCCGGCAAGCTGCCGCCGGTCACCGAGCGGCTGCCTGCCGTCCCGCGCGTCTCCATCAGCGGTCCCAATCTCTCGGTCGGCAAGCCCGGCGGCGACATCCGCATGCTGGTCGGGCGCGATAAGGACGTGCGGCTGCTGATCGTCTACGGCTATTCCCGCCTGGTCGGCTACAACGAGAAGCTGGAGATCGAGCCGGACATCCTGGAGTGGCTCGAGGTGGAGGACGGACGCATCTTCACCATGAAGCTGCGCGAAGGCCACCGCTGGTCGGACGGCGCGCCCTTCACGACCGAAGACTTCCGCTACTACTGGGAAGACATCGCCAACAACGAAGAACTTTCGCCCGTCGGCCCCGAAGTCACCTTGCGTGTCGACGGCGAGCTGCCGACGGTGGAGATCATCGACGAGACGACGATCCGCTACAGCTGGTCGAACCCCAACCCCTTCCTGATCCCGGCCATGGCCGGGGCGCGGCCGCTCGACCTCTTCGTGCCCTCGCATTACCTGAAACAGTTCCATCCCAAGTACGGCGATCCTGCGACGATCAAGGCCGCGGTCGAAGCGGCCAGCGCCCGCAACTGGGCCCAGCTGCATAACCGCATCGGCAACATGTACCGCGCCACCAACCCGGAGCTGCCGACGCTGCAGCCCTGGCACAACGTGGTCGCGCCGCCGTCGACGCGCTTCATCGCCGAGCGCAATGCCTACTACCACCGCATCGACGCCGCCGGGCAGCAACTTCCCTACGCCGACCGCTTCATCATGGACGTGGTCAATGGCTCGCTGGTGCCGGCCAAGACCGCGGCCGGCGAAGCCGACCTGCAGTCCCGCAGCCTGAACTTCTCGGACTACACCTTCCTGAAGGCCGCCGAGGAGCGCAGCAGCTACGACGTACGCCTGTGGAAGACCGTCCGCGGTTCGCAGCTCGCGCTCTATCCCAACCTCAACGTCACCGACCCGGATTGGCGCAAGCTGAACCGGGACGCCCGCTTCCGCCAGGCGCTGTCCCTCGGCATCAACCGCGGTGAAATCAACCAGGTGATCTACTACGGGCTCTGCCTGGAGGGGAACAACTCGGTGCTGCCCGACAGTCCGCTCTACCAGGCCGACTACCGCCAGGCCTACGCCGACTTCGACCCCGACAGGGCCAACGCCCTGCTGGACGAGATCGGCCTGACCGAGCGCAACGGCGAAGGCGTGCGCCTGATGCCCGACGGCCGCCCGCTGGAGATCATCGTCGAGACCGCCGGCGAGAACACCGAAGAGGTCGACGTGCTGGAGCTGATCGGCGACTCCTGGCAGCAGATCGGCGTGAAGCTCTTCACCAAGCCGTCGCAGCGCGACGTGCTGCGCAACCGCGTCTTCGCCGGCGACACCATGATGTCCATGTGGTTCGGCTACGAGAACGGTATCCCGACCCCCTTGAGCAGTCCGGAAGAGTTCGTGCCGGTCCACCAGCAGAGCCTGCAATGGCCGATGTGGGGTCAATACGCCGAGACCAGCGGCAATGCTGGCGAACCTGTCGACATGGAAAAGCCCAAGCGGCTGCTGGAACTCTACAGCCAGTGGATCCACGCCAAGTCGACCAAGGAGAAGGTCGCGGCCTGGGAGGAGATTCTGAAGATCCACGCCGAGGAGATCTACACCATCGGGCTTATCGCCGAGGTGCCGCAACCGGTCGTGGTCGCTTCCGCCCTGCGCAACGTCCCGGAAAAGGGCATCTACAACTGGGACCCCGGCGCGCAGTTCGGCATGTACCGGCCGGAGCGCTTCTGGTTCGACCGGTAGGCTAGTCGCAGGCGTCGGCGTTTGTCGCACCGGCAATGCCGTCCCCTCCTCCCGTCACCCTCGCACTTGATGCGAGGGTCCATGGCGGCTGCCCGGCGCCCGGCCTCGCAAATGGATGCTCGGGTCAAGCCCGAGCATGACGACAGGGGAGTTGAAGCTACGCGGCTTTCTCCGGCAGCTTCCGGGTCCTAGCGCCCAAGCTTTTCGGCGGCCGTGGCGCTATCCCCAACCGGCACGACCTCGAAGTCGACCAGGTCGGCCCAGGCCTCGATCCAGGGCCGGAGCTGGTCTTCGTGGTCGCATTCCATGAGCTGGAAGCAGCGCCCGCCGCCCTCTTCCACCCAGCTGTCGACGTAGCGAACGCCGGCCGGGATCATGCGACCGCGCTCGGCAAGCCGTGCGTAGACCGGCCCCGGATCGCCGCCGCGGAATGTCTCGATCACCATGAAGCGCATGGGGCCCGCCTCAGACTTCGACCACCAACCCGTCGTAGCCGGGTTCGACGCCGGGCGGGCAGCGGCTGAGGAGCTCGTCGTAGTCGAGCTGCTCGTTCATGTGGGTGAGGATGGCGCGCTCGGGCTTCACCCGCGCGATCCACTCCAGGGTCTGCTCGGTGTGGGAATGGGTCGGGTGCGGCGCGTCGCGCAGGCAGTCGACGACCCAGAGCTTCACCCCCGCCAGCACCGCGAAGGCGTCCTCGTCCAGAGCCTTGGCGTCGGTCGAATAGGCGACGTCGCCGACACGGAATCCCAGGGAGACGTCGGGTCCGTGGTTCTGCACGAAGGAACGCACTTCGATGCCGCCGATCCTGATGGGGCCGTCGATCACCCTGTCGCGCATCAGCGGCGGATAGAGCGCGTCGGGATCCTGGCTGGAAAGAAAAGCGTAGTCGAAGCGCGCGGTCAGCAGGGCTTGGGTGCGCGCATCCATGTAGGCGTCGATCGGCGCGCCGCGGCTGTAGACCAGGCCGCGCAGCTCGTCCAGGCCGTGGCAGTGGTCGGCGTGGGCATGGGTGAAGAGCACCGCGTCCAGCGCGGTGATGTCGTTGTCCAGGATCTGATCGCGCAGGTCCGGCGAGGTGTCGATGAGGATGCGCGTGCCGTCCTGCTCGATCAGCAGGGAGACGCGCCGGCGCCGGTTCTTGGGATTGGCCGGATCGGCCTTGCCCCAGGTGCCGCCGGCCTCGCGCCCGGCAAGGGGCACGCCGGCGGAACCGCCGCAGCCGAGGACCGTGACCTTCATCGCGCTCTCCTCAGGGCCGCGCGGCGCGGCTGAACAGACGGAAGAAGTTTTCCGTCGTCGTGTCGGCGAAGTCCGCCGCCGCGATCCCGCACAGCTCGGCCAGGGCCTGGGCGGTATAGACCACGTTGGCCGGCTCGTTGGTCTTGCCGCGCTTGGGCACCGGCGCCAGGTAGGGCGCGTCGGTCTCTACCAGCAGCCGGTCGAGCGGCACCTCGCGCACGGTATCGCGCAGGCTCTCCGCCGACTTGAAGGTGATAATGCCGGCCAGCGAGATGTAGAAGCCGATGTCCAGCGCCGCGCGGGCCAGCTCGGGCCCGGCGGTGAAGCAGTGGATCACGCCCGGAAAGGCGCCCTTGGCGTATTCGTCCTGCAGCACGGCGACGGTGTCGTCGTCGGCGTCGCGCGCGTGGACGATGAGCGGCAGGCCGGTTTCGCGCGCCGCAGCGATGTGGCTGCGGAAACTCACTTGCTGCGCCTCGCGCGGCGAGTGCTCGTAGTAGTAGTCCAGCCCGGTCTCGCCGATGCCGACCACCTTGTCGTGGGCCGCCAGCTCGATGAGGCGCTCCGGCGTCTCCTGGCCTTCCTTGCCGGCCTCGTGGGGGTGCACCCCGACCGAGCAGTAGACCCGCGGGAAGCGCCGCGCGATGGCCTCGATGCGGTCGAACTCGCTGAGCTTGGTGCAGATCGTCACCATGGTGCCGACGCCGGCGTCCAGGGCGCGCGCCACCACCGGCTCGATCTCGCCGTCGCGTTCGAGGTAATCGAGGTGGCAGTGGGAATCGACCAGGGGCCGTTCCGCCGTCGCGAGCGCCGCCTCCGCCATCAGGCTGAAGCCTCCTCCTCCACGTAGCGCGGGAAAACCGGCGCCGGCTTCGGCAGCGCAGTACCGGGCGTCAGGCGGCTCTCGATCTCCGCGAAGCTGCGCGCGCCCGGATCCACGGCAAGCTGGTCGAGCATCTTCGCCGTGGCGTCAGGCATCACCGGCTGGGTGAGCAGCGCCAGGCGCCGGATGGTCTCGGCCAGCACATAGAGCACCGTCGCCATGCGCGCCGGGTCCGTCTTCTTCAGGGCCCAGGGCGCGGCGTGGTCGATGTAGCGGTTGGCCTCGCCCACCACTTCCCAGATCTTGGTGAGGGCGCTGTGGAACTGCTGGCGGTCCATGTCGACGCGCACGGCCTCCAGCAGGTCCGCCGCGGCCTTCAACAGTGCCTCGTCCTCAGCCGCCAGTTCCTTATGCTGGGGCACCTGGCCCTCGCAGTTCTTGGCGATCATGGAGAGCACGCGCTGGGCCAGGTTGCCGAACTGGTTGGCCAGGTCGTAGTTCATGCGCCCGACCATGGCCTTGTGCGAGAAGTCGCCGTCGTTGCCGAAGGGCACCTCGCGCAGCAGGAAGTAGCGCACCTGGTCCAGGCCATAGGTGGCGATCAGCTCCGACGGCACGATGACGTTGCCGAGCGACTTGGAGATCTTCTGCCCCTCGTTGGTCCACCAGCCGTGGGCGTAGACGCGCTTGGGCGGCGCCACGCCCGCGGACATCAGGAAGGCCGGCCAGTAGACGGCGTGGAAGCGCAGGATGTCCTTGCCGACCATGTGAACGTCGGCGGGCCAGTAGGTCTTGAAGAGGTCGCAGTCCGTGTCGGGATAACCGACGGCGGTGATGTAGTTGGTCAGCGCGTCGAGCCAGACGTACATGATGTGACCGGGCGCATCGGGCACCGGAATGCCCCAGGAGAAGGTGGTGCGGCTGATCGAGAGGTCCTTGAGGCCGCCCTTCACGAAGCTGATGACCTCGTTGCGCCGGCTGGCCGGCAGAATGAAGTCCGGGTTTTCGTCGTAGAACTTCAGCAGGCGGTCACCCCAGGCCGAGAGCTTGAAGAAGTAGGACTCCTCCTCGACCCACTCGCACTCGGCCCCCGAGGGCGCGATCTTGGTACCGTTCGGCCCGTCTTCCAGCTCGCTCTCGGCGTAGTAGGCCTCGTCGCGCACGGCGTACCAGCCGGCATAGCTGCCCAGGTAGATGTCGCCGGCCTCGACCAGCTTCTTCCACAGCGCCTGGCAGGAAATCTTGTGGCGCTGCTCGGTGGTGCGGATGAAGTCGTCGTTGGTGAAGCCCCACAGCGCGGAGAGGTCACGGAAGTTCTGCGACACCCGGTCGGTGAAGCTCTGCGGATCGATGCCGGCCGCCGCCGCCGACTTCTCGACCTTCTGGCCATGCTCGTCGGTGCCGGTCAGGAAGCGCACGTCGAAGCCGTCCAGCCGTTTGAAGCGCGCCAGCACATCGCAGGCCAGCGTCGTATAGGCGTGGCCGATGTGCGGCGAATCGTTCACGTAGTAGATCGGCGTCGTGATGTAATAGGCCGGCTTTCCTGCCGTCATCGCGGGTCTCCAACGAGCTCGGCTGCCGGCCCCGGCTCATCCGAAAGGGGGCCCCGACAGCAAAGGCCCGGCGCTACGCCGCGTTCTCCAGGTCCAGAAAGGCGGTCAGAACCACCTGCTTCCGGTCGAGATTGGCGGCCTCCGTCCGGGCGAAAAGGCGGCTGATCTTCTCCCATAGGCCAAGCCAATGCGCAAGGGGGCGGCCCTCCAGCAGGCGCTGGGCCAGGGCCCCCTCCCCGGGCACCACCTCGGCCAGGGGGTGGCCGGTGGAGCCGGCCCGGATGAAGCGGCCCAGCCACCAGATCAGCAGCTCCATGCCGGTCTGGAAGGCCTGGGGATCGCGCCCCTGCCCCCATTTTTCGGCCAGCTTGTGCAGCCGGGTGACATCCAGGCGCGGCAAGGTCCCCAGCAGGTCGATGAGTTCCCGGTAGAGGTCCAGGCCGCCGTGGGACGCCAGGGCCAGGGCCTTGCCGATGCTGCCGTCGGCCAGGCGCGCCAGGGCCTGCAGTTCCTCCGGTTTCAGCTCCGGGAAGTGGCCGCCCAGCAGTTCGGCCACCACTTCCTCGTGGAGTGGGGCCAGGGGCAACTGGCAGCAGCGTGACCGGATGGTCGGCAGCAGGCTGCCCGGCGCGTGGCTGACCAGCAGCAGCATGGAGCGCGGCGGCGGTTCCTCCAGCACCTTCAGCAGGGCGTTGGCGGCGTTGCGGTTCATCTCGTCGACGGAATCGACGATGGCCACCCGCCAGCCGCCCTCTCCGGCGGTCATGCGGGCGAAGGCCAGCAGGCGGCGCACGTCCTCCACCGGGATCACGCTGCGCGGCTTGCCCTTGTCGTCACGACCCTTCTCCAGCGTCATGAGGTCGCTGTGGCCGGATGCGGCGATCCGGCGGAATACGGGGTCGTCCTCGGCCACCTCCAGGCTGTCGGGCGCGTCCCCGAACAGCCCGCCGCCCTGGGCCTCCGGCGACAGCAGGAAGCGGGCGAAGCGGTAGGCGAGCGTCGCCTTGCCGACGCCGCGCGGCCCTGAGAGCAGCCAGGCGTGCGGCAGCCGCCCGGAAGCGTGGGCGCGCAGCAGCACGCTTTCGGCGGCCTCCTGCCCGCGCAGGATGGCGGTTTCTCGGGGATGCGGCCAGGCGGCTTCTTCCCCGTCGCTGTCCTTGGCCTTGCTCAAGCCGCCACTCCCAAACGCTCCCGCAGCGCGGCCCGGACCCTTGCGGCCACCGCGTCCTCGTCGCCGGCGGCGTCGATCAGCAGGCAACGCTCCGGCTCGCGGGCCACGATATCATGGAAGCCCTGGCGCAGGCGCTCATGAAAGCCGAGGTCCATCTTCTCGTAGCGGTTCTCGTCGCCAGCGGCCGCTCCGTTGCGCGCGTTGGCGCGCGCCAGCCCTTCGGCCACCGGCAGGTCCAGCACCAGGGTCAGGTCGGGCCGGAAATCGCCGACCACCAAGTCGTAGAACGCGGACACGATCTCGCGGCCCAGGCCCTGGCCGTAGCCCTGATAGGCCATGGTGGAATCGGCGAAGCGGTCGCAGACCACCCAGGCGCCCCGCGCCAGGGCGGGCTGCACCGTCTTCACCAGATGGTCGCGGCGCGCGGCGTAGTGCAGCAGGGTCTCGGTCACCGCGTCCCAACGCCCGGTCGCGCCGGTGACCAGCAGGGCGCGGATCTCTTCCGCCCCGGGGCTGCCGCCGGGCTCCCGCGTCTCGACGACCTCCAGGCCGCTTTCGCGCAGCCAGGCGGCCAGACGGCGTTGCTGGGTCGACTTGCCCGCGCCCTCCCCGCCTTCAAGGGTGATGAAACGGCCGGGGGCCTTCGGGCCTTCCGTGCTCACGGGGAGCCGAGCAGCAGGAACTTGATGCTGGCGGCGATGCGTCCGAAGGGCCCGAGCTGCTCCACGTCCTCGCCCGCCTGCAGCGGCACCTCCACCGGCACGCCGCCCGGCCAGGACACGCGCAGCTTGGCGATCTCCTGACCCGCCGGGATCGGCGCCGGGATCGGCGAATCGTAGACCACCGAGACCTGCATGCCGTTGCGGTCGCTGCGCGGCAGGGTCACCGTCAGATCCTCGGCGAGGACCAGGGGCACGCTGTCCTCGGCGCCCAGCCAGACCGCCGCCTCGTCGACGGTGTCGCCGGCCTTGAAGAGCGCGTAGTTGTTGAACTCGCGGAAACCCCAGGAAATCAGCCGGTCCGACTCGTCGGCGCGCGCCTGCACGCTCGGCAGGCCGTTGACCACCAGGATCAGGCGCCGGCCGTTCTGCACCGCCGAGGCGGTGAGTCCGTAGCCGGCGGCTTCAGTGTGGCCGGTCTTAAGGCCGTCCGCGCCGATGTTCCTGTAGAGCAGCGGATTGCGGTTGCCCTGGCGGATGTCGGCCCAGGTGAATTCCTTCTCGGAGTAGTAATGATAGTACTCCGGGTGATCGACGATGATGTGCCGCGCCAGGGTCGCGAGGTCGCGGGCGGTGACATAGTGGTTGTCGTCTGGCCAGCCCGTCGCGTTGACGAAGTTGCTGCCGGTCAGCCCCATCTCGCGCGCGCGGGCCGTCATCTGCTCGGCGAAGGCTTCCTCGCTGCCGGCCAGGCCCTCGGCCAGGACGATGCAGGCGTCGTTGCCGGACTGGATGATGACGCCGCGCAGCAGGTCCTCGACCCGCACTTGGTTGCCCACCTCGACGAACATCTTGGAGCCACCCTTGCGCCAGGCCTTTTCACTGACGGTCAACTTGTCGTCGAGCGATAGGCGGCCATCGCCGAGGCGGTCGAAGACCATGTAGGCGGTCATCATCTTGCTCATGGAAGACGGCGGCATGCGCTGATCGCCGTTCTTGTTCAGCAGCACCGCACCGGTGTCGAAATCCACCAGGAACGCCTCTTCCGCCTGCGTCTCAATGGTCGCGCCGGCCGCCGGAACGAGGGCCGGCAGGCTGGTGGCGGCGGCGAAACCAAGGGTCAGGAACAGCTTTCTGAGGCGTTTCATCGGTTGACTCACTCTGGTGAACCTAAGGACAAGGCGCGGTGACGGCCGCAGCCTAGGTCAAGAATTTGCCGAAAAAATGTCGGCGGAAAACAAACAGGGTGCTGCCGGCTCAATCGACCACTACCCGCGCGTCGTTGTATCCGTTTTTGAGCAGCAGCTCCAAAGTCCGGTCAGCCTGATCGACGCTGGCCATGGGGCCCAGACGCACCCGGTAGAAATTGGTGTCACCCACCACGGCCTTTGCGATCTGCACGTTGCCGAGGGACGAAAGCCGCGCCCGCAGCCGCACCGCGTTGACGACCTGGCTGAAAGCACCGGCCTGCACGAAGATCGACGTGGGCTGCACGCGCTCCTGGGTCACCACGGGCTCCGGCAAGGTCAACGTGGCGGTGCGCAGGCGCGCGGGCCCGCCCGGCGCCGCAGCAGGCGCCGCTGCAGTCTGTGTCGCGGCGGCGGGTTCGGGGGCCGCTGCCCCGATCGGCGGCAGCTCCTGAACCGAAACGCTCTCCACCGGGGCCGCCAGCGGCGCGGTACCGGTCACGGCCTCGCCAGCGCCGGCATCCAGGGCCGCCTGCCGGCTCTCGACCTCCAGGATCTGTACCCGCACCTTGGCGGTGCCCTGCTTCACGAAGCCCAGCAGCTCCGCCGCGCGCTTCGAAAGATCGATGATGCGGCCGTGGGCGAAAGGACCGCGGTCGTTGACCCGCACCTTCACCGAACGCCCGTTCTCCAGGTTGGTCACCTGCACCATGGAGGGCATCGGCAGGGTCCGGTGCGCCGCCGTCATGGCGTTCTG
>JBNKHC010000171.1:0-4081 GCA_050290145.1 Kiloniellaceae bacterium | reverse complement strand
GGACGCCAGTATCAAGGTGGTTGCCTCCGTCGGTAATGGCGAAATCGCCATCAAGACTCTGGACCGTCACGATATCGAGGTCATCATCCTGGATATCGAGATGCCGGTCATGGACGGCCTGACCGCCCTGCCCAAGCTTCTGGAGAAGAAGCCGGGAGTGCAGGTGATCATGGCCTCGACCCTGACCCGCAAGAACGCGGAAGTCAGCCTGCGCGCCCTCCAGGCCGGCGCGGCGGACTACCTGCCCAAGCCGAGTTCGACCAGCGAGCTCACGTCAAAGGACGCTTTCCAGCGCGAGCTGACCGAGAAGGTCAAGGCCCTGGCCGCTGCGGCGCGGCCGGCGGGCCGGCCCACGCTCGCGCGCCCCGTCGCCAGCACGAGCCGGGCGCCGGCGTCCATCGCGGTCGCTCGCAGGATCGAGCTGCGCAAGCCTTCGCTGGCGCTGCCGCGCCTTATCGCGATCGGCAGCTCTACCGGCGGCCCGCAGGCCCTTCTGGAGGTGCTGCGCGACATGGCGGCGGCGGTCAAGCTGCCCATCCTGATCACCCAGCACATGCCGGCGACCTTCACCACCCTGCTGGCCGAGCACATCGGCCGCGCCACGGGCGTTCCCTGCGCCGAGGCGAAGGACGGGGACAAGATCAACGCCGGCCAGATCTATCTGGCGCCGGGCAACTACCACATGGTGGTGGAGCGCGAGGGCAGCGATAGCGTCATTCGTTTGAACCAGGACCCACCCGAGAACTTCTGCCGGCCAGCGGTCGATCCGATGCTGCGCAGCCTGGCGAAGATCTACGGCTCCGGCCTGCTGACCATCATCCTGACGGGGATGGGTTCCGACGGGCAGAAGGGGGCTGTTGAGGTGGTTGAGGGCGGTGGCACGGTCATCGCTCAGGATGAAGCCACCAGCGTTGTATGGGGCATGCCGGGAGCCGTCGCCACGAGCGGTTTGTGTTCAGCCGTTCTGCCGATCAAGGAGATCGGCCCCAGCGTCCGCAAGTTGGTCATGAGGTCAGCGGCATGAATGTGAACGATTTCGAGTTTATCGCCCAGTTGCTCTACCAGCGCTCGGGCCTGGTGATCACCCAGGAGAAGGCCTACCTCCTGGAGAGCCGCCTCAACCCGGTCGCGCGCAAGTGGGACCTGGACGGCTTCGATGCCCTGATTGCCGCCCTGCGGAGCAACAAGGAAGAGCGCCTGCTGGTCGACGTGACCGAGGCCATGACCACCAACGAGTCCTTCTTCTTCCGCGACAACCGGCCCTTCGACCAGTTCAAGGAGATCGTCCTGCCGCATCTGCTGGAGGCGCGGGCCGCGCGCAAGCAGATCCGCGTCTGGAGCGCCGCCTGCTCCAGCGGGCAGGAGCCCTACACCCTGGCCATGATCCTCAAGGAAGAGGCGGCCAAGCTGGCCGGCTGGAAGGTGGAGATCGTCGCCACCGACCTCTCCACGGAGATCCTGCAGAAGGCCAAGGAAGGCCTCTATTCCCAGTTCGAGGTCCAGCGCGGCCTGCCGATCACCCTGCTGATGAAGCACTTCACCCAGGAAGGGGAGAAGTGGCGGATCAGCGAGGAGATCCGCAGCATGGTGTCCTACCGGCCCTTCAACCTGCTGGACAGCCCCACGGCGCTGGGCACCTTCGACGTGGTGTTCTGCCGCAACGTGCTGATCTACTTCGACCAGGCCACCAAGGGCCAGGTGCTGTCCCGCATCGCCCAGATCATGCCGGCCGACGGCTACCTCTACCTGGGCGGCGCCGAGACGGTGCTGGGCATCTCGGACTCCTTCGAGGTGGTGCCCGGCCAGCGCGGCATCTATCGCCTGACCAACGGCAACGCCAACCTGGACCGCAAGGTCGGCTGACCGCCGCCGGAGCGGACTTCAGATATCGCCTTAAGAAGGCACAGAAAAGGCCGCTATTCCAGATGGATAGCGGCCTTTTCTATGATCTTTTCCGGGCCCCGCGGGCGGGGCGGAAAGTGCGCCTTGCCTGAGGCTCCCCCCGGAGCTCAGGCGTTGGCGGCGTGCTTGGCCGGCTCGGCGCCGTCGCTGCTGACCGGGTCGCGCAGCACGTAGCCGCGGCCCCAGACGGTCTCAATGTAGTTGTCGCCGCCGGTCGCGTTGGCCAGCTTCTTGCGCAGCTTGCAGACGAAGACGTCGATGATCTTCAGCTCCGGCTCGTCCATCCCGCCATAGAGATGATTGAGGAACATCTCCTTGGTCAGGGTCGTGCCCTTGCGCAGCGACAGCAGCTCCAGGATGCCATATTCCTTGCCGGTCAGGTGGAGGGGCTGGCCTTCCACCTCGACGGTGCGGGTATCCAGGTTGACCGTCAGCTTGCCGGTCGAGATCACCGAGTCCGAATGGCCCTTGGAGCGGCGGACGATGGCCTGGATGCGTGCGACCAGCTCTCGCTTGTCAAACGGCTTGGTCAGGTAGTCGTCGGCGCCGACGCCGAGGCCCTTGATCTTGTCGTCAAGGCCGCTGAGGCCCGAGAGAATCAGGATCGGTGTCTTGACCCGGGCGGCCCGGAGACGCCGCAGCACCTCGTAGCCGTCCATGTCCGGCAACATCAGATCAAGAATGATGATGTCGTAGTCGTAGAGTTTTCCGATTTCAAGGCCGTCTTCGCCCATATCGGTCGTGTCGCACACATAGCCCTCCGACCGGAGCATCATCTCGATGCCTTGGGCTGTGGCGGTATCGTCCTCGACAAGCAGAACTCTCATGGTGGTGACCTAATGCCTGTATAGTTCCCCTGGGATTCGATTATTAACCATTTTGCCGAAGCATTGTTAATAAATTCTTACCATCGTTAATTATCATTGACCGGCGGTACACAACCGATCCGGCTGCGATTCCGGTCGCGGCCCGATCGTCGATTTTCTTAATTTTACCCAACCTTAAGCCCGATACCCGAGACTGCCTTGAAAGGTCGTTGTTCTCAGGCCAGGGGGGCCCTCGGGCGAATTTCGGGATGGTCGTTTCCACCGTCGTTAAGGAAATCGGTCAGCTGGCGGACTACCGCCTCTATGGCCGGGTCGCCGGGGTGCTCGGCATGCTGGTCGAGGTCGCCGGCCTCGAGCAGGCCCTCTCCATAGGCTCACGCTGTGCCATCCACGCCCAGGGAAACCGCCCCGAGGGACCGCGGCGGGTGATCTGCGAGGTCATCGGCTTCCGCCAGCGCCGCGCCCTGCTGCTGCCTTTCGGCTCCCTGGAGGGTGTCGGTCTGGGCTGCAAGGCGGAGGTCCTGGAGAGCGAGCCGCTGGTGCGGCCCTCCAGCGCTTGGCTGGGCCGCGTGGTCAACGCCCTGGGCGAGCCCATCGACGGCAAGGGGCCGCTGCCCGACGGGCCGGCCGCCTACAGCCTGCGCGCCTCGCCGCCGCCGGCCCACAGCCGCAAGCGCCTGGGCGGCAAAATCGATCTGGGCGTGCGCGCCATCAATACCTTTCTCTCCTGCTGCCGCGGCCAGCGCATGGGCATCTTCGCCGGCTCCGGCGTCGGCAAATCCGTCCTGCTGTCCATGCTGGCGCGCTATGCCGAGGCCGACGTCAACGTCATCGGCCTGATCGGCGAGCGCGGCCGCGAGGTGCAGGAATGGCTGGAGGACGACCTGGGACCGGAGGGTCTGGCCCGCTCGGTGGTCGTGGTCGCGACTTCCGACGAGCCACCGCTGATGCGCCGCCAGGCCGCCTATCTGACCATGGCGCTCAGCGAGTACTTCCGCGACGAGGGCCAGGACGTCCTCTGCCTGATGGATTCCGTGACCCGCTTCGCCATGGCGATGCGCGAGATCGGCCTCTCCGCAGGGGAGCCACCGGCCAGCAAGGGCTACACCCCCTCGGTCTTCGCCGAGCTGCCGCGCCTCTTGGAGCGTGCCGGGCCGGGCATCGAGGACGGCTCGGTGACCGGTCTCTTCACCGTGCTGGTCGAGGGCGACGACCACAATGAGCCGATCGCCGACGCGGTGCGCGGCATACTGGACGGCCACATCGTGCTGGAGCGCGCGGTGGCCGAGCGCAACCGCTATCCGGCCATCAACCTGCTGCGCAGCGTCTCGCGCACCATGCCGGACTGTAAC
>JBNKHC010000170.1:0-29188 GCA_050290145.1 Kiloniellaceae bacterium | reverse complement strand
AACTGGGCGAGCTTCGAGACCCAGTGCAGCGAGCCGGTCGACGACATCAAGACCGTCCTGCCGCCCAAGGCCGTGGCCGTGGAGGCCTATGCCACCGCCGACAACGTCATGCACCGCGGCCGCATCTGCCCGGCCAAGGCCAAGATCTGGGGCGTTCTCGAGGGTCGTGGCGATGTTTCCGGCGCCGTCGCTTTCTTCGCCGACGGCAAGCTGAAGGCGCTGCGCCAGTACGAGGCCGAAGACGGCAAGACCATCATCCTCCAGGCCGAGCACGATCTGTCCTGGGAGGGTAACCAGACCGGCCAGCAGAGCGTTCACTACCTCATGAACGTCAGCAACGGCGTCGGCGACCTGGTCGACCATGTCGAGAAGTCCTGGAGCTTCGAGTGCAAGAAGCCGGAGGTGAACGCCCAGTTCGACAACGCGCCCGGCGGCATTGCCAGCAACGACAACCTGCCGAAGTCCGTGACCCTGTCGCTGTCCACCCTGGGCCAGAAGAAGCTGCCCGGCTGGATCTGCCCGGAGAAGGTGCGTCTGCACGGCAACGTGATGAGCGACGACCAGCCGCTGAGCGGTACGGCCGTGCTCTATGTCGGCGACACCTTCATCAAGGAGCACGATGTCGAGCTGGAGGCTAACTGGGGCCACAACTACGACGCCGACTACGAGCTCTCCTGGAATGCGGCGACGCAGACCGAGCAGACGCTGGAATTCACCCTGAAGTTCGCCAACGAGCATAACTACGTGGTGAAGACGGTGAAGAAGTCCGAGGACTTCGCCTGCCAGAAGGTCTCGACGACGGGCATTGCCGGCGCCGGCGGTCTGACCGGCGGGGAAAAGCCGAGCCAGAGCTCTCAGCAGGTCGCCACCGGCGTGCTGGTCCAGCCCCAGGCCCTGCAGCTCGCCATCATGGCGCCCAAGGGCACGGTGCGTAAGGGCGAGATCCGCCTGTCGGGCGGCAAGCCGACGACGACCTACAAGCTGACCTTCTTCCGCAAGTCCGGCGGCAAGGCCACGCAGGTCAGCTCGGCACAGCTGCCCAAGCAGATGAAGGGCGCGAACGCCAGCTTCCCGCTGGCGGCCCTGACCGGCGGTCGCAGCTGGCGTCTGCAGGTCTGCCCGCTGGGGCAGGGGCCCGCGGCCTGCGAAACTTCCGACTTCCGCATCCCGCTGATCGGCGCCAAGCAGGACAAGACCGCGCCGACCCAGCCCAAGGCCACGATCGTGATCGTGCCCGGCGCCCTGAACTAAGGGCGCCGCGGCGGGCGGTCGAAACGCCCGCTGAAGTCGCCAAGGGGGTAGCGGCAGGTGCGGCTACCCCCCCTCCTTTTTTCCGGCGCCGGAAAGGGGGGCGGTTGAACCTTGCCGCGCAGCGGCGCGACTCACGGGGAACAGGACAGTTGGAACATTTTCCGGCCATCCAGCCAGGAGGACCTCATGCCGCAGCACCGGAGCCTCTCACGCATTTCCCTCGGCAGCCTGGCTGCCGTTACCCTGAGCGCAGCCCTTATGCTGCCCGACGCCGCCCGCGCCGACTGGGAAAAGATCACGATCACGAAGGTGGTCACCAAGCAGCTCGTTGTGCGCTCCAACGGCGCCAGCTACACCCAGGTGCCGATCCTCGGCAACCTCATTGCCGATGTTCGCGTGCAGGCCGACGCCGGCGTCTGGGGCGAGATCAAGGAATGGACGGCCTGGCTCAAGATGCGGCGCGAGACCGGTGCTGTCCTCGATTTCCCCGGCTTCGCGCACCACAAGACCTATGCCTCGTCCGAGCACATCAAATCCGTCGACCGCCAGGTGCAGCTCGCCGTGCCGAAGTCGGCCTGGCAGCTTGCCGTGGTCGACAGCTGCAACCGGCTGGCCGACGACCTGCGTGCGGAGGGGCTGACCGATACGCAGATCTTCGCGCAGGACCGCACGATCACCTACGGCCTGGAAGCGACGTGGCAGGTCGAAATGTCCGGCCCCGATAACCTCGCGCTCGATCAGGCTGCCGCTCCCTTCCCTGAAGAGGTGGACGTGGTCTGCCAGAAGTGGGCGGGGGCCAGTATTCCCCAGGCCAGCGGCAGCTTCACGGTGTCGCCGGCAGAGGTCGTCGGCCACGGTCTTTCGGTCTATGCCGTCGCCACCATGAACGGCGCATGCAAGATCCGCCTCGACGGCTGGATCACCACCGACAAGAAGAACGCCGATGTCTCCTTCCGCTACACCAACGTGGAAGGCAAGCAGAGCCAGGTGTGGACGGTGAACACCGGCGACAACAAGACCGCAACCTTCAGCCACTGGTACGACATTCCCAACACCGAGTGGAAGGAGATCGGCGCCGTGCGCATGGTGGGCACCAGCCACGAGTTCCAGTCGGAGCTGGCCAGCTACGTCATGGATTGCGTCGAAGGCGGACCCGACACCATCGCCGCCAACGACCCGCCGCTGGTGACCCTTTCGGCGGTGCCGCAGGGCGAGGTCATGGTGCAGGGTTTCATCTGCCCGCAGGTCGTGAAGCTGATCGGCGTTCTCCAGGGGCGCGGCAACTTCTCGGGCAAGGCCGTGTTCTTCGGCCGGAACTACCTCTCGCCGCTGCGCGACTACAGCATCACCCACGGCCAGAAGGTGCTGCTGGGCGCCGAGGCGGCGCTGGACTGGGACGACATCCCGCTGCCTGCCGCCCCCAACGGGCTGCTGGCCCAGGCGCGCGAGTTCGGCTTCAATGTGACCAACGCGGACAACAAGGTCATCGCCTCCGTGCCCAAGCGGCTGCACTTCATCGAATGCAAGCGACCGAAGCTGAACCCGGCCGTGCAGGTCCGCCCCGGCGGCCTGACGACAGAAAACCGTGATCCGCAGCAGTCCGGCGCGACGGCGGGCCCGCGGCTGCGGGCGCTGCCCCAGGCGGCCCCGCCGCGGCGGCTCCAGCCCCGTACGTTCGACTGACGGTCACCGCGCTGCCGCGAGCGGAAACAAGGGAAGGATGCCTCGCCGTGACCCTGCCATCCTCTGCCGGCTACGCGATCGTGCCTCTGCACCTGCTGGCCGGCGCCCTGTTCTGGCTGATCCCCGGCTCGGTCTACAACTCGGGCTATTACGCGACCTACGGGGCCATCGTCGTGCTGCTGGTGGCGACGGTGATCAGCTACGGTTGGCTGGTCTCGGCTCTGTCGCCGGGCTATGGCACGGTCTGGCTCCAGGTCACTCTGGCGGCCGTGGTGGTCGTCGCGCTGTTCTTCGTCATCGACTTCAGCGATCCCTGGCACGCCATCGTCTATCTGCCGATCATGGGGGCCAGCCTCATCACCAGCCTGATCACCGCCCACGCGGTGCTGTTTATCGCCAAGTCGTAGGGCAAGGGAACGGGGCAGCCGGACGCACCACACCGGCCGGCGGGCGAGACCTGCCGGGCGCGCAGGCGCGGGTTTGAGGAGAAGCCGGGCGGCTTACTGAACGGCGGAGTCGCGCTTGATCTGGTCGACGCGGATGTCGTACTCCCGCTTGTCGATCTTGCCGTCCTTGTAGAGCTTCTCGACGCGGTCGCGCTCGTTGTTGAGGTGAACTTCGTAGCCCGTGGCCGTGCCGCCGGCGCCCAGCGCGCCGCCCACCGCGTAGGCGCAGCCGCTCAGCAGGAGCAGGGAACCCAGGAGCAGCCCAATTGTGGTGATCTTCTTCATCTTTGTCCCTCTGCTAAAAAACCGCCTTTTAGAATAACACAAAACCCGCGGTTTTATTCCCCAAGCCGCGAAATTGCGCTTATCGCGTGCGTGCCGCGAGGCTAAAGCCAGCGATGGTGCCCGCTGCCGGACTCGAACCGGCACGGCCTTGCGGCCCCGAGATTTTAAGTCTCGTATGTCTACCAATTCCATCAAGCGGGCTTAAACCGGGGACTGGCAGGCCTCCCTTGTGCCCCAAGCGCCCCCCGGGAAGCAAGTTTGAGGCGAGAAAGGGGAGGCGCGGAAGCGCCTCATAAGGGGGGCTGGAAGGCGGCTTTGAAGTTCTCGCGCAGCCAGCGGATGGTGGCCTGGATGCGCTGCGACTCCACCGTGTCGGGGTGGGCGTGGAGGTGCAGGCTGCGCACGAAGTCGGGCTCGCCCTCCTGGACTCGTACCAGCTTTTCGTCGTCCGCGGCCAGGCACATGGGCAGCAGACCCTTGCCGATGCCCTCGCGCACGGCGGAGAGCATGATGCCGGCGTCGGTGGAGGTCACACGGACCTTCTCCCCGCGGCTGCGCAGTTTCTTGTGGGCCCGGGCGATGGAGGGCCGCATGGCGTCCTCGTCGTGGAAGGCGACCCAGCCCAGCTCGTCCGGATCCTTGTCGCGCGCGCAGTAGACCGCATAGGGCACCTCGCCGAGCTTGATGGCGAACTCGCTTTCCTTGGGCTCGACCTCGAACCACAGCGACAGGGTGGCCTCGCCGCGGGTGCGGGTGCGCGGGGTGAGGGTCATGATGCGCAGGTCGAGGCGCGGGTTGGCCGCCAGGAAGGGCGCCATGACGGTCCGCGCCAGGCGGTCCAGCGTCCAGGCATTGCCCAGCAGGCGCACGACGCCGACCGGGCCTTCCTCGGCCGGGGTCACCGCGTCCCTCAGACGGTCGACGCTGCGTTCCACCTCGACGGCCTGTTTGATGGCCGCCTCGCCGGCGTCGGTGAGGGCGAATCCGGTCTTCGAGCGCACGAAGAGGATGACCCCCAGGTCCGCCTCCAGGGCCGAAAGCCGCCGGCCGGCGGTAGACTGGTCGATCCCCAGCGAATGGGCCGCCTGGGTCAGCGAGCCCATGCGGCTGATGGCCAGCGCCACCTTCAGGTTGTCCCAGTCCATCTGCGGCCTCCAGGGGAACATGCGAAGCTGCATTCTCCTTGTGCGGTTTCACGGGTTCAAGTCCGCAGCTTGTCTCTGTATCCCTTTCACGACGCTGTGGCGAGCTGTCGCTTGCCACGGCGCCGCAGCGGTTGCAGCCAGGGAGAGAGGCCGCCGATGGGCCTGAGCAGCGAGGAAAGGGAGCTGGTTCAGCTCGGTTTCCGCAAGGTGGCCGAGAACAGCCAGGAAGCGGCGGACCGCTTCTACGCGCATCTCTTCGAGATCGCTCCCCAGACGCGCGAGCTTTTCCTCAACGACATGGAGCTTCAAGGCGCCCAGTTCATCAGCAAGCTGGGCATCATCGTTGCCGAACTCCAGAACTTCGAGGGCCTGCTGCCGGTCCTGGAGGACTTGGCGCTGCGCCACGTCGCCTATGGGGTGCGCCCGGAGCACTACCCCCCGCTGGGCGAGGCCCTGCTGCGGATGCTGGCGGAGATTCTGGAGGACGACTACACGCCCGCCGTCCGGGCGGCCTGGCTCAAGGCCTACGGTGATATCTCCGAGGTGATGATCCGCAGCGCCTACAGCCACAGCGTTCCCGCCGGGCTGCGATGACCCCGGGAGCGCCCGGAGCGGGAGTCGGGACCGCGGATGGCGGCGAAGATTTTTTGAACCGATCCGGGGGCCGGCGCGACAGACAGGGGAACAGGCGGCATCTGCCGTTTTCGACCCTGTCTTCAGGAGGCAAGGATGAATCGCAAATTCGCGCTTTTCGCCATGGCTGCCGTCCTCGCGCTGGGCAGCGCCCTCGGCCAGGCGGCCGACGCCCAGATCCAGGTGCAGCCGCGCAGCGGCGCCCTGGCGCCGAAGCCCGATACCGCCAACCCCGACAACCAGCCGGTGAACCCCCAGGCACAGCCCGCGGTTCCCGCGGCGCCGGGCGGCTTCAAGGCGGCGCCGACCGCCTGCCTGCCGGGCTGGAGCCAGGTGGAGCTGAAGCACGATACCTGGGGCCATCTTTCGCGGATGACCTGCCAGTCGCCGGTCATCGAGTGTCCGGACCCGGGCCCCGGCTATACCGTCGGCGTGGAAGTGGCCAAGCAGATCATCAATGCCGACGATGGCCGCTTCCGCATCCAGTACCGCTGCACCTATTTCCGCATCCAGGGCTGAGCCCCTGGGTGTGACGCAAAGATGACGGGCTGACAGGGCTCTCCCACCCCTCCACCCAGTCCGTCATTCGTCCCGCGGACCGCAGCCTCATCCACCCCTGGATGCGGTCCGCGGGGCAGCCTTCCGGCCCCGCCGGTTGCTTCCGAAGATACCGTCTTTTCCGATCCCGGCTTCTAAGTGACGCCGTCTTCTTCTATGAAGGAGACCCTAGGTCAAAGCTGGGAGATGAGAAGCCATGGCTGGACGTCTCGAGGGCAAGGTGGCGATGGTGGTGGGCGCGGGTTCATCCGGGCCCGGCTGGGGCAACGGCAAGGCGACGGCCGTGCTCTTCGCCCGCGAGGGCGCCCGGGTCTTCTGCGTCGACATCAACCTGGCCGCGGCGGAGGAAACCGTGGAAATCATCCGCGGTGAGGGCGGCACGGCGGAAGCCTGCCGCGCCGACGTCGCCGTGGCGGGCGAGGTCGAGGCCATGGTGGCGCGCTGCCTGGAAATCTTCGGCCGTATCGACGTGCTGGACAACAACGTCGGCATCCTGGAGGTCGGCGGCCCGGTGGAGACCAGCGAGGAGAGCTGGGACCGGGTCATCGACGTGAACCTCAAGTCCATGTTCCTCACCTGCAAGCACGTGCTGCCGGTGATGCAGCGCCAGGGCGGCGGCGCCATCGTCAACATCGCCTCCATCGCCGGTATCCGCGACACCGGCGTGGCCTATATTTCCTATTCGGCCAGCAAGGGCGCGGTGCTGCCCTTCACCCGCTCGGTCGCGCTGCAGTACGCCCGGGAAGGCATCCGCGCCAACGCCGTGCTGCCGGGGCTGATGAACACGCCGATGATCGTCGAGCCCCTGAAGGAGGCCTATGCCCAGGGCGATGTCGACGAGATGATCCGCAAGCGCGACGCCCAGTGCCCGACCGGCAAGATGGGCGATGCCTGGGACGTCGCCCATGCCGCGCTGTTCCTGGCCTCCGACGAGGCCAGGTACATCACCGGCACCGGGCTGCTGGTCGACGGCGGCATCACCGCGAAGTTTTCCTAGATCAATCCTCGATCAGGTGGACTCACCTGGTCGAGGATAAATTGATCTATCTTAAAAGGTTAGAGCAACTTGTCCGCGTCCGCCTGGACGCGGGTTGCTCTAGGCGCTCATCCTTCCGAAGCCCCCTTGCGGCGTTTGGAGGCGGTCAGGTTCAGCAGCTCGACCATCAGCGAGAAGGCGATGGCGAAATAGAGGTAGCCGCGCGGCACGTGGAAGTGCAGGGCGTCGGCCACCAGGGCGACGCCGATCAGCAGCAGGAAGGCCAGCGCCAGCATCTTGGTGGTCGGGTGGCGGCGAATGAAGTCGCTGATCGGACTGGCCGCGAACATCATGACGCCGATGGCGATGACCACGGCGGCGATCATCACGGGCAGGCGGTCGGTCATGCCGACGGCGGTGAAGATCGAATCGAGCGAAAAGACCAGGTCGATGGCCAGGATCTGCAGGATCGCCATGGCGAAGGAGGCCACCGCCTTCTTGCCGCCGGCACCCTCCGGGCCGCCCTCGACGCTTTCATGGATCTCGGCGGTCGCCTTGGCCAGCAGGAAGAGGCCGCCGCCCATGAGGATGATGTCGCGCCAGGAGACCGCCAGGTCGAAGACCTCGAAGACCGGCGCCGTGAGCTTGGTCAGCCAGACCAGCCCGACCAGCAAGGCGACGCGCCCGAAGAGCGCCAGGGCGAGGCCCAGGCGCTGGGCCAACAAGCGGCGGTGCTCGGCGACTCTTTCGGTTATGATCGACAGGAAGATGATGTTGTCGATGCCAAGGACGATCTCCAGGAAGGTCAGGGTCAGCAGACTGGCCCAGAGGTCCGGGTCGGCAAGCCATTCGAGCATCCAAGGGGCTCCGTCTTTCGAGTCGGCGGGGATGGTAGCAGCCGGCCGGGTGGAAGGAAGGTATTTCCCGGCGTTATGTGAGGCGCCGCAGGCGGCGCGACAAGGGAGGCGGCATGAACGACGGAGCAAGCGACGATGGGAGTTTCATCAGCGTCTTCGACGGCCAGGGCGGCGCGCGGCGCGAGTCGACCAGTGAATACGACCACGTCACCGAAGAGGTCTGCTGGGCGCACCTGCAGCACAACTCCACTTCGGCCCTGCGCTGGCTGTCGCACGAGAGGGGCATTCCGCCGCTGGTGCGCCAGGCGCTGACCGCCGAGGAGACGCGGCCGCGCTGTACGGCGCTGGAAGGCGGCCTGCTGCTGATCCTGCGCGGCGTCAACCTCAATCCGGATTCCGACCCCGAAGACATGGTGTCGATCCGCATCTGGACCGACGGCCGCCACATCCTCACCGTCTGGCGCCGCCGCCTGCTGGCGGTGGGCGACATCGACGAGATGCTGGCACAGGGCCGGGGTCCGAAGAACGTCGGCGAGTTCCTGACTCTCCTGGCGGACCGTCTGGCGTTGCGCATGGAGCCGGTCATCACCGAGATTGACGACCGTATCGACGCCCTGGAAGACGAGGTGCTGGAGGCCTACAGCCCGGAGATGCGCGAGCGCCTGGCCACGGTGCGCCGCCAGGCCATCCTGCTGCGCCGCTACTTCGCCCCGCAGCGGGAGGCGCTGGCGCGCCTGGCGGGCGACCAGGAGGTGACGCCCTGGCTGGACCCGGGCGAGCGCCACCAGCTGCGCGAGATCGCCGACCGCATCACCCGCTACGTCGAGGACCTGGATGCCGGGCGGGAGCGCGCCGGCGTGGTGCACGACCAGCTG
Source organism: Kiloniellaceae bacterium (assembly GCA_050290145.1). Taxonomy (GTDB): domain Bacteria; phylum Pseudomonadota; class Alphaproteobacteria; order Kiloniellales; family Kiloniellaceae; genus Pelagibius. Next base: position 20,479 of record JBNKHC010000170.1, on the reverse strand, counting down.
GCCAACCATATCTCCGACGAGATGAACCGCGGCATGTACACCCTCTCGATCATCGCCGCGGTGTTCCTGCCGCTCGGCTTCATCACCGGCCTGCTGGGCATCAACGTCGGCGGCATGCCGGGCGTCGATTCGTCCTGGGCCTTCGCGGTGGTTTGCGTGCTGCTGGCAGTGCTGGCGGGGCTGGAGATCTGGCTGCTGCGCCGCCTGAAGTGGATCTAGCCGGGAAAGGCCTTATTTCGCCGCCAGGGTCTCGGCCTCGCGCTTGAGCTTCTCGAACAGCCCTTCGGCCTGACGCTTCATGTCTTCGCTGGACAGGTCCGGCAGCCGGTCTTCCTGCGCCTGCGGTTCGGACGGCTCGAAGATTTCGAGATCGAGCAGGAAGCACAGCGGCGCGACGAGAAGCAGCGCCAGCAAGATGGCCACAAGACGATTGGACATGACAGGCCCCCACAACAGTGCAGCGCCCTCGCCCCCCCGGGGGTACTGCGGGGCACAGCCTGCGGGGTCAGCAGTGACAGCGGTGTGTCAAGATATGGACGTTGGCCGGGTCTGCGCGCAGCGGGCCGCTCTCAGTCCTCGCCGGGCGCGGGGACGCTGCGGCGGCCCAGCAGGCGCGCCGGCAACAGGCGGAAAACCAGCGGCGTGCAGACCACGATGAAGAAAATACGCACGATGTGGTGGGTCGCCACCAGCGCCGCGTCGATCGACAGGGCCAGGGCGATGAGGCTCATCTCCGCGACGCCGCCCGGGGCATAGGCCAGGAAGATGCCGATGGTCGGCAGTCCGGTCATCGGATGCAGCAGCACGGCGAAGAGCAGGCCGCCGGCGACCAGGATGATGGTGCTGCCGATGGAAGCCAGGATGGTGCGGCCGACCAGCTTCATGCTGACGCCGGCGAAGCGGCAGCCGATGGTGGTGCCGACCACGACCTGGGCGGCGGCGACCAGCTCGGTCGGCGGCTTGGCCTCGGTCAGCCCGCTCATGTGGAAAACGGCGGAGAGCAGCATGGGTCCGAGGATGGCGGCGGCCGGCAGGCGCGCCAGCCGGGCCAGCACGAAGCCGGCGATACCGCAGAAGGTCAGCACCAGCATGTCGAAGAGCCGGGCCTCGACCAGGGGGATGCCGCCGCTTGGCCGCGGGCCGGGGGTGTAGCCGAAGATGAGCTGCATGAGGAAGGGCAGGGCCAGCACCACCAGCAGGATGCGCGAGGTGTGGGTGAGGGAGATCACCCTTTCGTCCCCGCCGTTCGCGGCGCCGACCAGCACCATCTCGGAGAGGCCGCCCGGTGCCGCCGAGAAGTAGGCGGTGATGGGGTCGTAGCCCGCGATCTTGCGCAGGAAGACGGCCACCACGCCGGTCGCCAGCATGGTGTAGACGGCAAGGCCGATCAGCGAGATGCTCCAGTCGCCCAGTCGGTCGAGGATCTCCGGCGCGAAGCCGCTGCCCAGCATGACTCCCAGGACCGCCATCATGGCGAGGCGGAAGACCACGGGCAGGGCGACCGGCAGGCCGACCATGGCGGCCACGGTGGTGCTGAGCATGGCGCCCAGCATCCAGGCCAGCGGCACCTGGAAGTGATTGGCGAGCCAGCCGCCGGTGGCGCCGATGGCCAGCGCCAGCAGGATCTTGTGCAGCGGCGGCCAGTTCCGCACCGGCGTCTTGTGCTGTTGCGCGGGCTTTGCCATCAGCCGACCTCCCGGCCCAGGCGGACCGCGGTGGCACCGGCCTGGGGATTGGCCATCGGCATGATCAGCACGCAGTTGTCGTAGGGCGTGACCACCGGCTTGGCGCCGTCGCGGGCGATCACCGTGCCGGCCTTGGCCAGCACCTCCATGCCGCGGAAGGGCCGCACGAAGGCGAAGTCGTTGCTGGCCGCGGTGACGCGCTGGGTCACCTCGATGACGCGCTGCCGCAGCGGGGCGCCGTCGATGCCGTAGGCGGCGGCCGTGGCCGCGGCGATGCTGCCCACGGCGGCGAGGAAGCGCAGGGTGGTCTCGAAGGCGACCGCAGCGCTCTCGACGGCGAAGTGCCGGCCGCATTCGACCAGCAGGGCGTTGCGCGGCGAGGCCGGGTCGACGAAGCCCGCATAGTCGCGCAGCCGCGGCCCGGCGGCGTGGCCGCTATCGCGCACGATGGTCGCCGGGCGGCCGAGTCGGCGGGCCAGCGCCAGACCCTTGTCGGCCGGGCCGGCCATGATCAGCGGCTCGGCCGTGGTGCTCATGGAATGGATGTCGAGCAGGAAGTCGGCCGAGTCAAAGAGGGGGCGCAGGGCGCGGGCACGCTCCAGCTCGTGCGAGTGGCGCGCCCCTTCCAGGATCTCCGGTGCCCAGAGGCGGTTGAAGTCCTCGTCCAGGAAACGGCTGGCATGGGGCGCCGCCGTCGAGAAGCGTTCATAGGCGGCGACATTCACGAAGGCGAAGGTGAGGCGGCCGGCCTCCGGCCGCAGGCCGCCGGACAGCAGGCGGTCGAGGGCGATGGCGCCGCAGAGCTCATTGCCGTGCACCAGCGCGCTGACCACCACGTGGGGGCCGGCGGTACCGGAATCGAAACTGTGAACGTAATCCAGGTTGGCTAGGCCCGGGCCGGGACGATGGGGGCTGCCGGTGCCGCGGCGCCAGACGGAGATGTCCGGTGGCGTCAGTGTGAGGGCGGGCGACAGCAGGTTGTCCATGAGGGCCTTTTTTGATCAGTGAACGGGGCGCGATTCCAGCAGGCCGAGGGCTTCCAGGTCGCGGGCCAGCTGCCCGGCCGAGGTGAAACGCAGCGCCTGCCAGCCGGCATCGTGTGCCGCCTGGGTGTTGTCGGCGCGGTCGTCGATGAAGAGGGTCCGCGCCGGCGCCAGCTCGAAGCGTTCGACCAGCAGCTCGTAGATACGAGGGTCGGGCTTCTTCATGCCTTCGCTGCCCGAGATGACGAGGCCGGAGAAACAGTCGAAGAAGGAGAAGCGCCGGCGGGCGAGGGGGAAGGTCTCGGCCGAGAAATTGGACAGCACGAAAAGCGGCATGCCCTGGCCGTGCAGGCGCTCGACGATGGCGACGCTGTCGTCCAAGGCGCCGCCGATCATCTCCGAGAAACGCGCGTAGTAGCTCTCGATCAACGGCTGCTTGTCGGGGTGCTCGCGGCACAGTTCCGCGGTGATCTCCGCCGTGGGGCGGCCCGCGTCGGCCTGCTCGTTCCAGGCCTGGGAACAGACCTCCGTCAGGAAGTGCTCCATCGCCTCGGTATCGTCGAAAAGCTTGCGGTAGAGGTGCCTCGGGTCCCAATCGATCAGCACGCCGCCGACGTCGAAGACGACAGCCTCCACGGGCTCCCGCGCTGCGCTGTCTCTGGCGGCGCTGTCAACCACGCAGGCGCTCCTCCAGGCGGTCCATGAAACGCTCGCAGAGGGCCACCTGTTCCAGGGTGACGAACTCGTCCGGCTTGTGCGCCTGGTCGATGGAGCCGGGGCCGCAGACCACCGTCGGGATGCCGCTTTGGTCGAAGAGGCCCGCCTCGGTGCCGAAGGCGACCTTGCCGGTGTCGTTGCCGCCGGAGAGCGCCTTGGCCAGCTCGACCACTTCCTCGCCCGGCGCCAGGTCGAGGCCGGGGAAGCTGGAAAGCTCTTCCCAGGCAAACCCCGTGGCGGGATCGATCTCCTGCATGGCCGGGGCGAGGTCCTGCTCGGCGAAGCGCTTCACCTCGCCCAGCAGGGCGTCGGGGTCGTCCTGCGGCAGGTAGCGGAACTCGAAGTCGAAGCTGCAGTGGCCGGGCACGATGTTGAGCTGCGTGCCGCCCGCGATGGTGCCGGTGTGGATGGTGGTATAGGGCACGTCGAAGTCGGGGTCGAAGGGGCCTTCCTCGGCCTTGCGGGCGGCCATGTCGGCCAGGTGGCCGACGACCCGGGCGGCGGCCACCACGGCGTTCACGCCATAGGGGGCGAGGGAGGAGTGCGCCTCCTTGCCGCGCACATGGCAGCAGACCGAGCGCTTGCCCTTGTGGCCGGTGACGACCTTCATGTCCGTCGGCTCGCCCACCACGCACATGGCCGGCCTGACCGGCTGGCTCGCCAGGAAGTCCAGCAGGCTGGGCACGCCCTTGCAGCCGACCTCCTCGTCGTAGGAGAAGCAGAGATGGACCGGGGTCTGGAGTCCGGCCTCCAGGAAGCGCGGCGCGTGGGCCAGGGCCACCGCGATGAAGGACTTCATGTCGCAGGTGCCGCGGCCGAAGAGGCGGCCGTCGCCTTCGCTGACCTGCCAGGGGTCGCGGGTCCAATCCTGGTTGTCGATGGGGACCACGTCGGTGTGGCCGGACAGCGCGATGCCGGGCCGGTCGCCGGGGCCCAGGGTGGCGTAGAGGTTGGCCTTCCGTCCCTCGCCGTCGTGCACCAGGCTGGCCGTGACCCCGAGGTCGGCCAGATAGTCGCGCACGTAGTGGATCAGCTCCAGGTTGGAATTGCGGCTCGTGGTGTCGAAGGCGATGAGCCGTTCGATCATGGCACGAGTTTCGGGCCTGATGGCCGGGCTATCGGCTTTCAGGGGGTCGGACACGCTAAAAGTAACTCCAGGCGTTGGGCTCTCAGGCCGGGGGGAACTCTGATGAATGCAGAGCTGATCCTATGATGACAGAGGGACCGGGTCGGCGCCAGTCCTCTCGGCTTCCTCCTTCAGCCAGTCGCGGAACAGGCGCACCCGGCGCCGCTCGGCGACCGCCGGCGGCGAGACCACGTAGTAGGCGAACTTGGAGGGGATCGCCGGCCCGAAAGGCATGACGATGCGCCCGCTCTCCAGGTCCGCGGCGGCCAGCCAGCGGTGGCCCAGGGCGACGCCCTGGCCGGCGGCTGCGGCCTCGATCACCATGGAGGAATCGCTGAAGCCGGGGCCGCGCCGCCAGTCGATCCCCTCGATCCCCACCGCCTGCAGCCAGCTGCGCCAGTCCGGGCTCTCGTCGTGGCGCGACACCTCGTCGTGCAGCAGGGTGTGGTGGCGCAGGTCGCCGGGTGACTTCAGCGGGTGCGGGCCGTTCAGCAGCTTGGGACTGCAGACCGGGAAGACCTCGTCGCTCAGCAGCAGGTCCGTGTGCAGATCCGGATAGTTACCGGCGCCGTAGCGGATCCCCATCTCGAAGGTGCCCTCGGAGAAATCGACCAGGTTGTTGTTGGCCGAGACCATGACGTCGATGTCGGGATGGCGCTCGCGGAAGCGCGACAGGCGCGGCAGCAGCCACTTGGCGGCGAAGGAGGGCACGACGCTGACGTGCAGGAGGCCGCTGTCCTCATCCTGGTGCAGGCGCTGGGTGCCCTCGGCGATGGCGTCGAAGGCCTCGCGCAGCACCGGCAGGTAGCGCTGCCCGGCCTCGGTGAGCACCAGGCGCCGGTTGAGCCGGCGGAAGAGAGGCAGGCCGAGATGCTCCTCCAGGGTCTTAACCTGGTGGCTGATGGCCGCCTGGGTGACGTGCAGTTCGCCGGCGGCCTTGGTGAAGGAGAGATGTCGCGCCGCGGCCTCAAAGGCGCGCAGGGCGTTCAAAGGCGGCAGTTTCCGGGCCATTTTTCTGATTAGAAAATCTTATCCGAAACATGAAATATCATCGCTTGTCCGATTCCGCAAAGGGCAATATTTCTCACCGTAAGACATTGCTCGAAACCGGAAATATTCAGCGATCGCGGCGCCTCGTCATGGCGTCGTCACATAAGGAACACTGACATGCAACGCACAGCTTTTCACAAGACGCAGCCGGCCCTGCCGGGCGCGTCGGAGCTCACCGGGGGCTTTGCCGGCGCTCTGTTGCGGGCGCCGGTGGTCCTCTTCGATGCCATGGTCTCCTGGCAGTATCAGGCCGAGGAGCGCGCCCGCCTGCGCAAGATGGGCGACCACCAGCTGCGCGACATCGGCCTGACTCGCGGCGAAGTCGAGGAAATGGCCAACAAGGCTGTGTGGTCGCGCCGCATCTGACAGCGGCCCCTGCGGGGTCCGGCCGGGCCCCGTTCCCCCTCAGCAGCAACCTTCCCTCGGCGGCTCGCCGTGCCCGAAGACTTCGCCCCCCGGAGCTTCCGGGAGCGTCGGGCCGCCAATTTTCTGCCTTCGAAGGCTCTAGGGCTGGAACAGTTCTCTTGTCAGGGTGCCAGAAGTTCTCACTATGGGCTCGGTTATGAAACTCGTTGAGACTCGCAGAGAGCAGCGATCAGCAAATAGATGTGCACAGCCATAAAACCCAATATAAGGCCGATGGAGCAGCTACGTATCCAATCAATTGTCGGCTTCGGGACATCCGTCTGCCCATACCAAGGAGACCCCGGCATAGGGTCAAACTGGAACCTGGTGGACATGGTTTTCAATTGATCATGAAAAAGCTTGTAGCCGGCGAGATGAATGACAAGCCAGCCTCCGCTCAGAACCAGTCCGGCAATCGGGAGCAACAAAGGGTGGCCCTTGAGAAATGCCAAGGTCACAGTATTCGCAACTAGGAACGCATTGAATCTTTGCCAGATTGTCGTTCGTTCGGAATTGAGAAGCATCGTATGAATGCGAAAAAGCTCGACATTCTCGGATTTTATTTCAGGCATACCTCCCTCCTGTTGACTTCGGTCGCGTAACTATCCCTCCTGGCCTCTATCAGTCTTTGCAGTGTAGGGCAAAAAATGATGCGCAGCTCTTGTTGCTGCTTTCGGAGAGCAAGCGCGAGAGTTGTGGGCAATGCCTAGGGCTGGAACTGTTCCTTGATGATCCGTTCCTCGAGATTGTGCTCGGGATCGAACAGCAGGTTGAGGTCGACGCTCTGATCTTCATGCACGGCGACGCGCACCACGTCGCGGACCTCGGTGAAGTCGGCGGTGGCGCTGACCGGCCGCTTGGCGGCCTCGTGGACCTCGAAGATCACCTCGGCGCGGGCCGGCAGCAGGGCGCCGCGCCAGCGGCGCGGCCGGAACACGCTGATCGGGGTGAGCGCCAGCAGCTGGGCCCCGATCGGCACGATGGGGCCGTGGGCGGAGAGGTTGTAGGCGGTGCTGCCCGCCGGCGTCGCCAGCAGGACGCCGTCGCAGATCAGCTCCTCCATGCGCTTCACGCCGTCGATGGAGATGCCGATCTTGGCGGCCTGGCGGCTTTCACGCAGCAGCGAGACCTCGTTGATGGCCAGGGCCTCGCTGGTCTTGCCGTCCACCGTGTCGGCGCGCATGCGCAAGGGGTGCAGGGTGACCGGCTGGGCCGCGGCGACGCGCTTGTCCAGGCCCTCCTCGACGAACTGGTTCATCAGGAAGCCGATGGTGCCGCAGTTCATGCCGTAGATCGGCACGGAGCGATCCATGAAGCGGTGCAAAGTCTCCAGCATGAAACCGTCGCCGCCCAGGGCGACGATGACCTCCGCCTTATCCACGTCGGCGGTGTCGTAGCGCGCTTCCAGGCGCGCCTTGGCCTCCGCGGCTTCCGTTGTGTCGCTGGCGACCAGCGCGAAACTTCGACGGCTCATGGCGCTGCGGGCCCTTGGTCCTGTTCTCTCGCGGCCCGCCCTGCAGGTCACGGCCATTCCATGGAACTCGGCGCGACTCGGCACAACCGGGCCGCGCCGCGAGTATAGCGTCCTCGCCGCCCGGCGCCAGGGGCGCGCGCGCCGGGGCGGCAGGGGCCAAGCGTCTTGCCAAACGCGGGGGCCTGCCGCAGGCTGCGGTCCGGTCCGGCGGGGCCGGACCGCACAGGGTTACCGGGCACAGGGTTACCGGGCAAAGGGTTACTGGGAGGTTGGCATGGGAAATTGGTTTCGGCGGGCGCTGCCGGCGCTGGCGATGGCCGTCGTTCTGAGCACGGCGGCAGGGGCTCGGGCGGAAGACCGCCACGAAGGTTTCTATTATCCGAAGCTGACTTCTTCGGAGGTCTACAAGGCGCGCTCCTTCACCAGCCCGGAAGCGTCGCGCAAGGCGCGTATCGCCTTCGTCACCGGCATCACCAACGAGCAGAACAAGGCGCCCTATCCGCCCCAGGCGGCGATCTTCGCCAAGGGCTCCGACGCCGAGAAGCTGATCATCGTGGCGCTGGAAGACGGACGCATCGACACCATCTACCGCGCCCGCGCGATCTTCGCCCAGATGACCGCGGTGGCGCGCCTGCTGCCGGTCTTCGCGCAGCTGGGCGTGGAGGACTTCTTCACCTTCTTCGACCTGGCAAAGATGCTCGGCTTCACGCAGATCACCATCTCCAACGGGCGCGACTTCGCCCACCAGATCGAAATCCAGTAGCGGTTATGGCCGAACCCGCGATTCGCCGCGCCACGGCCGAAGACGTCGCGGCCATCGTCGCGCTGCTGGCCGACGACGACCTGGGCAAGACCCGCGAGGCGCCCGGCGACCCCTGCTACGGCGAGGCCTTCGCCGCCATTGCCGCCGACCCCAACCAGTTCCTGGCGGTGGTCGACGACGGCGGCGAGGTGGCCGGCTGCCTGCAGCTCAGCTTCATTCCCGGCCTGTCGCTGAAGGGCATGTGGCGCGGCCAGATCGAGAGCGTGCGCATCGCTTCGTCACGCCGTGGCCAGGGCCTCGGCCACCTGATGATCGACTGGGCGATCGGGGAGTGCCGACGGCGCGGCTGCGGGCTGGTGCAGCTGACCATGAACAAGACCCGCAAGGACAGCCACCGCTTCTACGAATCGCTCGGTTTCGAAGCGACCCACGAAGGCTTCAAGCTGGTATTCTGAGAGCTGTTCAGCCGCCGGTGACGCTCATGTGGCGGGAGACGGCGGGCTGCCTGCGGCGGCGGTCGATAATGAAATCGTGGCCCTTGGGCTTGCGGCCGATGGCCTCCGCGATCGCCTGCTCCAGCGGGCCGTCGTCCTCGGCCATGCGCAGCGGTTCGCGCAGGTCGGCGGCGTCCTCCTGGCCCAGGCACATGTAGAGCATGCCGGTGCAGGTCAGGCGCACCCGGTTGCAGCTTTCACAGAAGTTGTGGGTCATCGGCGTGATGAAGCCCAGGCGCCCGCCGGTCTCCTTCACGCGCATGTAGCGCGCCGGGCCGCCGGTGCGGTAGTCGATCTCCTCCAACGTCCACTTCTCGGCCAGCTGCGCGCGCAGCATGGAGAGCGGCCAGTACTGGTCGATGCGCTGCTCGCCGATGTCGCCCATGGGCATGACTTCGATGAAGGTGAGATCGAAGCCCTCGTCGCCGCACCAGGCGACCAGGCGGTCGACTTCGTCGTCGTTCACACCCTTCAGCGCCACGGCGTTGATCTTGATTCCCAGGCCCGCGTCCCTGGCCGCGTCCAGGCCGGCCATGACCTTGTCGAGCTTGCCCCAGCGGGTGATGGCGGTGAATTTGTCCGGGTCCAGGGTATCGAGCGAGACGTTCACCCGCCTGACGCCACAGTCCGCCAGTTCGTGCGCGAAGCGGGCGAGCTGGCTGCCGTTGGTGGTGAGCGTCAGCTCCTCCAAGGCGCCGCTGTCGAGGTGGCGGGAGAGGGAGTGGAAGAGCTTCATGATGTCGCGGCGCACCAGCGGCTCGCCGCCGGTCATGCGCAGCTTCTTCACGCCCTGGCGCACGAAGGTGCTGCAGACGCGGTCCAACTCTTCCAGGGTCAGGATCTCAGCCTTCGGCAGGAAGGTCATGTCTTCCGCCATGCAGTAATTGCAGCGGAAGTCGCAGCGGTCCGTCACCGAAACACGCAGGTAGGTGATCGCCCTGCCGTAGGGATCGATCATCTCGGCCATCAGGAGTCTCCCAACCCATTACTCGGCCCCCTGCTCGCTGTGCGGGGACCGTCCGTTCTTGCGTCCTAGCTATATAGGAACCGGGCCAGTATAGGAACACCCACGCGCCATTTCGCCCCTAGAATCTCTAGGGGCTATGGCCTTGAAAAGCCCCAGGATTTTCGGGGATTTGCGACGCGAGGGCGCGGTTTTCTCCTGTTGCCGCCGGGCCGGGGGCACACTAGCCTCTGACCCCATGACGGACTCGCCTCAAGAGGTCTCATTTCTGGACCGGCCGGTCGCCCGGCTCCTGGCCGTTGCCGTGGCGCTGCTGATGGCCGCGGCACTGGCCTTCATGCATCGCGACGACCTCTTCCCACCGGAAGAAGCGGCCGCGGATCCCGACGACCCGGTGGCGCTGTGCTTTGCCGAGCGGGCGAAGGACATCGACGCCATGCTGGCCTCGGGCACCATCAACGCCCAGCAAGCCGAGCTGTTCAAGGGCCGTGCCGAGGCGCTTTGCCAGGCCCAGGTGGGCGGCGGCAGCGGCCCGCCGCCCCCGGCGCAATAGATGGCTTTCCCTTGCCCTGGTGAATCTCCGGCACGAAGGGCCGGAAAATCTCGCTTCAGGGTGGTAATCGGCAAGCCTCCGGGAGGTTCGGTTTAACCGTTCCTTCACCGCTAATCTGCATCTATTGTATGTGAATCTTGCCGAAATTGGCGGTGACCGGCCATCGAGACAAACAGCAAGAGGGCAGCGGCTCGGCGTATGGCGGTATCCACTTCGCATGGGATTTCCGGCGCGGGCGTTCAGGCTGACGTCGACGATAGTCGGAAGGACCGCGGCGAAGTCGATGGGCGCGGGGCCGGCGAGCGCAAGACGGAAGACCTGCGCGCCGAATGCCATGCCTTGCGCAAGCAACTCGACCTGGCCCGCGATGGCGCGGTTTTCGCAGAGGCGCTGGAAGCCGTCTCTGAGGCGATCGTGATCTACGACGCAGACGGCCGCCTCGTCACCTGCAACCGCAACTTCCGGGAACTCTACGGCTACAGCGAAGAGGAAGCGCGGCCGGGCGTTCATTTCGCAGAGCTGGGAAAGCTCGATGTCGCCCGGGGCCACGTGGTCGTCGGCGACGAATACGGCGGCGGCGATGCCTATCTGCAGCGCAAGGCCGAATACCGGCGCAAGCTGGAAGGCTCCTTCATCGTCCAGCTCAAGGACGGCCGCTGGCTGAAGACCACCGATCGGCGCATGAGCGGCGGCGGCTTCGTCAGCGTCCAGGTCGACGTCACGGAGATCAAGCACAAGGAAGAGATTTTACGCGCGGCCAAGGAGCAGGCTGAGGCCGCGGCGCGGAGCAAGTCCGAGTTCCTGGCCAACATCAGCCACGACCTGAGGACGCCGCTCAATGCGATCCTCGGCTTCTCGGAGATGATTCTCGGTGAAGTCAGTGGTCCCCTCGAGAACGAGACCTACCGGGGATACCTGGGCAACATCCACAAGAGCGGACAACTGCTGCTGTCCATCGTCAACGACATCCTGGATACCGCGAAGCTCGACAGCGGCAAGTACAGCTTGAGTCCTGAACGCTTCGATCCGATCGAGCTGACGCAAGAAGTGCTGGCGACCTTCACCCCGATCTCCCGGGACAAGGATCTGCGGATCAGTGTCACGCCTTCGTCCGACGGCGTTCCGACGATCATCACCGACCGGCGCGCGCTGATTCAGATCATGAACAACCTTGTCTCCAACGCCTGCAAGCACACGAACGGCGGAGGCTCCATCGACCTGCGGTGGCGCCTGCTGGAGGACGAGCGCCTGGAATTTTCGGTGGCCGATAACGGCATCGGCATGCCGGCGGAACTCGTCGCCAAGATCGGCGAGCCTTTCCTGGCCGATGGCAGCGCCACGGCGCTGCGCGGCGAACGGGGAACCGGCCTCGGTTTCTACATTTGCACCAAGCTGGTCGAACTGCTGGGCGGCACATTGTCGGTGGACAGCACCCTGGGTGAGGGCACAACCGTCTCGGTCCGCTGGCCGCTGCAGAGCCTGGCGCCCGAACCGCGGGCTTAAGCCTGCACAGTCTCCAGCCAGAGGGAACTTCCGGCCTGACCGGCGCCCGTGCACCTAATGTCCAACCGCATTCGCCGGCGCAGGGTCCTGCTCAGAGGCTGACCCGCCGCACGCCGGTGAAGCCTTTGCCATCGGTCTCCTCCAGCACACGCTTTTCCAGCGCCGAGAGCCGCTCGATGGCGACCGTCATGGTGAAGCCGTTGGCGTGTACGATGTGTTCGGCGTCCAGCATGATGGCGACGTGGCCCGGCGAGTAGACGAGGTCGCCGCGTTCCAGCGTGACCTCGCCCGGCAGGCCGTTAAGCGCTTCGCCGACCGTGTCGGCCTGCTGGTAGGAATCGCGGCGCACGTTCATGCCGGCGCAGGCCAGCGAGAGCTGCACCAGGGTCGAGCAATCGAGGCCGATGGAGCTGCGCCCGCCCCAGTAGTAGGGCGTGCCGAGGAACTCCAGCGCCGTGGCGACGAAGTCCGGGCTGGTCTCGGTGAGCGGCTGCAGGTGTTTGCTGTAGAGCCAGCCGCCGCCGGCGATCTCGCTGTAGCCGTCGTGCTCGCCGACCACCTGCACGGGGCTGGCGATGGAGAGGCAGTCCAGTGCCGGCGCCTTCAGGTTCGGCTCCGGATAGAGGAAGCTGCGCAGGGCGCGCAGGCGATGGGTCGGCGCCTCGACCGCCGGGCCCAGGGCTGCGCCCTCCAGGTAGCCGACGTAGCCGTCGGTCTCGCTCTGCACCCAGGCCCAGCCGTCGGCCTCGTCGAAGACCCGGACCCGCTCCCCGAAGAGAAGCTGGGTATCGAGGCCGGAAGAGGCATCGGGCGCGCGGCGCAGGTCGACCACGCCGCGGGCGATGCCCGCGGGGCGTCCTTCGACGTAGCGCGGCGCCGCCACCCGGTCCTTCAGGCGCGCGTCGGCCAGATCGTCGCGAAAGGCGTTCAGGCGGGGATCGAGATCGCTCATGGTCCGTGCAGCCTACTGGAACCGGGCGAGTCTAGGCGAGGGGAAGTTAAGCCCGTCTGAAGACGGCTGCCCCCTAGCCCTTGAAGATCAGCGCGACGGCGCTGGCCGCCGCGATGACGAGGACGCCGGTCCGAAAGGCGGCGGGGTTGCTGATCCTGAAGAAGCGGGTGGAGAGAAAGTAGCCGAGGAAGAAGCCCGGCAGCAGGGCTACCCCAAGGATCACCTCCCGCAGGCCGAAATGGCCGGCGCTGGCCAGGGCGGCGATGGTGGCGATGTAGGCGACGAAGAAGACCGAAGCGATCATGGCGCGCGCCTTGTCCGGCTCGCTGCGCTGGTAGAGCAGGGCCAGGGGCGGGCCGTGAATGCCCGAGAGCACGCCCATGACGCCGGCGATGGCGCCGACGCCGACGAGGTTGCGGGTGGTGAAGGGCAGGTGCAGGCCGGTGAGGCTGATGGCGACGGCGGTTAGGATGACGGCGCCGAAGACCGGCGCCATGTTGTCCAGGTCGATGAAGATCAGCAGCAGGGCGCCGAGCGTCGCGCCCGCCACCACGCCGCCGCCGATGCGGGTGAGCTCCGGCCTTTCGATGACGCTGCGGCCCGCCGAGGTCATGAAGAGGGCGAGGAAGAGTGCGACGAAGACGCTGGGCCCTGGCACGAAGGCGAGGTCGACCAGGGCGAGCAGCGGGATGGCGATGAGAGCGAAGCCGATGCCGGTGGCGGCCTGCACCGCCGTCGCGGCCAGCACGATAAGGTTGGCCGCCAGGAGCTGCATCATGTGCAGGCCGCTGAAGGCAGCCTCCAGCTCAGCCACTCTCCGTGCCGCCAAAGCGGCTGATGTCAGGCATCCTGCGATCCGTTACCGGACTTGCCGTTGACCTGCGGGGCCGTCTCTTCTGCCTCCCTTTCGCGCAGGTAGTCCTCGGTGGTGCGCATGCGCGGCCGCTCACCTGCCTGGAAGGGGTTGTCGGCGCTTTCGAACTGCGTGGTGATGCGACAGTCTTCGCACATCTTGATGCGCTCGATCTGCGCGGAGTCCTGGAACATGGAATGCTTGCCGGCGAGCTGCTCGGCGATGCGCTCGATGGACTTCCGCACGCCGAAGGGTTTGCCGCAGCGGATGCACTCGAAGGGCTCTTCCTCGTTCAGCGTGACCGCGCTCATGGCCTCGCCGGTGAAGTTGATGCGCGGCTCCAGGGTGATGACCTGCTCCGGGCAGGTCACCTTGCAGAGGCCGCACTGCACGCAGGCGTCCTCCTGGAAGCCGAGCCAGGGCCGGTTCTCGTCGTCCAGCAGCGCCGAGGCGGGGCAGGCGGAGACGCAGGCCAGGCAGAGGGTGCAGCCCTCGCTGTCGACCTTTACCCGGCCAAAGGGCGCGCCCGGCGCCAGCGGCAGGGCGTCGACCGGCTGCGGCGCCTTCTCGTGCAGATGGCGCAGGGCCAGGAAGGCGCGGCTGCGCTTGCCGCCCACCGGCAGGAAGCTGCCGGCCTCGATGGCCGTCTTCGGCGCGGCGAGGCCATAGAGCGCGCCCTCCACCGCGTCGGGGTCCATTTCGTCGATGACGTGGAGGCGCCCTTCGCCGTATCCGAGGCCGCCGAGCACGCTCTCGGTCAGGCCGATCTGTCCGGCGAGGCCGGCGCGCTCGTCGCGCTTCTTCGGGTCGGCGAGGACCACCACCTGGTCGGCGCCGTAGGCGAAGGCCGCCGCCAGGAAGTCGATGCCGACCTGGGTCACTTCGTTGAGCGGGAAAGGAATGACGTGGGCCGGCAGGCCGCGGCCCAGGCGCGCCATGAGGCCGATCATCTCGCTGCCGTAGCCGCCGTCGTGCAGCAGCAGCGTCGCGCGCTGGCCGCCGGCCGCGCGATAGGCGCCCAGGAGGCCGCGCAGCCGCTCAAAGAGGCTGTCGCCGGCGGGCAGCTGGTAGGTCGCGGCGCCGGTCGGACAGACGGAAGCGCAGGAACCGCAGCCGGCGCAGACCAGCGGGTCGATGTCGACGGTGTCGCCGGCCGGGGTGATGGCGCCGGTCGGGCAGACGTCGAGGCAGCGGGTGCAGCCGGTCTTGCGGCTGCGCGAGTGGGCGCAGATCTCCGGCCGGTACTTCACGTAGCGCGGCTTGTCGTACTCGCCGACCATGTCGGCAATGTCGAAGAGCGCGCGCTGCACCGCCGCCGGATCGCCTGGGTCGGGGCGCAGGTAGCCATCGCGCTTCTCCGCCGCCGGGAAGAGCGGCTGCCCGCCGGTCAAGTCGAGGATCAGGTCGCATTCGGAAAAGGCGTTGTTCTTCGGCGCATCGAAGCCCAGCTTGCCGCGCCCCGAGGGGATCGCCGGGGCGTAGCCGTTCACGGTGATGCCGAAGCCACCCAGGTGGCCCCTGGCCTGCACGATGCTGCCCTTGAAGATCGGCACGTCCATGACCTGCGGCGGGATGATCTCGCCGGGTTCGCTCAGCAGCACCGTCACGTCCAGGCGGCCGGCCAGTTGCTTGGCCGCCTCGATGGCCTGGTCGTCGCGGCCGTAGACCAGGCAGACACCCTGGGAGGCCAGCGCCACCATGGGCGTCGGCTCGGCCTCGACCGCGGCGACGGCCAGCAGGGCGGCGATCTTCGGTGTCGCCGCCTTGGCCTCGGCCGACCAGCCGGCGGTCTCGCGGATGTTGACGAAGTCCACCTCCGCTTGGGGATTGTCCTCCGCGGCGATCTCGCGGAACAGCGGCGCTTCCTGGGTGCAGGCGACCACGACGGGCTGGCTGCCCAGGATGGCGCGCTGATAGTTGCCGAGCTGGGCCCGGCAGAGTTGGGTATTGGTCTCGGCCTTGCCCTCCGCGCCGACGGCCTGGCAGGCGCGGGTCAGCGCTGCGTCTTCCAGCGGCATGGTGGAATCGCAGTTGCAGACGAGGACGCGCTTGCCGCGCATCTCCATAAATTTGCTCTCCGTTACCTCAGGCGCAGGGTTTTTACGGGAAAGCCCGCCCGATGGACCCGCCCGGTCCCTGCTGATTTATTTTTCTCCAGCGGCCTGACCAGGGGCGGCACGGCCTTTTTGGCCTGATTTCCGCACCAATTGGTACGACCATTCGCCCGCATACTAGCGGGCCGGGACCGGTCAAGACGACCTTAATTTTCGTGCGGGGATTGCGGCGCCGGGCGCGCCGCCGTGGACCTCTGCGGAAACCTCGGATTACCATGGGGCATGGGAGAAGACGCCAAAGCGAAGAATGCCGGGGGCGGCGCGCGCGGGGAAGACTTCGGCTTCGCGTCGCCCGAGGACGTGCCGATCTCCTACCGCCAGCGCATCCGCGACTACTACCAGACCCTGGGCTACGGCGCGCCCTACGAGTGGGCGCACCTGGCCGAGGTGGCCTTCCGGCCCCTTTCCAGGCCGCTGGCCGAATGCCGCGTCGCCCTCGTGGTGACGGCGGCGCCCTACCGGCCGGACAAGGGCGACCAGGGGCCGGGGGCGCCTTACAACGCGGCGGCCAAGTTCTACGAGGTCTATTCCGGCGACACGGCAGAAGACCACGACCTGCGCAACGCGCACGTCGCCGTCGACAGCGACCACCACGCCCAGGGCGACCAGGCTTGCTACTTCCCCCTGGCGGCGCTGCGCCGGGCGGAAGCCAAGGGCCGCATCGGGGAACTGGCGCCGCGCTTCCACGGCCTGCCGACCAACCGCAGCCACCGCGTGACGCTGGGCACCGACTGTCCGGAGGTGGTGGCGCGCTGCCTTGCGGACAAAGTCGACGCCGCGATCCTGGTGCCCAACTGCCCGGTCTGCCACCAGAGCGTCAGCCTTGCCGCCAATCAGCTGGAGGCGGCGGGTATCGCCAGCGTGGTGCTGGGCTGCGCCAAGGACATCGTCGAGTACGTCGGCGTGCCGCGCTTCCTCTTCTCCGACTTTCCCCTGGGCAATGCCGCCGGGCGGCCGCACGACCTGGACTCCCAGGACGCCACCCTGGAGCTGGCCTTCAAGCTGCTGGAGGGCGCGCCGGCGGCGCGCACCACCGTGCAGTCGCCGCTGCGCTGGAGCGAGAGCGCCGCCTGGAAGGAGGACTACATGAACCTCGAGAAGCTGAGTCCCGAGGAGATCGCCCGCCGCCGCGCCGAGTTCGACCGGCAGAAGGCGGTGGCGAAGGGGTTGCGCGGGAAAGCCGAGCAAGCCGGCTAGACGGAGTCCGGGAGCCTTCTGGAAGAACGATTCTGGGCCTGTCCTCAGCGGCAGGAAGAGGCGACCTGCGCAGGTTCAGCGCGGTCGCCCCGGTCCGGCTTTCATCGCCGGTGCGGTCTGGCGCCGGTCAGATGGGCTGCGCAGTCGGTCGGAAGAGGATCTCGTTCACATCGACATCCTCCGGCTCGTTGACGGCAAAGGCGACCATCCGGGCAAAGCTCTCGGCCGGGATGGCGATCTGGCTCACGAACTCCTTCGTCTGTGCCTGGATCTCCTTCTCGCTGATGTGCTCCAGGAGCTCGGTCGCGACCGCGCCCGGCGAGATGACCGTCGTGCGGATGTTGTAGGGCTTCACTTCCTGCCGCAGGCCCTCGGACAAGGCCCGGACAGCGAACTTGGTCGCGCAGTAGACGGTCGCATCCGGGCCGAGCTTGTGGCCGTAGACGGACGAAACATTGATGATGTGGCCCGACTTCTGCTTCTTCATGTGGGGAAGTGCGGCCGCGATGCCGTAGAGCGTGCCCTTAAGATTGATGTCGATCATCTGGTCCCACTCGTCGGTCTTCAGCCGTTCGAGAGGGGCGAGCGGCATCAGGCCCGCGTTATTGAGCAGGACGTCGATACGCCCGTATTCCTCCACGGCAGCGTCTACCATCCGCTTCACCTGGTCCTTGTCGGCGACGTCGGTCGTCACCGCCTTGGCCTTGTGCCCGGCGTCGTTCAGCTCCTTGGCCAGCGCTTCGATACGATCCGACCGGCGGGCGCCCAGCACGACGGCTGCGCCGCGCTCGGCGAGATAGCGTGCCGCGGCGGCGCCGTTGCCGCTGCTGGCGCCCGTGATGACGATCACTTTGCCTGCGATGTTGTCGTTCATTTCGTGTCTCCGATTAGTATAAGAGCCGTGAGGCGACCGCATGGCCGCCGGCTCTGCTTTGTTCACTGCGAGTTTTCGACCCGCTCGATCCGTGCCTTGAGAGCGCCGTCCCCGACAAGGCGTTCGACGCCAGCCTCGATCCGGCCGAGCCGGACGAGGCCGCGCGCGTAGCCGAAGTCGCGATAGAACAGGGCCAGATTGCCCCAGGGGGCGAAGTAGGTGATGTCGCCGACGTCCGGATCGACGCCCTCGGGCAGCCCCTCGGTCGACAGCCGCGAGGGCAGATCGGCGATCTTCTCGGTGCCGTGGTAGTCCGACAGCGTGAGGTCCAGCGGCAGCAGGGCCGCAAAGTCCCGGCTGGCGGCGTTGTCCTCCAGCGTTGCGCCCAGTTCGGCGCCGTCGACAATGATGCGAATTTTCATTTCACCCTCCGCAGGGTTGCCTCCGTCTTCCTGCTGCGCCGCCCCGGCGCCGGCAAGAAACAAGGCGGTGAGAGCGGCCAATAGGCAGGTAAGTCTCCGTTTCATTGCCTTCCCCCTTTGTCGAGCAAACGGACGCACCTCGCTCGTTCATCCGTTGTCGGCCTGCGTCACTGCGCGAGGTACTGCGCGTCGCTGACCTTCTCCATCCACTCCACCGCCGAGCCGCCGACGACCTCCTGGATCGCGATATGCCCCATTGAGGTCTGCTCCGTCGCGCCATGCCAGTGCTTCACGCCCGGAGGCGTCCAGATCACGTCGCCGGCCTTTATCTCCCGTCTTTCAACGCCCCACTGCTGGATCCAGCCGCGTCCCGAGGTCACCACGAGGGTCTGACCCGCCGGATGCGTGTGCCAGGCCGAGCGGGCGCCGGGCGCGAAGGTCACATGCCCGGCCGAAAAAGACCTGACATCATTGGGTGCGAACATCGGGTCGATGACGGCCACCCCGGTGAAATACTCGGAAGAACCCATGACCGAGGGCTGGGATCCGTTTTCCGTGATCTCCATCGTCTGTGCGAGAGCCGGTGTGCCCGCGAGCAGCGTCAGCGCGCAGATACCGGTCAGAAGCGACTTCATCTATGTGGTTCCCTTGGCTGCAGTGGTCGGTCGACGGCAGTCGGATCGGTCTCCACCGTCGATCCACCAGTTGGTGCTGGTGAACCTCCTCGACTACCCGGGTTAATTCGCATGGACTTATGCGATCTGCTCATAAATGTGCCGGGTCCGTTGACAGCCGTTGCGTTTCACAGGTCGGTATGAAAGACCGCCCTTGCGGCGACCGTCAGCCGGGTTATCGCGGGGCGTTGGACCAGACCGCCACGGGTTCGCGCCGGCCGCGCACGGTGCGGGTCTGGTCGTGATGCAGATCCGGAACGAGGACCGAGGGATCGGCCCCGCAGTCGCGCACGGCGCGGACCAGAGCGTCGCTTACAACCAGGCTAGCGCCGATCTCGCGCGTGAGTCGCTCGAGCCGGCTCGCCACATTTACGGCATCGCCCAAGACCGTGTATTCCAGCCGGCGGGCGTCGCCGATGTTGCCGACCAGCACCTCACCGTAGTGGGCGCCGATCCCGATCCGGACCGGCGCCTCACCGGCCCGCTCACGCTCGCCGTTCCAGTGCTCGATCTCGGCAATCATGGCGGCCGCACAGGCGAGCGCGCGCGCCGGATCATCGTCCTGTGTCCGCGGCGTGCCGAAGTGCACCATGATCGAATCGCCGATGTACTTGTCCACGGTTCCGTCGTGGTCGAAGGCGGTGCCGGCAAGGCGCCTGTGGAAATCGCTGAGCAGGCTCACAAGCGCCTCGGGCGCAAGACGCTCCGAGATTTCGGTGAAGCCGACCATATCGGCGAAGAGCACCGCCACCGGCCGGACCGCCGGCTGGTCCAAGGCGTCGCTGTTGTTGGAAAGCTCGTCGACGATATTGGGCGAGAAATAGCGCGAGAGCGCACTCCGCTGGGCCTCTGCCGCCACCTGCCGGCGCACCAGCCGGCGCGAGCGCCAGACTGTCAGCGCCAGAATCACGGTCACGAGAACGAGGAAAACCGCCTCGTTGTACAATGTCGTCAGGCTGACCGCGTTCGGGTCGAGGTATGCGCTGATCACCGCTTCCGAACTGAGCCCTTGATCCAGAAATTCCTCCGACGTGTGAGTGTCGGACCCGGGCATCCCGGCGACCCAGAGAAAGCCGGCGCTCCACGCGGCGACCGAGGCGATCCCGGTCCAGATCACGAGCGCGGGCGAGTAGCTGAGGGCCATGCCGACCAGGAAAACGCCCAGATAGAGGAAATTCGGCAGCCGAAGGTTAAGCTGAGGCGTCCAGCCGTCGACCGAGAAGGGGGCAGGCAGTATCAGGATGTAGCTGAGGATGGTGGCATCAATCAGCAGGAATGCAGCCGTCACCCAGGTGCCGCCGATGCCGTAGCGGGCGAGCAGGTAGGGCGGTGCGCCGAGCAGGGCAAAGGCGACGATCGCGGCAAGATAGAGGCCCGAGCGCTCGAACGGCAGGGTCAGCCCCAGCCAGACCGCAAGCATCCCCAGCGCGCAGAGCCTTGCCCAGAACATGTAGGCCAGGCCCGCCAGTTCTTCTCTCGCTATCCCGCGACTCAGCTCTCTGTTGTTCATGCCTGAGCGCTGCTCGAGCTCCCCCTCTTCAGCTGTCCGCACATCTTAGCCCAGATAGTCCTCGTCACTTACCTGTTCCAGCCATTCCACGACCTTGCCGTCGCCGGCGTGTTCCTGAATGGCGATATGCGACATCGCCGTCGCCGCCGTCGCGCCGTGCCAGTGC
>JBNKHC010000169.1:0-9677 GCA_050290145.1 Kiloniellaceae bacterium | reverse complement strand
ATGGCGCCTATGAGGGCAAGCTGGCGCCTTCCTCGGAGTGGCGCTTCCACCTGGACATCATGGCCGCGCGCCCGGAGGTCGGGGCCATCGTCCACACCCACAGCACCTATGCCACCGCCATGGCGATCTGCGGGCTGGAGATTCCGGCGGTGCACTACATGATCGCCGCCGCCGGCGGGCCGACCATCCGGATCGCCCCCTACGCCACCTACGGCACCGAGGAGCTGTCGCAGAACGCCCTGCAGGCCCTGGTGGGCCGCAGCGCCTGCCTGCTCGCCAACCACGGGGTCATTGCCACCGGAGCGAATCTGCAGCGCGCCCTCTGGCTGGCGGGCGAGGTGGAGACCCTGGCCAGGCAGTATGTGCTGGCGCGCGCGCTTGGAAGCCCGACGGTATTGCCGGACGACGAGATCGCCGTGGTGGTGGAGAAGTTCAAGAGCTACGGCCCGCGTGCCAAGACCGCGCAGAAGGCCGCGAAACCGGCGCCGCGGCGCAAGCGCGCGGCCGGCGGCAAGACCTCCGCCCGCAAGCGCAGCAGCCCGGGCAAAGGATCGCCCGGACGCGGCGGCAAGAAGCGTTGAGCGCCGTCCGACGACATGCCTGTAATTTAGGCGGCAAACAGACCCTGCTCAAATTTTAGACACCCGCGAACGGTCGTTGCGATACGAACGTTTGTTTACGTCTTTTCCGGCATCTCAGGATTCCTGCTGATTCTCGCCGGCGCGGCGTCAACCGGGCGTCTGGCACGGCCCTTGCTCTTACCCCAGTGCAGGGCGTCTAGGGTTCCGGCTGTCGCAGGGTGGCAGCGTCTGGTCCGAGAGATGCACTCCGGGACCGACAATCGTTCCGGACACACGGCGGGCCAAAATCCCGGGAGATCACTGCAAGAGGTCTGAGGCCAGCTTCAGGAGTCCCTCTTCAGGTGTTTCTGGGTCCGGCCCGAGACCTCCGATCGATGAGAACGAGATCGAACAGGAGGTTTGGGATGCTGCGTTACGTTTCCTTGAAGTCTTTTGCGAAGGCGCTGCTTTGCGCCATGGTGGCGGTGCTGGCCCTGGCCACGCAGCCGGCGCTGGCGGCGAAGAAGGAAAGCTTCCGCGTTGCCTGGTCCATTTACGTGGGCTGGATGCCCTGGGCCTATGCGGCCGAGAAAGGCATCGTCGACAAGTGGGCCAAGAAGTACGGCATCGAGATCGAGGTCGTGCAGATCAACGACTACATCGAGTCCATCAACCAGTACACCGCCGGGGCCTTCGACGGCTGCGTCATGACCAACATGGACGCGCTGTCAATTCCGGCCGGCGGCGGGCTCGACTCCACCGCCCTCATCATCGGCGACTTCTCCAACGGCAATGACGGCCTGATCGTCAAGGGCGACATGGGCATCGCCGACCTGAAGGGGAAGAACATCAACCTGGTCGAACTCTCGGTCTCGCACTATCTGCTGGCCCGCGCCTTGGATTCCGTCGGCATCGCCGAGCGTGACCTGACGGTGGTCAATACCTCCGACGCCGACATGGTGGCCGCCTTCAAGACCGCCGAGGTCGAGGCGGTGGTGACTTGGAACCCGCTGCTCAGCGAGATCGCGGCCGAGCCGGGCGCCAAGGTGCTCTACACCTCCGAGGACATCCCCGGCGAGATCATCGACATGATGGTGGTGAACACCGAGACCCTGGCCGACAACCCGGACTTCGGCAGGGCCCTGGTCGGCGCCTGGTACGAGACCATGTCGATCATGATGAAGGACGACGCCGAAGGTAAGGCGGCGCGCACTTTCATGGGCGAGAAGTCGGGCACCGACCTGGCCGGCTACGACGCCCAGCTCGCCACCACAAAGATGTTCTACGAGCCCGCCGAGGCGGTCGGCTTCGCCAACAGCGAGAAGCTGGCCGAGACCATGGACGTGGTGCGCAACTTCCTCTTCGACCACGGCATCCTGGGCGAGGGGGCGCCGAGCCCCGACTACGTCGGCATGACCTTCCCAGGCGGCGGCACGCTGGGCGACAGCGGCAACACGAAGTTGCGCTTCGATGTCGACTACATGGGCATGGCGGCCGAGGGCGCGCTGTAAAGGCGGCCGGGTGCCGGCAGCTTCATGGGTAGGTTGATCAATCGGCGGCCGGGACGGGCAGGGCAGATTCTGCTCGGCGCCTTGCCCTTCATTCTCCTGGCCGCCGCCTACCTCATGGCTTCCGACGCCCGCCTGGCGGTGAACCCGAACGACAAGCTGCTGCCCTCGCTGCAAAGCTTCGCCGACGCGATCAACCGCCTCGCCTTCCAGCCGGATCCGCGCAAGGGGACCTACATCCTATGGGACGACACGCTCGCAAGCCTGCTGCGTCTGGGCATCGGCCTCTCGGTGGCGACCGGCGCCGGCTTGGTGGCCGGGGTTGCCATCGGCCTGCTGCCGCTGGCGCGCTCGGCCTTCGCGCCGGTCGTGGCCGTGTTGTCCATGGTGCCGCCGCTGGCGATCCTGCCGATCCTCTTTATCGTCTTCGGCCTGGGCGAGGTCGCCAAGGTGACGCTGATCGTCATCGGCGTGACGCCCTTCATGATCCGCGATCTGTCCATGTCGGTCGCCACCCTGCCGCGCGAGCAGCTGGTGAAGGCCCAGACCCTCGGCGCCTCCACCTGGCAGATCGTGACCCGCGTGGTGCTGCCGCAGACCCTGCCGCGTCTGGTCAGCGCGCTGCGCCTGTCCCTGGGCCCGGCCTGGCTGTTCCTCATCTCCAGCGAGGCCATCGCTGCGACCGAGGGGCTCGGCTACCGCATCTTCCTGGTGCGCCGCTATCTGGCCATGGACGTGATCCTGCCCTACGTCGCCTGGATCACGCTGCTGGCATTCATGATCGACTGGGCGCTGCGCCACCTGTCGGACCGGGCCTTCGACTGGCAGCCCGGGGAGCGCGGCCTATGAGCCTCATCTCCATCCGCAACCTGTCGGTTCGCTACGGCGACTTCGTGGTGCTGGAACGGGTGAACCTGGAAGTCGCGCAGCAGGAGTTCTGTTCCATCGTCGGCGCCAGCGGCTGCGGCAAGTCGACCTTCCTGCGTCTGCTGCTGAGCGAGGAGCAGCCCAGTGGCGGCGAGATCCGGGTCGACGGCGCCCCCATCGCCAAGGAGCCGCAGGCCGACCGCGGCGTGGTGTTCCAGCGCTATTCCGTTTTTCCCCACCTGACGGTGATGGAAAACGTGGTCCTGCCGATGGAACTGGCAGGCCCAGGGCTTGAGTCCACCTTCTGCGGCCGCTTCTTCGGCGCCCGCCGCCGCCGCGCCATGGAGGAGGCGGCCCACCTGCTGGAGCGGGTCGGCCTGTCCCACGCGCGCGACGCCTATCCCAAGACTCTGTCCGGCGGTATGCAGCAGCGCCTCGCCATCGCCCAGGCCCTGATCCCCAAGCCCAAGGTGCTGCTGCTCGACGAGCCCTTCGGCGCGCTGGACCCCGGTACCCGCCAGACCATGCACGAGATCATCCTCTCCCTCTGGGAAGAGGAGAAGATGACCATCTTCATGGTCACCCATGACCTGAAGGAAGGCTTCAAGCTGGGCACCCGCCTGCTGGTCTTCGACAAGCCGCGCTGGGATCCACAGGCGCCCGAGGCCTACGGCGCCACCATCACCTACGACCTGCCGATCGACCGCCGCGAAGAGCTGCCGGCGGAGCTGGCGGACCAGACCCAACGTTTCGCCACTTCCGAGACTTTGAACAAAGAACCCTCAAGGAACGAAGGACCCCTCAATGCTCTCCCGTGACATCAGCCGCCGGACCAGCCGTGTTGCCGGCGGTGAGGCCGCCCCGCTGGAACGCCGCCGCCATCACCATCCAGACTTTGACAAGATGCAGCTCCAGGGCTGGCGTTCGGCGCTGAAGGAAGCGGACCTGCCGGAGGACGGCTGGCGCAAGGAGCGCCAGTGGGCGGTGCGCGTCGGCCTGACCGCCGCGGACAGCATCGAGGACCGGGGCATTTCCACCTTCGCCCGTGGCGAGCTGCCGCACTACGCCGGGATCAACACCTTCCTGAAGGCGCCCTACACCGAAGACGTGGCGGAGGTCGGCAACTACGACGCCGCGGTGCTGGGCGTGCCCTTCGACGGCGGCACCACCTACCGCCCGGGCACCCGCTTCGGGCCACAGGGCATCCGCCGCATCTCGGCGCTCTATACGCCCTACAACTACGAAATGGGCGTCGACCTGCGCGAGCAGATGACGCTCTGCGACGTGGGCGACGTCTTCACCATCCCGGCCAACATCGAGAAGACCTTCGATCAGATCTCGCGGGCCGTGGGCCACGTCTTTTCCTCCGGCGCCCTGCCGATGATCATGGGCGGCGACCATTCGATCGGCTTCGCCACGGTGCGCGGCATCGCCCAGTGCACCTCCAAAAAGATCGGCATCATCCACTTCGACCGCCATGCCGACATCCAGGAAAAGGACCTGGACGAGCGCATGCACACCACGCCCTGGTTCCACGCCACCAACCTGGACAACGTGCCGGCCAAGAACCTGGTGCAGATCGGCATCGGCGGCTGGCAGGTGCCCCGCGAGGCGGTGGTCGAGGCGCGGAAGCGCGACACCACCATTATCTCCATGTCGGACGTGGAGCGCCTGGGCATCGACAAGGTGGCGGAGATCGCGCTGGAGACCGCCTGGGACGGCGTCGATGCGGTTTACCTCAGCTTCGATATCGACTCCGTCGACTGCGGCTTCGTCCCGGGCACCGGCTGGCCGGAGCCGGGCGGTTTCCTGCCGCGCGAGGCCCTGAGCCTGGTCAGCAAGGTGGCCACCGAAGGCATCTGCGGCATGGAGGTGGTCGAGGTCTCGCCGCCTTACGACACCTCCGACATCACCTCGCTCTTCGCCACCCGCGTCATGGTCGACGTGCTGGGCACCCTGGTGGCGCACAACAAGCTGGGCGCGCACAAGGCGATCATCGACAAGCCGGTGGACTTCACCGCGGGAGGCGCCGCATGAGCGCCCGCCACCACCACCATCACGGGCAGGGTCACCAGCAAAGCCATGCCCATGGGCATAACCATCCGCCCGAGCACCAGCACCTGCACTCGCACCCCCACGCCGATCCCCACGCGGCGGCGCCGGGGCAGACGCGCGACGACGACAGCCTGCTGGCCGACGCGCTGATGGAAGGCTTCGAGGCCGCCGAGGACAAGCCGAGCTTCCTGCGCATGGCGCGCATCCCCTCCCACCTGCATGGGCCCGAGGGGGAGGTGCTGCGCCTCGTCGATGTGGAGCTGCGCTACGCCTACCAGGTCGGCACCGCGTCGCCGGCCTTCAACGCGGAGGAACTCGTCTACCTGCCGTTCCCGGCCAACATGGTCCGCGAACGCGCCGACATGATCTTTGTCTACGTCTCGCTGCGCAGCCGGCGCGACGTGGGCCTCACGGAAATGGTCGAGATTTTGAGGGGGAGCGAAGCCGGGGGAGGACACTAGGGATCGCCGGGGAGGCCTTGAACCAGAAGCCCCCGGGTGCACGCAGGCACCCAGGGGCCCGAGGCATCAGGTGTGCAACATCAGCCTCTAGCGGACTGATTAGCAGCCCGCTCCCTGGCAATACGCGGCGTCAGCAGGTGCGTCAACGCGCTTGACGTCGCTGCCGGTCGCGCAGACCGGGCTTTATTTGGGGCCGCTTGGCTTTGCGGGCAACGTGCAAGTAAATATCAGCTTGCGCGCAGCGTGCCTATTTCTGACTCTAGAATATTAGCCTGAATTATTTTTGATAGACCAACAGTTTTAGTTGAATAAGACTTGACAGCTTGCGGTCAATTTCTCCACTATTTTGCGGTGCAACATCAACGTCTAGCGGAGATTAGACAATGAAATCCGTTTTCAGGGGGGCGATGAGCGCCGCGGCTTTTGCTGCTGCTCTCGCCGGCGCGTCGGCGGCTCAGGCGGCCGACACCATCAAAGTGGGCGTGCTCCACTCTCTTTCGGGCACGATGGCGATTTCCGAGACGACCTTGAAGGACACGGTCCTGATGATGGTCGATGATCTGAACAAGAAGGGCGGCCTGCTGGGTAAGCAGGTGGAAGCCGTGGTCGTGGACCCGGCCTCCGACTGGCCGCTCTTCGCCGAAAAGGCGCGTGAGCTGATCGAGAAGGAAAAGGTCGACGTGGTCTTCGGCTGCTGGACCTCGGTCTCGCGCAAGTCCGTGCTGCCGGTCTTCGAGGAGTTGAACGGCCTGCTGTTCTATCCCGTGCAGTACGAAGGCGAGGAAAGCTCGCGCAACGTCTTCTACACCGGCGCCGCGCCAAACCAGCAGGCAATCCCGGCGGTCGAGTATCTGATGAGCGAGGACGGCGGCGGCGCCGAGCGTTTCGTGCTGCTCGGCACCGACTACGTCTATCCGCGCACCACCAACAAGATCCTGCGCGCCTTCCTCCACTCCAAGGGCATCTCCGATGACGACATCATGGAGAACTACACGCCCTTCGGTCACTCCGACTGGCAGACCATCGTGGCCGAGGTGAAGGAGTTCGCCTCCCAGGGTAAGAAGACGGCGGTGGTCTCCACCATCAACGGCGACGCCAACGTGCCGTTCTACAAGGAACTGGGCAACCAGGGCATCAAGGCCGAGGAAATCCCGGTCGTGGCCTTCTCCGTGGGTGAGGAGGAACTGGCCGGCCTCGACACCGGACCGCTGGTCGGACACCTCGCCGCCTGGAACTACTTCATGAGCGTCGAGTCCGACGTGAACGATGAGTTCATTGCGGCGTGGCACGAGTTCATCGGCGACGAGAAGCGCGTGACCAACGATCCCATGGAAGCCACCTACATCGGCTTCAAGATGTGGACCCAGGCGGTCGAGCAGGCCGGCACGACCCAGGTCGATGCGGTGCGCCAGGCCATGTACGGCCAGACGGTGCCGAACCTGACCGGCGGCACAGCGTACATGAACGTCAACCATCACCTCTCCAAACCGGTGCTGATCGGTGAAATCCAGGATGACGGCATGATCGAGACCGTGTGGTCGACCGAGAAGGAGGTCGTGGGCGACGCCTGGAGCGACTTCATCCCGGAGAGCGCGAAGCTGACCGCCGACTGGACCTATCCCTGGGTCTGCGGCAACTGCGCCGAGCCGAAGTACCTGGGCAACTGAGTTTGTTGCCGGCAGAGCAGGGCGGGTCTTCGGGCCCGCCCTTCCGCCAAAAATCGCGTTTCATAGAATTTCCCGACCGGTACCTCTTGCCATGACCCGCGCCCTGCGTCTTCTCGTTCTTCTCCTGGGGCTCCTCGTCCCCTCGGCGGCGCTGGCCGACCTGGAGAGCGACCTCCAGGGTCTGCGGGAGAAGTCCTACAACGCCAAGGGCGAGGCGGTGGAGAAGATCGTCGCCGGCGGCGACGAGCGCGCCGTTTCGATCCTCGAGGCCTTCCTTGAAGGCAACCTCTTCCTCACAGACGAAGACGACCGCATGGTCATCGGCCAGGACAGCGCCGGCGGCTACCGCATCTTCGACGCGCTGACCGGGGAGGACCTGGGCGAAGTCGGCAAGCGTGACGTCTCCAAGATCAAGATCAACAACAAGCTGCGCCAACTGGTGAAGGGCAGCCTCGGCGCGCTGACGCTGGGCAGCAGGGACCCGGCGGCGCGTATTCGCGCGGCCGACGCCGTCTTCCGCAGCACCCAGGTCGAGATGATCCCGGCGTTGGAGGCGGCCATCGCCAAGGAGGAGGACGCCACGGTGAAGGCGCGCCTGCGCCGCGCCCTGGCGGCCACGCAGCTTGCCGAATCCGAGGATACGGAAACCCGCGTCGCCGCCCTGCAGGTGCTGGGCGAGTTCACCGACCCGGAAGTGCGTGCGCTCGCCGCGGGCATCCTGGTGACCGACGGCGACGGCAATCCCACGGAGGCCGATGCCGCCGTGCGCGCCGCCGCCGAGGAGGCGCTGAAGTCGATCGAGGAGGGGCTGGCCGTCGCCGGCTTGGTCGCCAACATCTTCCAGGGGATCAGCCTGGGCTCGGTGCTGCTGCTGGCGGCCATCGGGCTGGCCATCACCTTCGGCGTCATGGGCGTCATCAACATGGCGCACGGCGAGATGGTGATGCTGGGCGCCTACACCACCTTCGTGGTGCAGGAGATCTTCCGCGGCTCCTTCCCAGGAGCCTTCGACTATTCGCTGGCCGTGGCGGTACCCATCGCCTTCCTGGTGACCGGCACCATCGGCATCGGCATCGAGCGCGGCATAATCCGCTGGCTCTACGGCCGGCCGCTGGAGACCCTGCTGGCAACCTGGGGCCTCAGCCTCATCCTGCAGCAGGCGGTGCGCAGCATCTTCGGCCCGACCAACCGCGAGGTCGGCAACCCGAGCTGGATGAGCGGCGCCTGGGAGGTCACCGGCGGCCTGGTCCTGACCTACAACCGCATCTGGATCATCCTCTTCGCGCTGCTGGTCTTCGCAGCGTTGATGGCGCTGATCCGGCGCTCGAGCTACGGCCTGCAGATGCGCGCGGTGACCCAGAACCGCCCCATGGCCTCCTCCATGGGCATCCGCACCGGCTGGGTCGACGCCATGACCTTCGGCCTGGGCTCCGGCATCGCCGGCATGGCCGGGGTGGCGCTCAGCCAGATCGACAACGTCAGTCCCAACCTGGGCCAGGGTTACATCATCGACAGCTTCATGGTGGTGGTCTTCGGCGGCGTGGGGAACCTCTGGGGCACGCTGGTCGGCGCCCTGTCGCTGGGCCTGGTGAACAAGTTCCTGGAG
Source organism: Kiloniellaceae bacterium (assembly GCA_050290145.1). Taxonomy (GTDB): domain Bacteria; phylum Pseudomonadota; class Alphaproteobacteria; order Kiloniellales; family Kiloniellaceae; genus Pelagibius. Next base: position 953 of record JBNKHC010000169.1, on the reverse strand, counting down.
CCCTACGCCGGGGCGGTGCTGGCCAAGATCTTCATCCTGGTCGCCATCATCCTCTTCATCCAGAAGCGCCCGCGCGGCCTCTTCGCCCTGCGCGGCCGGGCCCTGGAGTCCTAAAAAACCATGTTGCTCTCCAACGATCGCGACCGCCTGCTGTCGCCGCTGGGCGCCAAGATCACTCTGGCGGTGCTGCTGGTGGTCGCGGTGCTGGTGCCGCTGCTGAACCTCTCGGTGCCGGCGGGCTCCGCCTTCCACGTGCCGACCTACGTGGTCAGCTTGCTCGGCAAGTACCTCTGCTTCGCCATGCTGGCGCTCAGCGTAGACCTCATCTGGGGCTTCTGCGGCATCCTCTCCCTCGGCCACGGCGCTTTCTTCGCGCTGGGCGGCTACGCCATGGGCATGTACCTCATGCGCCAGATCGGGCGAGACGGCCAGTACCAGAGTGACCTGCCCGACTTCATGGTGTTTCTGGACTGGAAGGAGCTGCCCTGGCACTGGGCCTTGTCTGACAGCTTCATCGCCACGCTGTTGCTCATCGTGCTGGTGCCCGGTTTTGTGGCGTTTGTCTTTGGCTACTTCGCCTTTCGCTCGCGCATCAAGGGGGTGTACTTCTCCATCATCACGCAGGCGCTCACCTTCGCTGCCTTGCTGCTCTTTTTCCGCAACGAAACCGGCTTTGGGGGCAACAATGGTTTCACCGATTTCAAACGCATTCTGGGCATGCCGCTGGCCACCGAGGGCATGCGCATGTTCCTGTTTGTGTTGACCGGCCTGACGCTGCTGGGCTTCTTTCTTTGGGCGCGCTGGCTGGTGAATTCGAAATTTGGCCGGGTGCTCCAGGCGGTGCGCGATGCCGAGAGCCGGGTGATGTTCTGCGGCTACAACCCCTTGCCCTACAAGCTCACCATCTGGACGATTTCTGCGGTGATGTGCGGCGTGGCGGGCGCGCTGTATGT
>JBNKHC010000168.1:0-8326 GCA_050290145.1 Kiloniellaceae bacterium | reverse complement strand
GAGAGGATGCCGAACTTCGGTGTGACCGACTTGGAGACGTCGCCCAGGCCCATCATCTCGCCGGCCTTGCGGCGGATCGGCTCCATGCGCGCGTAGAAATCCTTGTTGGCGTCCAACTCCTCGCGCGTCTCATAGCCGGTGAGGCCGAAGTCCTCGGCCCGCGCGATGACCATGGGCATGGCAACGTCCATGCAGGTGACCTCGATGCCGTCGATCTCCTCGCGCAGCTTGCCGGTGGGCAGCAAGGCGCCGCAGCTCGACCCGACGACATCCATGAAGTTCAGCAGCACCGGCGCCGCCGTGCCGGGCACGCCGTCGATCGCCGCCTCGCCCTCGTATTCCACCTTGCCGCCCGGCGTCTGGACCACCGCCTCGATCAACGCGCCGGTGTTGACGGCGTGGATGCGGATGCGGGTCTCGCCGTCGGCGGGTTCGAAGAGGCCCAGTTCGATTGAGGCCGGCCCGACACCGGAGAGCATGTTGCCACAGGTCGGCTTGTAGTCGACGAGGCGCTCCTCCACCGCTACCTGGCCGAAGAAGTAATCGATGTCGGCGTCCTCGCGCTCGGAGCGGCTCAGCATGACGACCTTGGTGGTCACCGCGGCGCCGCCGCCGATGCCGTCGATATTCAGCGGATGGCCGGCGCCCACCGCGGCGATCAGCACCTGCGAGAGGGTATCGAGGTCCTCCGGCAGGTCGGCGCGCTTGAAATAGGGGCCGCGCGAGGTGCCGCCGCGCATGAAGAGGAAGGGGATAGCCGTTTGGGTCATGGAGCGATGTTTCCCATAGAGACCGCAGAAACCGCCGGCGCCCGGCGCCAGCGTCATGCATCGGTGGCGGTATACAAGCGGATACAATGCGGGTCGTCAAGGCGGAGATCGGCTCAGAGAGCCTGCATGAACTCCATGCCGAGGAAGGTCTTGATGACGAGGGCGTTCAAGAGGTCGAGGAAGAAGGCGCCGACCAGGGGCACCACCAGGAAGGCCTTGGGAGAGGGGCCGTACCTCGAGGTCACGGCATTCATGTTGGCGATGCCGACCGGCGTCGCCCCCATGCCCAGGCCCGAGAAGCCGGCCGCGATGACGGCGGCGTCGTAGGTCCGGCCCATCGCCCGGAAGACGATGAAGACGGCAAAGAGGGTGATCACGGCCATCTGGACGAAAAGGACCAGCAGAATCGGCCCCATGGCCCCGGCCAGGACCCAGAGCTGCATGCTCATCAGGCTCATGGCCAGGAAAAGCTGCAGGCTCAACTCGGCGGCGCGTTCGCGCGTTACCGGATCCAGCCTGATCTTCAGCAGGTCGGCGCCGTTGACGAGGACGATGCCGATCAGCATGGCGGTCAGGAAACCCGGCAGGGTGACACCGCGTGAGAAGAGGAACTGGTTCACCAGGTCGCCCGCTTCGACGCAGATGGCGAGCAGCATCAAGGTGCCCAGGGCAGAAGAGATCGGCGGCAGGCTCTGCGCCGCGGCGGGCTCGGCTGCCGCGGTCATACTGCCTTCGGGCTCCAGTTCGCAGGCGCCCTGCAGCTTGTTCTTCTTTATCAGGCGCTCGGCGATGGGGCCGCCGACAAGCCCGCCGGCGATGAGGCCGAAGGTGGCAAAGGCGATGCCGATTTCCCTGGCGTTTCGCAGCCCCGCCTCCTCCGCCACGGCGCCCCAGGCGATCGCGGTGCCGTGCCCGCCGGCCAGGGAGACGCTGCCGCCGAAAAGGCCGTAACCGGGCGGCGCGCCGAAGACCAGGGCGAGGAGGACGCCGGTCGTGTTCTGCAGGATCAGCAGGAAGGCGGCGGCGATCAGCAGGATAACCAGCGCCATGCCGCCCTGCTTCAAGAGGCTCATCCGGGCCGAGAGGCCGATGGTCGAGAAGAAGGCCAGCAGCAACAGGTCGCGCAGGCGGGTGTCGAAGTGGATGGTGACATCAAAGGCATAGTAGACGGCCGTGACGGTCAGGCTGCACAGCAGCCCCCCGGTGACCGCGACCGGAATGTTGTAGCGCTCAAGGAAGGCGACTTTCCTGTTGAAGAAGGTGCCGACAAACCAGACGGCAACAGCCAGGACGACAATGTTCGCGCCGTCGATCGTGTACTCCATCCCGCACCGCTCCGAGCGCCCGAAAGAGCGACAACAATGCAGCAGAGGCCAAAGCCGCACCAGTGTCTTGGTGGCCGAAATGCCGGGCCGGCGTCTCCGCTATCGGATGATGCGGAAGGAACCCTGTCCGCTGGCCACGAGATTGCCCGCCCGGTCGCGGACCTCGGCAGAAGCGAAGGCGGTCGTTCTGCCTTTGCGGGTAACCCGGCCGATGCCGGTCAGATCGCCCCGGGCGACGTCCAGGTAGTTGATCGACATGGAGATCGTGGACAGCCCCTTGAAGTCGGTCAGGGTTGTACGGATCGCCTCCGACATCGAAATGTCGATGAGGCCGGCGATGACGCCGCCGTGCACGTCGCCCTTGCGGTTGCCGAAGGCCTCCGAGAAGGCGAGCTCCACCGTCGCGCTGTCCTCAGCACTGCCGGAAAGGCGCATGCCGAGGGTTTCGAAATAGCGCGACGGCTTCTTCCAGTCCTTTGGATCCCTCATCCCCGATCCGGCACCCCAAGTTGCGCAGCCACCTAGTCTATGAACGCGCAGCCCCTTTCGATCAAGGTCTTGTCCACCCGGGAGCGGTCGAGCTGCCCGTCGCGGATCCTGACCTTGCGGGCCTCCTCAGACTGGGCGCGCTGGACTGGGCGCGCTTGCGGGCCCGGGCGGCGGGCGCTGGAAAGGCCCGGCCAGGCATCCTACCCGGACTGCCGACATTCCAAAGCCGCCCCTGAGGGCATAAAGACGGCACAAAAGCTGCCTTTTTCCACGGAATTGGCGTATTTTTGGATTTAGGTTCAGGCCCGTTTCGTCGACAATAGAGGCCTGATTTCGGAGTTGAGCCTTCAAGGGGTTTACGGTGAGCAGCGCAGGCGATCGCAGGGGCGACGATCATAGGGGAAACGGCAGCGGGCCCCTGACCACCCGCGTACAGGCGGCGATCGAGAACATGATCATGAACGGCGAGTTGCGCGGCGGCGACAGGGTGAACGAGATCGCCCTGTCCGAGAAGTTCGGCACCAGCCGGGGCCCCCTGCGCGAAGCCTGCCGGGCCCTGGCCCAGGAAGGCCTGCTGGTCGCCATCCCCAACCGCGGCGTTTTCGTGCGCGAGCTCGACCTGCGCGAGGCGCTGGAGGTCTATGACGTGCGCTCCGCCCTCGACGAGCTCATGGGCCGGCTGATCGCCGACCAGGCCAGCGACGCCCAGATCGCCTCGCTCTTCGACCTGGTCGACAAGATGGACCGAGCCGCGGCCGAGCGCGACCTGGAGAGCTACTACCCGACGAACCTGGAATTCCACAACGCGCTGCTGGCCTATGCCAACAACCGGCGCCTGGAGCGTCTCTACAAGAGCCTGATCAAGGAGCTGCACCTCTTCCGGCGCAAGGGCCTGCTGCAATCCGGTTCCATGCGGATCTCCAACGAGGAGCACCGGCAGATCGTCGAGGCCATCGCCTCGCGCGACCCCATCGCCGCGGGGGTTTCAATGAAGAGCCACGTGCTGGCCGCCAAGCACCGCCTGCTGGCGGCCATGGAGGCCGAACGCGCCCAGGAGATCACCGGGGCGCGGGACACCGCCGGGCGCCAGACCCGCGGCGCCTAGCGCCCCTTGAAGTCCGGGTCGCGCTTTTCCATGAAGGCGCGGCGGCCTTCCTTGTAGTCCTCGCTGGCAAAGCATTCGGCCACCAGGCGGTCGCAGAGCGCGAGGTCGGTGTCCTCGGGATCCTTCAGGACTTCGTTGGTGATCGCCTTCATGGCCTTGACCGTCAGCGGCGCGTTGCCGGCGATGCGCCCGGCGAAGCCGGTGACGAAGCTTTCCAGCTCCTCCTCCGGCAGCACCTTCTGCACCAGGCCGAGGCGGAAGGCCTCCTCGGCGTCGATGCGCTCGGCCGAGAACATCAGGTACTTGGCGGCCGCGGGGCCGACGGCGTTGATCAGGCGGCGGATCGCCGGATAGGGATAGCCCAGCGCCAGGCGCGCCGCCGGCATGCCGAACTTCGACTTGGCCGAACAGAAACGCAGGTCGCAGGCGGCGGCGAGGTTCAGGCCGCCGCCCAGGCAGTAGCCGTTGACCATGGCGATGGTCGGCTTGGCGAAGAGCTCAATCCGCTCGTAGACGCTCTTGACGCGCTCGTTGTAGTGATGCACGGCTTCCTCGGAGCCGCGCTCCTTCTCGAACTTCGAGATATCGGCGCCGGAGACGAAGGACTTGCCGCCCGCGCCCGAGAGCACCACGACGCGGACCCCGCCGTCGGCGGCGAAGTCGTCGAGGATGCGGTCCGCCGCGTCCCACATCTCCAGGGAGACCGCGTTGTGCTTTTCCGGATTGTTGAAGATCAGGTGACCGATCGCGCCGTCCCTGCGGCCGAGCATCTTGTCGCTCTGCTGATCCGTCGCTGCCTCACTCGCCATAACTTTGCTCTCCATTTCGGCGGCTAGATGACCTGGCGCTGCCGCAGGTCGCTGACACGCTCGCCGTCATAGCCGATCTCCGCAAGGATCTCCTGGGTGTTCTCGCCGCGCTCCGGCGGGTGCTGCACGATGCGGCTGGGCGTGCCGGTCAGGACGACCGGCTGACCCAGCAGGCGTGTCTTGCCGAAGGGCAGGGTCTCGGCCTCCTGGGCGATGCCCAGGTGCTGGACCTGCGGGTCCTCGAAGACCTCGTCGATGCGGTTGATCTCGCCACAGGGCACGCCCTTGTCCAGCAGCATGGTCACCAGGTCGTTGCTCTTCCAGGTGCTGGTGATTTCCTCGATCTTCCCGTTCAGCTCGTCGCGGCGCGCCAGGCGCGCGGCGTTGTCCTTGTAGTCGTCGCTGTCAATCCATTCGGGCCTGCCGACCGCCTTGGCGAAGCGTTGCCAGATGGTCTCGCCGGCCACCGCGATGTTGACGGCGCCGTCCACGGTCTTGAAGACGCCGGTGGGCACGCTGGTGGGATGGTTGTTGCCGGCCTGGTCCGGCACCTCGCCCTTGGTCAGCCAGCGGGCGGCCTGGAAATCCAGCATGAAGATCTGCGACTGCAGCAGCGAGGTGTGCAGCCACTGGCCCTCGCCCGACTTCTCGCGGCTGATCAGGGCGACCAGGATGCCGTGGGCGCAGAACAGCCCCGCCGTCAGGTCGGCCAGCGGAATACCGACGCGGTAGGGTCCGCGCCCCGGCTCCCCGGTGATCGACATCAAGCCGCCCATGCCCTGGGCGATCTGGTCGAAGCCCGGACGCTTGGCATAGGGGCCGTCCTGGCCGAAGCCGGAAATGCTGGCCAGGACGATGCGCGGGTTGATCGCCTTCAGCGCCGGATAGTCGATCTTCAGGCGCTCCTTCACGTCGGGACGGAAGTTCTCGATCACCACGTCAGCCTTCTCGACCAGCTTGTAGAAGATCGCCAGGCCCTCAGGGTCCTTCAGATTGAGGGTCAGGCTGCGCTTGTTGCGCTGCAGGTTCTGGAAGTCGGGCGTGTTGCGGCCGGCGCCCAGCGCCCCGTCGGGCTCCAGGCTTTCCGGCGGCTCGATCTTGATGACATCCGCCCCCCAGTCGGCGAGCTGGCGGGCCGCCGTCGGGCCCGAGCGCACCCGCGTCACGTCCAGCACGCGGATGTGCGAGAGGGCTTCAGAGGCCGGAACATGGGTCATACCTGTCTCCTCGCTCGCGGTTCTAGCTCTGCCGCGCGACCTGCTGCAGGCCGCCGGCGCCCGCGGCGGTGAAGGCGGTGCGGGCGAAGGCGGCCAGCGCCTCGGCCTGGTCGTCGCTCCAGCCGCCGAAGCGCACGTTGTCGCGGAACTTCCGCCACAGCTCGGCCTCCTCCAGCGGCGCGCCGCGGCCGCCGCGCAGGCAGGGCTGGTTCGCCTCCAGCCGCCGGCCGTCCTTGAGCGTCACGATCAGGTCGCCGGTGTAGTTCCGGGGATATTCGTTCTCCGGGTCGATCTCATAGGACACCTTGGCCGCCTGGGCGAGCACCGCCGGGTCCGCGATGCGCGCCTCGGTGAACTGCTCCAGGCCCGCGCCGCCGTCGTGCAGCGCCACCGCGACGCAGTAGGGCACCGAGAACTTGGCGCCATAGGGCGTCGAGGGACGGGCCTTTTCCGCGCGCGGCTCCCACAGGCGGTGCACCGTTCCCTCGCCGACCTTGGCGACGATGCCAGTGATCTCGGAAAGCTGGGGAACCTCACCGCGCAGCTTGAGGGCGCAGTCGATGAAGGGCTGCGCCATGGTCCCGCAGGCATAGGGCTTGAACGCCAGGTTCGCGACCTCCCAGCGGCTGCCCCAGCCCTCGGCCAGGTGCGAGAAGTCGCGTGCAATGCCGGGAACGGCGAAGGCATGGAAGGCGCCGTGCTCGCCCTCGAAAACGGTGCGCGGCCCGACGAAGCCGCTTTCCGCCAGCCGCGCCGCGCGCCAGCCGGCGCCGGCCGCCCAGCCGGGATGCAGGCGCTTGGTCCAGGTGCCTTCGGCCAGGTACTCGATGATGCCCGAGGCCATGGAGCCGACGATGCCCAGCGCCGAGGCGATCTGCGCCGGCGGCAGGCGCAGGGCGGTCGCCACCCCCGCCGCCGCGCCGAAGGCGCCGCAGACCGCGGTGGGATGGAAGCCCTGGCGGTGCATGGCCGTGGGCGCGACCAGGGCGAGCCGGCAGATCAGCTCCGCGCCAACGGCGAGCCCGCGCAGCAGGTCCTCGCCCGAAAGGTTGCGCTGCTCGCCGGCCGCCAGGATGGCCGGCACCATGACCGCGCCGACATGGACCGGCGTACCCTCGAAGGTGTCGTCGTAGTCCTCGCCGTGAACGGCGGTGCCGTTGGCCAGGGCCGCCGTCATCACGTCGAAACCGCCGGCGCGGCCGACGATGCTGCAGGGCCCTTCGCCGTCGGCGGCCTGCACGATGGACTCGATGTAGGACTCGCGCCGCGCCGCGACCATGAGGCCCAGCGAGTCCATCAGGGTGCGGGTCAGCGCCTCGCGCACCGCCGGCGGGATTGCCTGCGCCGAGAGCCCGTCGGCCCAGCCCGCGATGACCTCGGCCAGCGCCGCCTCTTCCTGCCTCAGGATGCCGGCCTCGCTCATGGCAGATAGGTCCCGCCGTTGACGTGGAAAGTCTGGCCGGTCAGGTAGTCCGATTCGGGCCCGCAGAGCAGGGCGATGACGGCGGCGACCTCCTGCGGCGTGCCGCGCCGGCCGACCGGCGGCAGGGCCTTGCCCGGATGCTGGCCGCGCGCCCCCGCCGAGGCGCCGCGCCGGGTCTCGATCTCGCCGGGAACGACGCAGTTGGCCGTGACCCCGCGCCCGGCGTATTCGATTGCCAGCGCCTTGGACAGGCCGACCAGGGCGGCCTTGGAGGTCACCACATGGGCCCGTTTCGCCGCCCCCATGTGGCCGGACATGCCGCCGATGTTGATGATCCGTCCCCAGCCCGCGTCCAGCATTGGCGTGATCATGGCGCGGCTGCAGAGGAAGGCGGCATCCAGGTTGATTGCCAGGACTTCGCGCCACTCCGCCAGGTCCATCTCCTCGAAGGGCACAGCCCGGCGCAACGCCGCATTGTTCACCAGGACAGCCGGCTGGCCCAACGCGCCGGCCGCCTCGACCAGCCGCGCGGCCATCGCCTCCTCGGTGAGGTCGCCGAGCAGAGTTACAGCCGGGCGGCCTTCCTGCTCGACCTGCTGCGCCGTCTCCTCGGCGCCCTCCAGGTCGGAGCCGCTGTGCACCAGAACGGCGAAACCCTGGCGCGCCAGCGCCAGCGCCGCTGCGCGGCCGATGTTGCGCGCCGCGCCGGTGACGATCGCCACCCTGTATGCGTCTCCCGAGTTCATCCTCGACCCTCAGGTCGCCTCTTTGGCCGAGCGGCGCCGGTCACGGAACAGGGCCCAGAGCGGCGAGGAGAGGCTGAGCAGGGTCAGCGCGAAGAACAGCAGCACGATGGGGCTCTCAAAGAGGCGGAAGAAGTCGTTGTCGTAGATGATCATCGACTGGGAGAAGGTCTCCTCCACCAGCTTGCCGAGGATCAGCCCCATCACCAGCGGGGCCGGCGAGAAGCCGTGGCGCATCATGAGGAAGCCGACGATACCGGAAATCAGCATCACCCAGACGTCGAACAGGGAGGCGCCGTAGGCGTAGGAGCCGATCATCGAGAAGACGAAGACCGCCGGCCACAGCAGGCGGTTCGGCACGAAGGTGACGAGCGAGAAGAACTTGGCGCCGACCAGGCCGATGGCGAGGAAACCCAGGTTGGCGACCAGCATGGCGCCGAAGATG
>JBNKHC010000167.1:0-10021 GCA_050290145.1 Kiloniellaceae bacterium | reverse complement strand
CAAGAACACTTCCCCTGAGAGGCTTGTTATTGGCTACACAGTCTAGAGCGAGGACGGCGCGGCGCAAAACCGTTTCAGGCCCTGATACCGTTAACCGGGGACCGGGCATCTTGCGCCAGGTCATTCGGGTGCGAGCGACCGTCGGCTAAGCTGGCAGAAAACAAGGGATTGCCGGGAAGCATCATGCGTATTGCCACTTTCAACCTGGAGAACCTGGACCTCGCGCCGGGCGACGAGGCGGCCTTCGAGCGGCGCGCCGCGGTGCTGCGCCCGCAACTGGAGGCTTTGCGGGCGGACATCCTTTGTTTGCAGGAGGTCAATGGCCAGCACGTCACCGGGCAAAAGGCGCGGGAGCTGACGGCGCTGACGCGGCTGCTGGCCGAGACCGCCTACGACGACTACGACCTGGTCGCCGCCCCGGCCAACACGGCAAACCATGGGGCCTCCGACGTGCACAACCTGGTGATCCTCGGCCGGCGCCCGGCGCACCGCAGCGAAGCGCTGCGCCACCGCCTGGTGCCGCCGCCGGGCTACCGCTCGGTGACCGCCGAGCCGGAGACGGCGCGGGACATGGCCCTTGAGTGGGACCGGCCCTTGCTGCACGCGGTCTACGAAACCGAAAGCGGCCGCGACCTGCACGTCATCAACCTGCACCTGCGCAGCCCCCTGGCCGCGCCCATTCCCGGCCAGAAGCTTTCGGCGCAGCGCTGGGCCTCGCTCGCCGGCTGGGCGGAGGGCTACTTCACCGCCACTGTGAAGCGCAGCGGCCAGGCCCTGGAGGCGCGCCTGCTGGTGGAGCGGATCTTCGATGCCGATCCGCAGGCGCTGATCGCCGTCTGCGGCGACCTCAACGCGGGGGAGGAGGAAACCCCCTCGCGCATCCTGCAGGCGACGCTGGAAGACAGCGGCAATCCGGAGCTCGCCGGCCGTGTGCTGGAGCCCCTGGAGCTGCGCCTGCCGGAGGCGCGGCGCTTCACCGTGAACCACGGCGGCCACCGCCGCATGTTCGACCATATCCTCTGCTCGCCGGCCCTGGCCGCGGCCTGTACCGGCGTCGAGGCCGACAACGACGCCCTGCCCGACGAGACGCTCATGGCCGAGGACGACCCGCGCTCCAACCACGCCCCGCTGACCGCCGAATTCGATCTCTGAGGGGTGCCCACCACCCAGCTTCACTTAGGCTCGTCATCGAAACTCTGCAAAGAGCTGGAGTCTACATGGTTCACTCTGCGGCACATTATCGATTGAGCTGCGCCAAAGCTCTTTCGAGTGCTTTCTTCGTCTTCTGCCTGTCGGCGCGGCTTCCCTTTATGGAAATGACAACACCTTCGTCTTCGTGGTGAAAAGAGTTTTCGTCTTTCGCGAGCTCTTCGTAGGTGCCGCGAACGCGGTAGGTTCTTGCCGGTTGAGAAAACCCCTTCATCATGATTGGATCCTGCTCCTCGGCAAGCAGCCAGTCCTTGACCAGGGAATGGGTCTCTGCCGCTATCAGGATTCCACCGGCGTCCGCATGGGACTCCAGCCTGGCGGCGAGGTTCACCTCCTGCCCGATGATGGTGTAGTCCATGCGATCCAGGCTGCCGAAGTTCCCGACCGTGCAGTAGCCGGTGTTGATGCCCATGCGCGCCTCGAAAGGACGGTCGATCACACCCCTGTTCCGCCAGCCTGACTGCAGCTCCCGCAGCCGCTTCTGCATCGCCAGCGCCATGCGGACACAGGCCTCGGCGTCCTCTTTCACACCCTTGCTTTCGGGATCCCCGAAATAGCACATGATCGCATCGCCGATGAACTTGTCGAAGTTGGCGCCGTATTCCTCGGCGATATGGGACATCTCCGTCAGGTACTCGTTCAGCAGCGCCGTCAGCTCCTCGGATTCCATCTGATCGGTAATCTCGGTGAAGCTGACGATGTCGGAGAAGAAGATCGTCAGCTTCTTTCGTTTGGACTCGATCGTCACATCCTGTTCGCCGCTGATGATCGATTGGTAAAGCTGCGGCGAGATGTACTTTGCCAGCTGGTGTGAAACATTCTCCAGAACCGTGTTTGTCTGCCGGAACTCGTTCATCAGCCGCGTGTTTTCGATCGCGATGACGGCCTGAGCCGCGAAGGCGCGCAAGACGGCGAGCTGTGCGTCGGACAGCGGACCCGGAGCGAGCCGCACGATGCCGAGCACACCGATTGCTTTGCCGTCACGCAGCATCGGCATCAACGTCACCGCTCGGTAGCCGCTGGCGAGGAAATTCTTTGCGCCGGTGGTGTCTCGGCTCGGGGCCTTCGCCACATCCGGGATGTCAAGTTCGCGTCCCTCCAATATGACGACGCCGTGCATATAGTCGCGGGACAGCGGGAAGGGAAAACGCCGGCGCCAGGCTTCGGCGCGGTCGGGATCTTCATCGGCGACCGCAACCGCGTCGACCCTGTCACCCATCGGGAGTGCCACGCTGATGGCCGAGCCGGGAAACAGTCTCGATCCGCTTCGTACGATCGCTTCGAATACCGGTTGGGTGTCGCTCGGGGAACTGCTGATGATGTGCAGAATCTCGTTTGTCGCGGTCTGCCGGTCCAAGGCCTCCTGCAGTTCTCTCTTTGCCCGCGTCAGCGCATTCTTCTGCTTGGACGCAGGATCGGCAGTGTCTTTTTTCGAAGGTCGTTTCCGGTCTTGTGTCATGCCACCCCGTGCCCGACCCTGAGCTTCTCCGCTCTGTTCGCTGCATAAACAGGCTCACGCAAGCTCGGCTTCGAACGCCTCGAATGCCCTGTCACAAACCGCGTTGCAGGCGTCCACTATACAGCACGGCCGGCGAGACGGCCATCAGGTGGCGGTTGTGGTCGAACCGATGGCCCTGGTCCCGGAGGTGGGAACGCCTCCTCCAGGCTGCAATTCGGAAACCAGAAGCCTGGTCTTCAACGCCGGAGGCGATTTTCCCCTTCTGCAGTAATCGCTTGCCCCCTTGGGGGCGGGGAGGGGGAAGGTGCTCTAGGCCGCCTTCAGGGCGTCGCGGCTGTGCGGCAGCTCGAAGTCGAGGGCGGGGCCCTTGGGGACGATGCCGCTGGGGTTCACCGTGCGGTGGCTGCCGTAGTAGTGGTGCTTGATGTGGAAGAGGTCCACGGTCTCCGCCACGCCGGGCATCTGGTAGAGCTCGCGGGTGTAGTCCCAGAGGTTGGGATAGTCGACCAGGCGCCTGAGGTTGCACTTGAAGTGGCCGTGGTAGACCGCATCGAAACGCACCAGCGTGGTGAAGAGACGCCAGTCCGCCTCGGTCAGGCGTTCGCCGGCCAGGTAGCGCTGGCGCAGCAGGCGCTGCTCCAGGGCGTCCAGGGTCTCGAAGAGCGCGTCGAAGGCTTCTTCGTAGGCTTCCTGTGACGTGGCGAAGCCGGCCTTGTAAACGCCGTTGTTGACCTTGTGGTAGACGGTCTCGTTGACGGCGTCGATGTCGCCGCGCAGCTCTTCCGGATAGAAGTCGAGGCTGGAGCCGGTCAGGCCGTCGAAGGCGCTGTTGAACATGCGGATGATCTCCGCCGACTCGTTGCTGACGATGGTGCCGCGCTGCTTGTCCCACAGCACCGGCACGGTCACGCGCCCGGTATAGTCCGGCCTGGCCTTCAGGTAGACCTCGTAGAGCTTATCGGCGCCGCTCACGCTGTCGGGCACGACGCCGCGGCCTTCGGCGAAGGTCCAGCCGTCCGCGCCCATGTGCCAGTTGACGACGGAGACCGGGATGATCTCTTCCAGCCCCTTCAGCTTGCGGAAGATCAGCGTGCGGTGCGCCCAGGGGCAGGCGAGGGAGACGTAGAGGTGGTAGCGCCCGGCCTCGGCCTTGAAACCCGCCTCGCCGCCCCCCTCGACATTGGGCCCCGCGCTGCCGTCGGCGGTCACCCAGTTGCGGAAGGCGCTGTCCTGGCGCTGGAAGCGGCCGCCGGTCTTCTTGGTGTCGTACCACTTGTCGTGCCAGACGCCGTCGATCAGCAGTCCCATGAATTCTCTCCTCTCGTCTTTGATCTCTGTCTCGGACGCAAGCCGGATCAGACGTCGGCGAGCAGGATCTCCGAATCCTCCTCGGCGGTGATGGCAACTTCCTCGACGTCCTCCAGCACCACGCCGGCGCGCGCGTCCACCGTCTCGCCGTTGACCTTCAGACGGCCGGTGGCGGGGACAAGGTAGCCCTTGCGCCCGGGCTCCAGCTTGTGGGTCACGCTCTGCCCGGCCTTCAGGGTGGCGGCCAGGATGGCGGCGTCCTGATAGATCGGCAGGGCCTCATCGTGCCCCTTGCGCCCGGAGGCGAGCGGCACCAGAGCGCCCTCGCGTCCCGCCTTGGGGAAGCTGCGGGTCTCCCAGCGCGGGGCGACGCCGTGCACCGCCGGCTCGATCCAGATCTGGAAGATCTGCGTCGGCTCGTCTTCCTTGTTGTACTCGGCGTGCATGATGCCCGTGCCCGCCGACATGACCTGCACGTCGCCGGCTTCGGTGCGCCCCACGTTGCCCAGGTGGTCCTGGTGGGTGATGGCGCCTTTGCGCACGTAGGTGATGATCTCCATGTCCCGGTGGCCGTGCAGGTCGAAGCCGGTGCCCGGGCGGATGGTGTCGTCGTTCCATACGCGCAAGTGGCCGACGCCCATGCGCTGCGGGTTGTGATAGTAGGCGAAGCTGAAGTGGTAGCGCGCCGACAGCCAGTCGTTGTCGAAACGTCCCAGCGCCTCGAAAGGTGTGATGTCGATCATCGCAGGTCTCCTTCTTCGCCTACCGTGAGCCGGCGTCCTGGCCCGGACCGTTTCCAGACTAGGCGGGCACCTTCTCCGCCGCCACCAGCTTTGCGGCGACCTCGGCGACGTGCTGGCCCTGGAAGCGGGCGATCTCCAGCTCGTTGGCGCTGGGCTGACGGCTGCCGTCGCCGCCGGCCAGGGTGGTTGCGCCGTAGGGCGTGCCGCCGGTGATCTCGTCCATCCTGGTCAGGCCCTGGCAGGAGTAGGGCACGCCGACCACGACCATGCCGTGGTGGAACAGCGTGGTGTGGAAGGAGGTGATCGTGGTCTCCTGTCCGCCGTGCTGGGTACCGGTGGAGGCGAAGACGCTGCCGACCTTGCCGACGAGCGCGCCCTTGGCCCAGAGGCCGCCGGTCTGGTCCAGGAAGTTGCGCATCTGCGAGGCCATGTTGCCGAAGCGCGTCGGCGTGCCGAAGATGATCGCGTCGTAGTCGGCCAGCTCCGCCGGGCTCGCCACGGGGGCGGCCTGGTCCAGCTTCACGCCGGCGTTCTTGGCGACTTCCTCGGGCATCAGCTCGGGCACGCGTTTCACGCTGACTTCGACGCCCTCGACGCCCTTGGCGCCCTCGGCGACGGCCTTGGCCATCGTCTCGATGTGGCCGTAGCTGGAGTAGTAGAGAACGAGAACTTTGGTCATGGCTGGATCTTCCTCACTCGGCTCGGGTTTCAGGCGGCTTGGCTCTTTGCGGCCGTCGCGGGGTTTCCCCGCCGTGCGTCCACGCCTAGGAAGTAGGGTGTTCTCATTCGGGAGTTAATAGGCTAAAAAAGAACAATATTGTTTCTTATAGGAAACGGTAGATGATCCGCCTGGACGCCATGGAAATCTTCGCCGAGGTGGTGGAGGCCGAGGGCTTCTCCGCCGCGGCCCGTACGCTGGGGGTCAGCAAGTCCGCCGTTTCCAAGCAGGTCGCCCGGCTGGAGGACGGCCTGGGGGTGCGCCTCCTGAACCGCACCACCCGGCGCCTCTCGCTCACCGAGGCGGGGACGACCTTCTACGCGGCCTGCCGCCGGGTGCTGGACGAGGCCGAGGCGGCGGAGCGCGCCGTCAGCAACCTCTCCGCCGCGCCGCGCGGCCTCCTGAAGCTGAACGCGCCCATGTCCTTCGGCTTCCTGCACCTGGCCTGCGCCATCCCCGAGTTCCATGCCCGCTTCCCGCAGATCACCATCGACATGGCGATGAATGACCGCTTCGTCGACCTGGTGGAGGAGGGCTACGACCTGGCGCTGCGCATCGGGGATCTGCGCGATTCCAGCCTGGTCGCGCGCCGCGTGGCGCCGGCCCACACGGTGATCTGCGCCAGCCCCGGCTATCTGGCGCGCCGCGGCCGCCCCGAAAAGCCGGAAGACCTGCGCGGCCACGACTGCCTGCTCTACACCCACAATGCCCAGCCGCGCGAATGGGCCCTGCACGGGCCCGGCGGACTGCAGAAGGTGAAGGTCGACGGGCCGCTCCTGGCCAACAACGGCGACGCCCTCTGCGGCGCGGCCCTGGGCGGCCTCGGCATCGCCCGCCTGCCGACTTTCATCGTCGGCGGTCACCTGCGCGACGGCAGCCTGGAGGCGCTGCTGCCGGGCTTTCCGGTGCCCGAGCAGGGTATCCACGCGGTCTACCCGCACAGCCGCAACCTCTCGGTCAAGGTGCGGGTCTTCATCGATTTCCTGGTGGAATTCTTCGGGCCCGAACCCTACTGGGACGAAGGCCTGGAGGCCCTGGTGGCGCCGCCGGCGGGGATCCGGGGCGGCTGAGTAGTGCCGGCAGAGGAAGCTATCCCCTTGGCGCGAACTGTGTTATTCACCTCTGGTTAATGAACCGGCTGGTAAAGAGATTCCATGATCGACCTCTTCCAGAGCCCGCAGGCCCGCCTGCGACGACGACGCTGACCCCCGCGCCACCCGCGCGCCCTTCGGCCTGCCGTCAATCCGTGCCGCCTTCTTTCGCGGCCCTTCTGGAAGCAAGATCATGACCTTCGCCATCGTGCCCGAGCGGCCCGACGATGCCGCCCTCAATACTCCCCTGCTCGACCGGACCTTCGGCTTCGACCGCACCCGCAAGACCGTCTATCGGCTGCGCGAGGGCGTCGAGCCCGTGGCCGGCCTCTGCTTCTCCGCGGTCGCCGAGGATGGCGGCCTGCTGGGCTCGATCCGCTACTGGCCCATCGACATCGCCGGCACCCCGGCGATCCTGCTGGGCCCCCTGGCGGTGGAGCCGGCCCTGCAGGGCCAGGGCATCGGCAAGGCGCTGCTGCGCCACAGCCTGGCGGCGGCCGAGAAGGCCGGGCACCGCATCTGCGTGGTGGTGGGCGATCCCAACTACTACCGCCCCTTCGGCTTCATCTCGGCCTCGGCGCAGGGGCTTTCCCTGCCCGGCCCGGTGGAGCCGGAACGCTTCCAGGTGAAGGCGCTGGTTCCCGGCGCCCTGGAGGAGGTCTACGGCGTCATCGGCCGCTGGCAGGCGCCGGAGGAAACTCCGAAGGTCGAGAAACCCGCACGCCGGAGGCGGGTTCGCCGCTCCGTCGCCTGAGTAGGCCTGCGTCCTTCTCCCGACCGCTGATTTGACACATTCCCAGCCATGGGAGCACGGAGGGTTCCTTCTACTCTTGCTGTCACCCTCGGGCTTGTCCCGAGGGTCCATGGGCGTGGCATGGTGCCCAGCCTTTGCCATGGATCCTCGCAACAAGTGCGAGGATGACCGTCGAGTGAGTGGCAGCGCTCGTGCGCAGGACCGAACCAACGTCACAGGTACGGCGCCCGGTAGCGGTTCCTCAAGGTGAGGTCACGCGTTCATCTTCCAGATGGCGAAGTTCAGCGCCCCGGCGTAGCCGAGCCACAGCAGGTAGGGCAGGAACAGCCAGCCTGCGGCGCGGGAGACCCGCGTGAAGGCGACGGTGGTGAGGATCACCGCCAGCACTAGGGCGCCCAGGCAGATCAGCCCCAGGAAGGGGCTGCGCTGGCCGAAGAAGCTGAAGGACCACAGCACGTTGATCACGAGCTGGCCGAAGAAGAGGGTCAGCGGCAGCTTCAGCTCGCCGCGCTCGGCCGTCTTCCACACCAGCCAGGCGGCGATGCCCATGGTCACGTAGAGGATCGACCAGGCGACCGGAAAGACCACGTCCGGCGGCGTCCAGTCGGGCTTGGCAAGGCCGCGGTACCAGCCTTCCAGGGCCGGCTCGGTCAGCGCCGCGCCCAGCCGTCCGGCGGCCAGGCAGATCACCACGAAGACGAGCAGCATGATCGGGCTCGTCAGCGGAGCCCTTTGCTTCTGGCGATGCATGTTGATCGGATTCGGTCCCCCGGCCCCTAATGCCCTTCCCTCTGCCAAGCTAATACCGCAGCCGCGAGGCTGAGGCAAAGCACCAGGAGAGCCGGCAGCACGGGGATCTGCAGGACGCCGGTCACCACATAGCCGCCGCCGCGCTTCAGGCCGATCCAGCCACGGCCGTGGCGGTCGCGGTCGGCGGCGACCTTGCGCAGGGCCGGCAGCTCGTCGCCCGCCAGGCGCCAGACGGTGCCGCCGCTCTCCTCGGCCAGGGGTTCGACCAGGGCGCCGCTGGAGCGCGGATCGCGCAGCTCCAGGGGGTTCAGCGGTCCGGCGGCGGCCAGGGCGGTCAGCCGCCCGTCGGTGATGTGGTAGAGCCCGTTCTCCTCGGCGGCCAGGGTCGCCGAGCTGCGCCCGGCGCCCTCGGGGGAGAGGGTGAGGGAGCGGGTCTCGCCGGAGGGCAGGGTGACCGCGACCTGCGGCTGCTCGATGGACAGCGAACGCCGGATGATCTGCAGCTGGCCGCCGCGCACCTGCGCGCGCAGGTCCTCCTCCTCCAGGTCCGGTTCCTTCATCAGCCAGTGGGAGATGCGGCGCAGCAGCTCGGCCTGGGGGCCGCCGCCCTCGAAGCCGCGCGACCACAGCCACATGTGGTCGCTCATCATCTGCGCCACCCGGCCCTCGCCGAAGCGGTCGAGGATCAGCAGCGGGCTGTTCTGGATGCCCTGCATCAGGATGTCGCCGCGGATCGAATCGCCCTCGATCTGGCGGAACCAGCGGCCCCAGCCCGGGGTCTCACCCGGCCCCGCGGCGCCGTCCAGCCCGGCGGTCACCGGGTGGCGGCTGCCCAGGTCGGTGACCTGCGGATGGAAGCCGACCTCGTAGATCTGCCCGGTGGGTTCGGCCGGCAGCACCCGGCCCAGCGGCGTGCGGTAGAGCGACAGCGGCGTGGCGAAGGTCGGGCCGACGGCCTCCAGCAGGGCGCCGCCCTTTTCCACGTAGTTGGCCACGTTCTCCAGGTAGATGGAGGGCAGCACGCCGCGCCGCCGGTAGCGATCGAAGATGATCAGGTCGAACTCGTCAATTTTCTGGATGAACAGTTCGCGGGTAGGAAAGGCGATCAGTGACAGCTGGTTGATCGGCGTGCCGTCCTGTTTTTCCGGCGGCCTCAAAATGGTGAAATGCACGAGATCGACAGAGGGATCGGATTTGAGCAAATTACGCCATGTGCGTTCGCCGGCATGCGGTTCGCCCGAGACCAGCAGCACCCTCAGATTCTCGCGAATTCCGTTCAACGTGACGAAGGCGCGGTTGTTGATGTCGGTGATTTCGTCGCGGTCGGCCTCGACCTTCAGTTCAATGATGTTCTTGCCGCCGTGCGGAACCTCGGAAACGAAAATGTTGCGCTCGTTCGGCAAGACCCGTTCGACTGTCAGCAGTTTCCCGTCGGCATAGATCGATACCTCCAGCGGAGAATTGGCATTGCCGTACCCGCTTTGCACGACGCGGAAATCGATCTCGAAGGTTTCGCCCACGACGCCGAAGCGGGGAGCGGATTCGATCATCATCCGCCGGTCGCGTTCGTCGGCCCTGCCGGTGATCAGGGCATGTATCGGAGCATCGATCCCCAGTGCCGACATGTCTTCGGGAATGTCATGCACCTGCCCGTCCGTGATCATTACGGCGCCAGCGATACGTTCCGGCGGCACGTCCTGGAAAGCCGAGCGCAAGGCGCGGAACAGCGCAGTCGAGACGTCCGTCGAAGACGAAATCTGGTCGGTGGCCTCCACCTGTCGCAATTCGAACTGCTCGAGCCGGCCGATCCGGGTGCTCAGCGCCGCCCGGATTTTCTCGGTCATCTCCGCGCGGCCGTCCAGTTTCTGGCTTCCGCTCAGATCGGATACGATTGCCACCACGCTTTTGAGGGCTTCACGTTCTTCCAGCAGGGCAGCGGGGTTGAGCAGCGCGAAAACGATCACGACCCACGCCAGCGCCCTTATCCAG
>JBNKHC010000166.1:0-37478 GCA_050290145.1 Kiloniellaceae bacterium | reverse complement strand
CTCAGCTTCCTGCTGGCCCTGGCCATCGCCCTGCCGGCGGGCATCTACGCCGCCACGCGGCCGCAGAGCCCGGTCGACCACGCCATCAACCTGCTGGCCTTCGCCGGCATCTCGGTGCCGCCCTTCTGGCTCGCCATCCTGCTGATCATTCTTTTCGCCGTCACCCTCGGCTGGCTGCCGGCCGGCGGCATGGGCGACGGCCGCGACTTCTGGGCCGACCTGCGCTACCTGGCGCTGCCGGTGATCGCGCTGACCATCGCCACCGTCGGCGGCGTCATCCGCTTCATGCGCGCCGCCGCCCTGGAGGCCCTGCGCCAGGACTACGTGCGCACCGCCCTGGCCAAGGGCCTCAGCGGCCGCCAGGTGGTGCTGGGCCACGTGCTGCGCAACGCCATGATCCCGGTGGTCACCATCCTGGCGCTGCAGATGGGCAACCTCTTCTCCGGCGCGCTGATCACCGAGCAGATCTTCGCCTACCTGGGCATGGGCAAGACCATCTACGACGCGGTCATCGGCAACGACTACAACGTCGCCCTGGTCGGCCTGCTGCTGGCGACGCTGACCACCCTGCTGGCCAACCTGCTGGCCGACCTGGCCTACAGCTGGCTCGACCCCCGGATCACCTACCGATGACCGGCCCCGGGGAAATGATGGGCGCACCGCAACCCCAGGGCCAGCTGGCCGCCGAAGCCGCCCACGCCCAGGGCCCGGCGCTGACCGTGCGGCAGATCTTCTGGCGCCGTTTCCTGCGCCACCGCCTGGCCGTCGCCAGCCTGGCCTTCCTGGTGGTGCTGGCACTGGCCTCCGCCGCCGCGCCGCTGGTGGAAGCGCTGCTGGGCGTCGACGGCAACCTGGTCGACCTCTTCAACGCCAAGCAACCCCCCTCGCCCGCCAACCCCCTGGGCACCGACGAGCTGGGCCGCGACCTCCTGGTGCGCCTGCTCTACGGCGGCCAGGTCTCGCTGGTGGTGGGGCTCGCCGCGGCGCTCTGCGCGGCGGTGATCGGCACGCTGCTGGGGCTCACCGCCGGCTACTACGGCGGCCGCCTCGATGCCCTGCTGATGCGCTTCACCGACGGCGTCATCGCCCTGCCGATCCTGCCGCTGCTGATCATCCTGGCGGCCATCGACCTCGGCAAGATCGGCCTGCCCCAGGACCTGGTGACCTCGGAGAGCATCAGCCTCTACCGCATCGTCTTCCTGATCGCGCTGGTCGGCTGGACCACCGTGGCGCGCCTGGTGCGCGGCGCCACCCTGTCGATGAAGACGCGGGAGTTCGTGCGCGCCGCCGAGGCGCTGGGCGCCTCCGCCCCGCGCATCATGCTGGTGCACATCCTGCCCAACGTCGTCTCGCCGATCATCGTCGCCACGACGCTGTCGATCGGCGGCATCATCCTGCTGGAATCGGTACTGAGCTTCCTGGGCCTCGGCATCCAGCCGCCGCTGCCCTCCTGGGGCAACATGCTGACCTCGGCGCAGGAACTGATCTGGGACGCTCCGGCCCTGGCGATCTATCCGGGCGTGCTGATCTTCCTCACGGTCATCGCCTTCAATTTCCTGGGCGACGGCCTGCAGGACGCCCTCGACCCGCGCGCCCTGCAGAGCGAGGACTGAGCGCTAGCTGGCGGGCTCCGGCGCGGGCTCGGCCTCAGGCGCCGCATCGGGCGCCGGCGCGGCTTCGGGCTCCGCCTCCGCTTCCGGTTCCGCCTCGGGCTCGGGTTCCGGCGGCGGCGGGGGCGGGGCCACGGTCACGGTCGCCTGGTCGACGCCGTAGAACACCATGGACACTTCACCCTCGAAGCCCTCGGGCGCGCGGTAGCCGATGGCGCGCACCGGCACGGTGCCGCCGCAGGGCACGCTGACGCGCTGGCCGATGCCGGCGTCGTAGACCTGCCCCGTGGCCGGGCTTTGCGAGCCCTCGCCGCTGAACATTTCCTGGCTGGCGGTCTCGAAGGTCGGGGGCGTCATGCCGCAGTACTTGGAGCGCACGCCGTAGACCACCACCTCCTGGCCCGGCTCGATGCTGAAGGCGCCGCCGGCGGGCACCCGGGGCGGGCCGGATTCGTAATAGCCACGCGGGCCACCACAGCCGGCGGTCGCCAGCACCACACCCGCGACGGCGAGCGCGCCTGCGCTCCATCGAAGCCCCTTCATCGTACCCCCTTTGTCGAACTGACGGCCGGCTGCCCGGAATTCGTGCAGGCCGGGTTTCTGCCGGGCGAAGGTACTAAGAGCGGTCCCTCGCCGTCAAACCGCAAAGGGAGGGGCCTAGGAGGGAGGCCGCAGAGAGGGCGGGCGGCCGCCGGGCAGCAGGAAGGAGAGGACCGCCCCGGCGACGAAACCGCCGGCATGGGCTTTCCAGCCGATCTGCGCTCCGGCCAGGAAATCGCCCAGCCCGGAGATGCCGAACAGCAGGTTGAGGCCCATGAAGACCCCGACGAAGGCCAGGGCGCGGCGGCGCTGGCCGGGCTGGCCGCTGGCGAACATGAAGCGCATGGCCGCCCCGGTCATGCCGTAGACCGCCCCGGAGGAGCCGATCAGGACCACCGGCTCCGCGCCGCGGAACCAGAACTCCGCCAGCGCGCCGCCCGCGGCGGTCAGGGAGAAGAGCAGCAGGTAGGGGATCAGGCCCAGGTGGCGCTCCACGAAGCTGCCGAAGGCCAGGAAGAAGCCCAGATTCAGCGCCAGGTGCATGAAATCGGCATGCAGGAAGGCGTAGGTCACCAGGGACGGCAGCGCCGTGAGGCTCGGCAGCTCGCTGCCCGCCGGCCAGAAAACGGTCGAAACGAAGGCCAGCGTCGACATGAACAGCGACCAGGCCTGCCCCTCCAGGATGTGCTGCAAGGCAAAGCAGGCGAGCATCGCCAGGGTCAGCCACAGCGTTCCCGGCGGCAGGTTGAACATCGGCTCGCGGCCCCCGAAACGCGGTGGCGGCGGCGGTCCCTCATGGTGGTCGTGGGTCGGCTCAGGCTGGACGGACATGAAGGGCGAAAAAGGGTGATACGGAGGAGAACTCTATTCGATGTGCGCCCTCGCCCGCCCGATGGCAAGGAGAAAGCCGGCGCCAGCCTCAATTCTTGCGCGGTTTCGGCCGCCCGGCGCGCTCGAAGCTGCCTTCGCGGCGCACCTTGCCGCGCTGTTCCACCACCACGATGAGCAGCAGGAACTTGTCCACCTTCTGGTGGTCGCCGGCCAGCGGCAGGATCAGGCGGTCGTAGCGCAGGAAGCTCTCGCCGTCGCCGATGGGAAAGACCCGCTCAGAGAAATGCGGTTCCTTCGAGACCCGCAGCTCGTCGTAGAGCGCCCGGGCCGACTTCAGGTAATCGCCCTCATAGAGCTCGTCGAAGGTCTTGCCGGTCGGATCGCGCCCGGCCCGCGAGACGATTTCGGTTCCCGCCAGGCGATAGCGGTAGCGGAAGCCGCCGTCCGCGGCCTCGACCGCGATCATGGCCACCCGAGGCAGCAGCTTGGGAAAGTCGGCGGGGTCGATGTCGTTGCGCCCGGGCAGGCCGCCCTCAGGCTTGCGCGCCCGCCAATACTCGAAGAGCCAGATATGGTCCGGGTGCGACAGGGCCGACAGCGGTGCGGCTTCGGCGGTATAGTTCCGGTCTTGCGCTTTCTCGCTCATCCGACATCGCCAGCAGGGGACGGAAGAACGAACACCTTGCGGCCGCAACGCGTTGCGGCCGGCCTTTAATGCCCGAGATCCCTAATCATCAGCTTACCCTTTTCCCGAGGCCCGGCAATGCTCGGAGTCGGATTTTAGAGAAGCATCTCAGGTTGTCTTCGACAGGACCTGCTCCACCAGGGTGGCCCAGTAGCTGGCGCCGACCACGGCAATCTCGTCGTTGAAGTCGTAGCGCGGATTGTGCACGGCGCAGCCGCCGGGGCCGCCCTCGGTGCCGTTGCCCAGCCAGACGTAGCAGCCGGGCTTGGCCTCCAGCATATAGGCAAAGTCCTCAGAGCCCATCAGCGGCTCGGCGCCCATCACCACCTTGTCCTGACCCACCACCTTGGCGGCCACCGCACCGGCGATGGCCGTCTCGGCCTCGCTGTTGACCAGGGCCGGATAGCGCCGCTCGTAGCGCAGGGTCATGCTGGCGCCCTGGGACTCGCAGATGGCGCGGGCCATGCGGTCGATGTCGCGCTCCATCTGGTCCTGGGTCGCCTTCTTGAAGGAACGCACGGTGCCGCGGATGACCGCGGTCTCCGGGATCACGTTCCAGGTATCGCCGGCATGGAACTGAGTCACGCTGACCACGACGGCATCGAGCGGCGCGGTGCGGCGGCTGGCGATGGTCTGCAGAGCGGTGACGATCTGCGCGCCGGTCACCACCGGATCGATGCCGAGCTGCGGCATGGCCGCGTGGGTGCCCTTGCCGGTCACGGTGATCTCGAAGATGTCGAAAGCCGCCATGGCCGGGCCGCTGCGCAGCGACACCGTGCCGACCGGCATGCCGGGCATGTTGTGCAGGCCGTAGACGGCCTCCACCGGGAACTGCTCGAACAGCCCCTCCTCCACCATCACCCGGCCGCCGCCCTCGTTCTCCTCGGCCGGCTGGAAGATGAAGGCGACGCGGCCGTCGAAGTTGCGGGTCTCGGAGAGATACTTGGCGGCGCCCAGCAGCATGGCGGTGTGCCCGTCGTGGCCGCAGGCGTGCATCTTACCCTGGTGGCGGGAGCGGTGGTCGAAGTCGTTGAGCTCCTCGATGTGCAGGGCATCCATGTCGGCGCGCAGGCCGATGGCGCGCCCGGAGGTGTTGCTCTGTCCTTCCAGCACGCCGACCACGCCGGTGGTGGCGAGGCCGCGGTGCACCTCGATGCCGAACTCGGCCAGCTTCTCGGCCACGAAATCCGCCGTGCGCACCTCCTCGAAGGCGGTCTCCGGATGGGCGTGGATGTCGCGGCGCCAGCCCTTGATCTCCTCGTGGAACTCGGCGATGCGGTTGATGACGGCCATGAACGTGACTCTCCTACAGGCGCTGTGTTCAGGTTCCGGGCGCGGCGGGCGGGGCCGCCCGCTCCACCTCCGGCAGGCGGTCCTCGGCCACCGCGTGGCAGGATACCTCACCCGCCGCCGTCGCCAAGGGCTGCGGCGCCTCTCGGCGGCAGCGCTCCTCGGCGAAGGGGCAGCGGGGGTGGAAGTGGCAGCCGCTGGGCGGCGCGATGGGGCTCGGCACCTCGCCGGCCACGGGGATGCGCGCGCGCCCGGTCATCTCCAGGTCCGGGATCGCGTCCAGCAGCATGCGGGTATAGGGGTGCTGCGGGCGGCGGAACAGGACCTTGGCCTCGCCCCACTCCACCAAACGGCCCAGATACATGACGCCGACGTAGTCGGAAATGTGATAGACCACGGCCAGGTCGTGGCTGATGAAAAGATAGGTCAGCCCCAGTTCGCGCTGCAGCGCCTTCATGAGATTCAGAATCTGCGCCTGCACCGAGACGTCGAGCGCCGAGGTCGGCTCGTCGCAGACCAGGAACTCGGGATTGCTGGCGAGGGCCCGGGCGATCGAGATACGCTGGCGCTGGCCGCCGGAGAACTCGTGCGGGAACTTCTCGCCGTCGGCCGCCGAAAGGCCGACGTGCTCCAGCAGTTCCCCGACCCGCGCGGCGATGGCGTGGCGCCCGGCGATCAGCTTATGGGCGCGGATCGGCTCGGCGATGATGTCGGCCACCCGCCAGCGCGGGTTCAGGCTGGCGTAGGGGTCCTGGAAGATCATCTGCAGGCGCTTGCGCAGCGCGGTCGCCTCGGCGCGCTCCGTGACGCCGGCCATGTCGACGCCCTCGAAGAGGATGCGGCCGCGCGTGGCGCCGTGCAGTCCGACCACCAGGCGCGCCACGGTCGACTTGCCGCAGCCGGACTCGCCGACCAGGCTGAAGGTCTTGCCGCGCGGAATCCTGAAGGAGACGTCGTCGACCGCCGTCAGCAGGATGCGCTTCTGGCCCTGCAGCAGCCGGTTCAGCAAGGGTGGCGAGACGTCGAAGAGCTTGGCGAGGCCCTCGACCTCGACCAGGACATCCTCCGCCGTCTGCGCTGCCGGCGCCTCAGCCATCGGTGCCGCTCCGTTCCGGCGCTTCGTCGTAGAGCCAGCAGGCTGCTTCGGTAGCACCCACCGATTCCAGTTCCGGGCGCGCCCGTCGGCAGCGCTCGAAGGCTTTGGGGCAGCGCGGATTGAAGGCGCAGCCGGTGGGAATGGCGTTGAGGCGCGGCATGGCGCCGTCGATCTGCGTCAGGCGCGCCACGTCGTGGCCGACCAGGGGGATCGAGCCCATGAGGCCCTCGGTATAGGGATGCTTGGCGCGCAGCACCACCTCGGCCACCGGGCCAATCTCGACGATGCGTCCGGCGTACATGACGGCGACGCGGTCGGCGGTCTCGGCGATCACGCCCATGTCGTGGGTCACCAGCATGACGGCAGCGCCGTGCTCGCGGCAGAGGCGCTTCAGAAGCGTGATGATCTGCGCCTGGATCGACACGTCCAGCGCGGTGGTCGGCTCGTCGGCGATGATGAGACGCGGGTTGGCGCAGAGCGCGAGCGCGATCACCACCCGCTGGCGCATGCCGCCGGAGAACTCGTGCGGATACTGGTCGACGCGCCGCTCGGCGGCCGGAATGCCCACTTCCTGCAGCAGCTCTATGGCGCGCTTGCGCGCGCCCTTCTCACTCAGGTCCGTGTGGGTCAGGATGGTCTCGGTGAGCTGGCGCCCCACGGTATAGAGCGGGTTGAGCGAGGTCAGCGGGTCCTGGAACACCATGCCGATGTGGCGCCCGCGGATACGCCGCAGTTGCTCGTAGGGCAGGTTGTCGATGCGCTTGCCGTCGAAGAGGATCTGACCGCCGGCGATGCGGCAGGGCGGCTCCAGCAGGCCGATGACGGCGGCGCCGGTCAGCGACTTGCCGGCACCGGACTCGCCGACCACGCCCAGCACCTCGCCTTCGCCGATACTGAAAGAGATATCGTCGACGGCGACCAGGGTGCCGCGCCGCCCGGGAATCTCGATCCGCAGATTTTCGACCTCCAGTAACGCCATGACGCTCACCGCAGCTTCGGGTTCAGGGCGTCGCGCAGCCAGTCGCCCAGCAGGTTGACGGCCAGCACCAGGATCGCCAAAGCGGCGCCGGGGAAGATGGTGATCCACCACTCCCCGGAGAAGAGGAAGTCCTGGCCGACGCGGATCAGGGTGCCCAGCGAGGGCGAGGTCGGCGGCACGCCGACGCCCAGGAAGGACAGCGTCGCCTCGGTGATCACTGCGATGGCCAGGTTGATGGTGGCGATGACCAGCACCGGCCCCATGACGTTGGGCAGCACGTGGCGCAGCATGATGAGCAGCGGCGGGATGCCGATGACCCGCGCCGCCTGGACGTATTCCTTGCTGCGCTCCACCATGGCCGAGCCGCGAACGGTGCGTGCGTACTGCACCCAGAACGACAGGCCGATGGCCAGCACCAGCACGAAGAACCAGATCTCGCCATGCAGGTCGCGCGGCAGCACGGTGCGCGCCAGGCCGTCGATCAGCAGCGCGATGAGGATCGCCGGGAAGGTGAGTTGCACGTCGGCGAGGCGCATGATGACCGCGTCCACCGTGCCGCCCAGGTAGCCGCTCAACAGGCCGAGGGAGATGCCCAGCACCATGGCGAAGACCACCGAAGCGAAGCTGACCCCCAGCGAGATGCGCGCGCCGTAGATGATGGTCGAGAGGATGTCCCGTCCCTGATCGTCGGTGCCGAGCAGAAAGCGTGATTCGCCGCCCTCCAGCCAAACCGGCGGAATGAAGCTGTCGAGCAGGTCGATGGAAGCCAGGTCGAAGGGATTGTGCGGCGCCACCAGCGGCGCGAAGAGCGCCGAAAAGACGAAGATCACGGTGATGACGGCGGAGACGACCACCACCGGCGAGCGGGTGAAGGAGTGCCAGAGGTCGCTGTCGAAGAAGCGGTGAACCGCGTCGCCGAAGCGCGCGCCCAGGCCCGCCTCCACCACGTAGCTCTTCTCTTCGCCGCCGCTCATGCCGCCCCTTCCCTCACTGGTGCCCCGCGGCCACGGCCCTGTCGGCGCGCAGGCGCGGATCGACCACGAAATACAGCAGGTCGACGATGAGGTTTATGACCACGAAGAAGAAGCCGATCATCATGAGGTAGGAGGCCATGACCGGAATATCGACCTCGTTGATCGCCTGGATGAACAGCAGGCCCATGCCCGGCCACTGAAAGACCTGCTCGGTGATCAGCGCGAAGGCGATGATGGAGCCGAGCTGCAGGCCGGTAATGGTGATGACCGGCACCAAGGTGTTCTTCAAGGCGTGGCCGAAGTTGACGGCGCGGTTGGTCAGGCCGCGCGCGCGGGCGAACTTGATGTAGTCGGTGCGCAGCACCTCCAGCATCTCCGAGCGCACGAGACGCATGATCAGCGTCATCTGGAACAGCGCCAGGGTGATCGACGGCAGGATGAGGGCCAGCAGGCCCGACTTGGTGAGGAAGCCTGTGGACCACCAGCCGAGCTGCACCGTATCGCCGCGCCCGAAGGTCGGCAGCTGCGGCACCAGGGAGATTCCGAGGGCCGTGTTGATGTCCTGCGACATGACCCCGAAGATCAGGATCAGCAGGATGCCGATGAGGAAGGTCGGCAGCGAGATACCGATCAGGGAAACGGTGAGAAAGACCTGCGAGACGAATCCGCGCCGGTGCAGGCCGGTGTAAACCCCCATGGGCACGCCGATGAAAAGCGCCAGCAGGGCCGCGACCAAGGACAGTTCCAGGGTCGCCGGCACCCGCTCGGCGATCAGCTCGGCCACCGGGCGGCGGTGGCGGTAGGAGATGCCGAAGTCGCCCTGCACCGCGTTCGCCAGGAAGCGTCCGTACTGCACCGGGAAGGGATCGTTAAGGCCCAGGCGCTCGCGCAGTTCCTGGCGCTGCTCCAGGGTCGTGTCCTGGCCCACCATGTTGTTGATGGGATCGCCCACGTAGTTGAAGAGCGAAAAGGCAATGAGGCCGACCGCCAGCATCACCAGAATCGATTGTAGGAGCCGTCGGACGACGAAGGCGATCATGCGTTGCTACTTTGACCCCTGGCGCAGGTTACCCGGCAAAGCCGAATCAAAAAGGGCCCGGACAACCTGCCCGGGCCCTCTTCATAGCACCTTGCCTACTTCACCGTCACGTACTGCAGGTGAAAAACGTTGTCCGGGCGCTGGGCCACGGTGACGCCGTCGCTGACGCCCCAGGACAGCGGCTGCTGGTGCAGCGGAATGTGTCCCACCTCGTCGGAGTGGATCTTGTTGGCCTCGTCGATCAGGGCCTGGCGCTTCTCCTGATCGGTCTCCACCTGGATCAGATCGGCCAGCTCGGTCACCCGCTCGTTGCAGTAGCCGCCCAGGTTGAAGGAACCCTTGCCGTCGACCCGGCAGGACATGATCGAGGAGATCACGTTGTGGGCGTCGAAGGTCGAAGGCGTCCAGCCCAGCAGGTAGAAGCTGGTGTCGTAGCCGTTCTGGGCCAGCACCTTGCCGAAGTACTTTGACTTGGTCTGCGCCAGCAGGTCGACCTTAACGCCGATGCGCGCCAGCATGGAGGCCACCGCCTGGCAGATCCGCTCGTCGTTCACGTAGCGGTCGTTGGGGCAGTCCATGGTGACCTCGAAGCCCTCGGGATAACCGGCCTCCGACAACAGGCCCTTGGCCGCGTCGACGTCATAGGGCAGGCGCACGTTGAGCGCCGGATTGAAGCCGTTGATCTGCGGCGCGATCATCAGGTTGCTGGGCGTCGAGGCGCCGCGCATGATCTTGCTCTTGATCGCCTCGATATCGATGGCCTGGAAGAAGGCCCGACGCACGCGCACGTCCTTGAAGGGGTTCTTGCCCTTCACGTTGGAATAGAGCAGTTCATCGCGATCCTGGTCGAAGCCGAGGAAGATGGTGCGCGCTTCGGCCCCGGTCAGCGGGCTGACGCCGGCAGCATCATCCAGCCGCTTCCAGTCCTGCACCGGCACCGGGTAGGCCATGTCCACGTCGCCGGAGATCAAAGCCGCCACGCGGGTCGCATCCTGGCCGATGGGGGTGAAGATCGCCTCGCTGATGTTGCTCTTGTTGTCGCCCCACCAGTTGGGGTTCGGCACCAGAACGGAGCGTACGTCCGGCTGGCGCTCCTTGACCATGTAGGGGCCGGTGCCGTTTTCATGCAGGTTGGCGTGGTTGCCCTGGTCGTCGCCCTTGACGTTGGTGGCCTCGGTGGTGTTGTTCGCCTCCGACCACTCCTTGTCCATGATGTAGAAGATCTCGAGCTGCAGCGGCAGGATCGGGTTTGGCTTGTCGGTCACCAGGTCCACGGTGAAATCGTCCACCTTCACCGCTTCCTTGATCAGGCCCGAGATCACCTTCATGTCGGAGCCTTCGGTGCGGATGCGGTCGACGGAAAAGATCACGTCGTCGGCGTTGAAGGCGTTGCCGTTGTGGAAGGTCACCCCCTGGCGCAGCGTGAAGCGCCAGACCGTCGGCTCCACGTTCTCCCAGGAGGTCGCCAGCGCCGGCTGCAGCTGCAGATCCGGCGTGCGCGTCACCAGGCCTTCGTAGAAGTTGGACTGGAACCCCAGGGTGAAGGTCTCGAAGAGGCCGTGCGGGTCCAGGGTCTGCACGTCGCCCTGGAAGGCCCATTTGAAGGTCTTGGCCCCGGCCGCGGTGGCGCCGGGCAGGACGGAGGCCGCAAGGAGGCCGGCGGCCAGCGTCGCAGCGAAGAAACCGCGCCGTGAAGTGAACCCTTGTCGCAGAAACATTGCTGCCCCCCCTGTTCGTCAAAGTTGCGCGCAAATGAAGAGCGTGCGTTGATTTGACCGCTTAAGTTACAACCTCTAATAAGGTCTTCGATCTTGTTTGAAACCAGCTTAGCCTATTACGAGCCGCTTCGGGAAAACAAGCGGATTACCGGGCGTTTAACCCTTCAAGCTGTAGGTATTAGAGGCTCTGCTTGACGAAGCGTCCGCCCTTCATAATCACTGCAAGATGCGCGCCCTGGTTTTGCAGGAGGCCGAGGTCCGCCAGCGGGTTGCCATCGACCACCAGTAGATCCGCGAAGGCCCCGGGCGAGACGACGCCGAGATCGCCTTCGGCGTTCAAGAGGGCCGCGTTGACCGAGGTGGCGGAACGCAGAATCTCATCGGGTGGGAGAACTTCGGCGCGAATCGAGAACTCTCCCGACTGGTGGGACTGCATGGCGCCCAGCAGGTCGGTGCCGAAGCCGACCGACACGCCGGCCGCCTTGAGGATCTCCAGCGAGCCCACCCCGGCCTCGCGCACCACCTTCAGCTTTTCCAGGCTGACCGGCGGCAGGCCCAGCTCGGGCCCGAAGCGCTCCAGCGCCTCGTAGGTCACCAGGGTCGGAACCACGTAGGCCCCCGCCGCAGCGCAGGCCGCCGCGGCTTCGGCGTCGATCAGGTTGGCGTGCTCGATGGAGCGCACCCCGAAGGCGACGCAGCGGGTGATGGCCTCCGGCGTGTAGGCATGGGCCATGACGTAGGTGCGCCAGGACTCCGCCTCCCAGACGATGGCGCGGATCTCCTCTTCCGAATACTGCAGGTTCCAGATCGGATCGCTGGGTGAGGCGACGCCGCCCGAGGCCATGATCTTGATCTGCGTCGCGCCCCTGCGCAGTTCCTCGCGCGCGGCCTTGCGCACTGCCGGCACGCCGTCGGCGATGGTGCCGAAGATATGCGCGCTCTGTCCGCAGAAGCAGAAGTCGCCGTGCCCGGCCTCCAGCGAACGGAAGTCGGCGTGACCACCGGTCTGGGTCAGCGCGCGCCCGGCGTAGAACAGCCGCGGCCCTTCGATGAGCCCGGCCTTGATCGCCATGGCGAGACCATAGTCGGCACCGCCGGCGTCGCGCACCGTGGTGAAGCCGCGCAGCAGCGCCGCCTCCAGCAGGTGGCGCGCATGCTGGTGCAGGAAGGAGCGCGGCAGATCTTCCATCTTCGCGAAATCGGGCTCCGCCGCCATGGCGTGGAAATGCGCGTCGATGAGCCCCGGCATGAGGGTGCGGCCCTTCAGATCGAAGACCTCGGCGCCGCTTGCCTTGATCGGTTTGTCGGAGACTTCCTTGATGCGCTCGCCGTCGACCAGCACGTGGCAGCCGTCGCGCAGCTCCGTCCCCAGGCCGTCGAACAGCCGGCAGTTCTCAAACAGGATCATCTGTCGCAGGTTCCTTCGTCCACCCCTCGCCGCATTATGCTATGCGGCGGCGGTCGGGCTGCAAACCGGGAATCAGCCGCCGGCCGCCGCGGCCCCGTTGTGCAGCTCCCGCAGTGCGGCGCGGGCCAGCGGCTCGGCCTCGGCCCAGCCCATGCCGGGTCTCAGGCGCGCGTCGTAGAGCAGGCGGATCATCAGGCGGTCCTGGTCCGTGAGATCCACCTGCTTTCCGGAATCGCTGAACACCGAGTCCGCGTCGGGAGTCAGGTCGTTCATGAGTCCCAGGATCTGCGTGGTCTCCTGCACCAGGCAGCCCTTCACGGTGCGCGCGCCAAGGCCGGTGCGGATGAAGACCACGCTGAAGTCGATGGTGCGGCCGCTGGGCCAGCCGCCCCACAGCAGGCCGAAGCAGGTGGCGCTCTGCTCCATGCGGGCGATGAGATCGTCGAAGCTGCGGGTGTCGAATATGCGGCGGGCGTAAAGCGCGCGGTGGCGGCGCGCCGCGGCGAAGGGGTCGTCGGCGAAGAAGATGAGGAGGTTCGCCTCGCCCGAGGCGGTCTCGGTGATCTCCAGGCCGGTCAGCGCGCTGAGGTCGGCCAGGTGCCGCCGGGCCTCGTCCCGGTAGGCCGCCTCGGCCTCCCCGACCAAGGCCGCGCGGATCGGGATCTCCCACTTGGCCAGGTGGTCGCGTCGCGGCCCGGCCCCGCCCTTGTCGCTCAGCACCGGGCGTTCGGTGCCATAGGCGACGAAATGGAAATCGTTGAGGAAGGTCTCCTCGGCCGGATCGGGCGGCGCAGGCGCCGCGCAGGCTGTCAGGATCAGACCCGCCGCGACCGCCACTCCGCCGCCGATTTTCCGCATCTCCACCCCGATTCTCCTGACAATTTCCGCTGCGACGCCGCCGCTGCGGGCAGCCGCCCTGCCCGATTTGCGCGGCTTCCGGAGAGCTTAGCTGCTATCATCGGACTGGGGAAAGCCGTCGCGTGTTTGCCTCGCGCCGGCCGAGCCCCCAGATATAACCTGTCCACCCGATCAGCCTTTCCCGAGCGAGCCGCAGCCAGAACCCGCATGTACGCCTTCTTCGAGCGCCTTTTCGACCCCCTCGCCCCCTCCAAGGTCACGCGGCCGCCCAAGTCGACCGCGGCCTTCTTCTGGCATTTCCTGGGGCCGATCCGCTGGCTGCTGCTCATCACCCTGGTGATCTCCGGCATCGCCGCCGGCGCCGAGCTGGCGCTCTATGCCTTCCTCGGCGTGCTGGTCGACTGGATCAGCGAGGGCGCGCCCGAGAGCTTCCTGGACGACCACGGCTGGGCCCTGATCGGCATGGCCTTCGTCGCCCTGCTGCTGCGCCCGCTCGCCACCCTGGCCTCGCGCGGGCTGATCAACCTGGCCATCGTGCCCGGCCTGACCAATCGGGTGCGCTGGCTGAACCACCGCTACGTGCTGCGCCAGAGCCTCACCTACTTCCAGAACGACTTCGCCGGGCGCATCGCCCAGAAGGTGATGCAGACCGGCCACGCGGTGCGCGAAGCGGTGGTCAACGTCATCGACGGCGTGTGGTTCCTGGCCATCTACCTCTTCGGCACCCTGGCGCTCTTCGCCGGCATCGACTGGCGCATGCTGATCCCGGTCCTGGTGTGGACCGTCTCCTATGGCGCTGTCATCTACTTCATGGTGCCGCCGGTGCGGCGCAAGTCGGCCGCGGTCTCGGAGGCCAACTCGGCGCTCACCGGCCGCGTGGTCGACAGCTACACCAACATCCAGTCGGTGAAGCTCTTCGCCCATACCCAGCGCGAGGACGCCTTCGTCGCCGAGACGATCGGCCGCCACACCAGCGCCTTCCGCCGGCTGATGCGCGCCATCTTCGTGATGACGGTAACGCTGACGGTGCTCAACACGGCGCTGATCCTGGCGGTCACGGCGCTGGCCGTCGTCTTGTGGATGAACGCCAGCGTCTCGGTCGGCGCCATCGCCGTGGCCATCGGCCTGATCATCCGCCTGACGCAGATGTCGGGCTGGATCCTGCGCACCATCACCCACCTCTTCGAGAGCATCGGCACGGTGCAGAACGGCATCGAGACCATCTCCCAGCCCTATGAGGTGACCGACAAGCGCGGCGCGCCGGCGCTGCAGGTCACCGCGGGCGAAGTGCGCTTCGAGGACATCGGCTTCCACTACGGCCAGGAAGGCGGTGTCATCGACAAGCTGTCGCTGACCGTCAGGCCCGGCGAGAAGGTCGGCATCGTCGGGCGCTCGGGCGCCGGCAAGTCGACGCTGGTCAACCTGCTGCTGCGCTTCTACGACCTGGAGAGCGGGCGCATCCTCATCGACGGCCAGGACATCGCGCAGGTCACCCAGGCCAGCCTGCGCGCGCAGATCGCCATGGTCACCCAGGACACCGCCCTGCTGCACCGCTCGATCCGCGACAACATCATCTATGGCCGCCCTGACGCCAGCGAAGAGGAGATGCTGCGCGCCGCCGAGCTGGCGGAGGCCACCAGCTTCATCCCCGACCTGCGCGACCTCATGGGGCGGCGCGGCTATGACGCCCATGTCGGCGAACGCGGCGTGAAGCTCTCCGGCGGCCAGCGCCAGCGCATTGCCATCGCCCGGGTGATCCTGAAGGACGCGCCGATCCTGGTGCTCGATGAAGCGACTTCGGCGCTCGATTCGGAAGTCGAAGCGGCGATCCAGAGCCAGCTGCAGCACCTCATGGCCGGCAAGACGGTGATCGCCATCGCCCACCGGCTGTCCACCATCGCCGCCATGGACCGCCTGGTGGTGATGGACAAGGGCCACATCGTCGAGCAGGGCAACCACGCCGAGCTGCTGGCCCAGGGCGGCCTCTACGCCCAGCTCTGGGAGCGCCAGTCCGGCGGCTTCATCGGCGTCGACGCCGCCGCGGCCGCGGCGGCCCTCAAGGCTTCCTAGAAACTCAGCCGAACAGCAGCTGATCGAGGCCGCGCACCAGCCCCTTCACCGCGCGCACCCTGCGCGCGGCGGCGAGCGTTCCCTCGACGTAGGGCTCGGCCAACTCCCCGGCGTCGTGGCGCAGCGACA
This sequence comes from Kiloniellaceae bacterium, assembly GCA_050290145.1. Lineage (GTDB taxonomy): Bacteria > Pseudomonadota > Alphaproteobacteria > Kiloniellales > Kiloniellaceae > Pelagibius. The sequence continues at coordinate 22,251 of JBNKHC010000166.1, read as the reverse complement.
TGCGCGCGCCGGGCACCGCGAAGACCGCCTCCACCGAGGCGGTGTAGCTGGGCAGCCGCACCGCGTGGACCTGCACGCCGTTCACCGTGCCGCCGCGGGTCTCCGGCGTGCCGCCGACCTTGTCCAGCGGATAGCCGAGCTCGGGCTGCCTGACATCGCCCAGGCGCTCGGCCAGCTCCCGCGCCGTGCCGCTGGGCGCATCGGGCTTGGCCGCCTTGGCGTAGTCGATGACCTCGAAGTGGCCGATGTGCCGGGCGGCGATGAGGGCGAAGTGCTGCACCAGGGCGGCGGTCAGCGAGAAGTTGCCCGCCGCCAGCACGCCGACCCCGGCGGCCTTGGCCTCCTTGTCGATCTCCGCATAGTCGGCGGCGGAGAGGCCCGAGGTGCCGATCACCACCGAGATGCCGCGGTGGATCGCCGCGCGGGTGTGCTCCTTCACCGCTTCCGGATGGGTGTAGTCGATGAGCACTTCGGCGCCTTCCAGCGCTTCGCCCACGTCGGCGGTGATGGTGACGCCCGTCGGCGCCCGGTCCAGGGCGTCGCCCACGTCCAGGCCCACGGTCTTGCGCGCCAGGGCGCCGGTCAGCGTAAGGTCGTCGGCGTCCAGGATGCCGGCGGCGATCGCCTTGCCGGTCCAGCCGGTCACCCCGGCCATGCAGATCTTGGTCATGCTGCTGCCTCCCGCATGGTTTTCATTAGTGCATGGTCTGCCTTTTCAACCTGTCTAGCACCGAAGGCGCCGCCGCTCCATGCGGCACCTGTCCATGCAGTGGGCACAGCCCGCCTATGCGGCCTTCCTTGGCGGCAAAAGCTTGGCCCTCCCGGAGGCCGGGGGTAGGCTGCGGCAGCGCGCCTAGCCGCGCGAGTCTTTCTTTAGGAGAACACCCATGAGCGTCCGGCCAAACTCGGCGGCCAGCCGTGACATCGCCTATCACCTGCACCCCTACACCAACGCGCGCAAGAACGAGGACGAAGGCTCGCTGATCCTCGACCGCGGCGAAGGGGTCTACGTGATCGACGAGGACGGCAACCGCTACCTGGAGGCCATGGCCGGGCTGTGGTGCGCGGGCCTGGGCTTCAGCGAGAAGCGCCTGGTCGACGCGGCGACCAAGCAGATGTCGAAACTGCCCTACTACCACTCCTTCGCCCAGAAGACCGCGACCCCCGTCGTCGACCTGGCCGAGAAGGTGGTGCAGATCACCCCGCCGCAGCTGACCAAGGTGTTCTTCGCCAACTCCGGCTCGGAGGCCAACGACACCGCCATCAAGATGGTGTGGTACTACAACAACGCGCTGGGCCGGCCGGAGAAGAAGAAGGTCATCAGCCGCGTAAAGGGCTACCACGGCGTCACCATCGCCGCCGCCAGCCTGACGGCCATGCCCTACGTGCAGACCGACTTCGACGTGCCGATCCCCAACATCATCCACACCGGCTGCCCGCATCACTACCGCTTCGCCGAGGAAGGCGAGAGCGAAGAGGCCTTTACCGACCGCCTGGCGCGCGAGCTGGAAGAGCTGATCCTCAAGGAAGGCCCCGAGACCGTCGCCGCCTTCATCGGCGAGCCGCTGCAGGGCGCCGGCGGTGTCATCGTGCCGCCCGAGGGCTACTGGGCGAAGATCCAGGCGGTGCTCAAGAAGTACGACGTGCTGCTGATCGCCGACGAGGTCATCACCGGCTTCGGGCGCACCGGCAACCTCTTCGGCTGCGAGACCTTCGGCATCCGGCCGGACATGATGACCATCGCCAAGCAGCTCAGCTCCGCCTACATGCCGATCTCCGCCGTGCTGGTGTCGGACGCCATCTATCAGGCCATCGCCGACAACTCGGCCAAGCTGGGCTCCTTCGGCCACGGCTACACCTACAGCGCCCACCCGGTCTCCGCTGCCGTGGCGCTGGAGACCCTGAAAATCTATCAGGAGCGCGACATCGTCGGCCAGGTGCGCGCGGTCGCCCCGCGCCTGCAGGAGGGCCTGCGCCGCTTCGCCGGCCACCCGCTGGTTGGCGAGGTGCGCGGCATCGGCCTCATCGCCGCGGTGGAGCTGGTGGCCGACAAGGCGGCCAAGACCCCCTTCGACCCCCTCGGCAAGGTCGGCGCCTACTTCGCCGGCCGGGCCCAGGCCCACGGCGTGATCTTCCGCAACCTGGGCGACAGCATCGCCTGCTGCCCGCCGATGATCATCACCGAGACGGAGATCGACGAGGTGCTGGACGGCTTCGGCAAGGCGCTGGAGGACACCGCGGCCTGGGTGGCCGAACAGGGCCTGGGCAAGGTCGCCTGAAGGAGGACAACCGGATCAGCGCCGGCGCTGACCCCGCAAGCAGTTGGAATCTAAAGATTTCCGACCCACTCAGGGGCAAACGTGTCGATTTGACGCGGCCGATGGGGTGCCGTATTGATTTTAGTCAGGTTTAAACCCTGCCGCTTCTGGTATTCTGCGGCCTTCCTGGCTTCCTGAGAGGGTAGGCAGACGGGGCCGGACGGACCGGCGGTTGAAAAAAATCACGCCACTTCAAGACGTTAAGAGCATGGATTTCGAGCGTTTCTTTGCCCAGGAGATGGCCGGCCTCAAGGCTGAGGGCCGCTATCGGGTCTTCGCGGAACTTGAGCGCCAGGCGGGCGATTTCCCGCATGCCAGGTGCTACAACACTCAAGGCGCCGACGCGGTCACCGTGTGGTGCTCCAACGACTACCTGGGCATGGGCCAGCACCCGGACGTCCTGGCGGCCATGCACGAGGCCATCGACAAGTGCGGCGCCGGCGCCGGCGGCACCCGCAACATCTCCGGCACCAACCACTATCACGTGCTTCTGGAGCGCGAGCTTGCCGCCCTGCACGGCAAGCAGGCCGCCCTGCTCTTCACCTCCGGCTACGTCTCCAACTGGGCGGCGCTGGGCACCCTGGCGGCACGCCTGCCGAACTGCCACGTCTTCTCCGACGAGCTGAACCACGCCTCGATGATCGAGGGCATCCGCTATTCCAAGGCCAAGAAGGCGATCTTCCGGCACAACGACCCGGCCGACCTGGACCGCCTGCTGAGCCAGGCCGATCCCGGCGTGGCCAAGCTGGTGGCCTTCGAGTCGGTCTATTCCATGGACGGCGACATCGCCCCCATCGCCGAGCTCTGCGACGTGGCGGAAAAGCACGGCGCCATGACCTACCTGGACGAGGTCCACGCCGTCGGCCTCTACGGCCCGCACGGCGGCGGCATCGCCGAGCGCGAGGGCCTGATGGACCGCCTGACGGTGATCGAGGGTACCCTCGGCAAGGCCTTCGGCGTGATGGGCGGCTATATCGCCGCCTCCGCCGCGCTCTGCGACTTCGTGCGCTCCTTCGCCTCCGGCTTCATCTTCACCACCTCGCTGCCGCCGGCGGTGGCCGCGGGGGCGCTGGCCAGCGTCTCCCACCTGCGCCACAGCCAGGCCGAGCGCGACGCCCACCAGGAGCGCGCCGCGACCTTGAAGCGCCGCCTGACCGAGGCCGGCCTGCCGGTCATGCCCTCGGAGAGCCACATCGTGCCGGTTCTGGTCGGCGACCCTGTGGCCTGCCGGGCGGTGACCGACCGCCTGATGGAGCAGTACGCCATCTACGTGCAGCCCATCAATTACCCGACGGTGCCGCGCGGCACTGAACGCCTGCGCCTGACGCCAACGCCGCTGCACAGCGATGCCGAGATGGACCGCCTGGTGGCGGCCCTCTGCGAGATCTGGCAGGCCATGGACCTGCGCCGCGCCGCCTGACCGGTCTTTTCCGGCCTCCTGATCAACCAACAATTGTTACAGCCGCCGGGCCGGCGGGGCATTGCCCCCGCGGGCGCGCCGGGCAATGCTAGGCGCCCGGGATACCGCGTCTGAGGGCGGCGGATCCGGAAAAGCCATGTCGGGATCCCCGACGGGGGCGCCGAAGCTGGGGAGAGGCAGCGCATGATCAAGGGCAAAAGCAAGGCCGCCGGCGGCCTGTCCGCGGCAGCGGTGGCGCTGGCACTGCTGGGCGCCACGGTGCCGAACAACGCCCGCGCGCAGGACGCGGCCAAGGAACCGCCGCCCGCCGGCGCCGCGCAGGAGCCGGCGGCGATGGAGACCGAAGCCGACAAGGCGGCGGATCCGGCCGGCGAGACGGCGGCCGGAGCCGGCAGCGGCACGCCCGAGGCCGCGCCCGCGGCGGCCGGGGACCCCACCCCGCCGGCGCCGGTCGCCAAGCCCATCCCGGCCGCGCCCAGCCCGGCCGCGCCCGGCGGATCGGATGGCCCCCTGACGGTGGTGTCCTGGGGCGGCGTCTACTCGAAGAGCCAGCAGGAGGCCATCTACCACCCCTTCACCCGCGCCACCGGTATCGAGATCAGCGACAAGGTCTATGCCGGCACCCTGGACCAGATCCGCAGCCAGCAGGCCGGCGGCGAGGTGATCTGGGACGTGGTCGATGTCGATCCGGCCGATGCCGAGGCGGGCTGCGAGGAGGGCCTCTTCGAGAAGCTGAGTTTCGTGCTGCCGGCGGCGCCCGACGGCACCTCGGCCGGCGATGACTTCCTGCCCGGGACCATCCATCCCTGCGCCATCGGTTCGGTCGCCTGGTCCATGGTGATCGCCCGGACCGGCAGCGAGGGCGCGGTGCTGGCGGACGACCTGCACCCGGACAGCCTGGCGGACTTCTTCGACCTGCAGACCTTTCCCGGCGGGCGCGGGCTGCGCCGCACGCCGATGGCCAACCTCGAGTGGGCGCTGCTGGCCGACGGCGTCGCAGCGCAGCGGGTCTATGCCCTGCTGCGCACGGAGGCGGGGGTTGAGCGCGCCCTGGCCAAGCTCGACACCATCAAGGAGGTCATTGTCTGGTGGGAGGATGCCGGCGAGCCGGCCGAACTGCTGACCAGCGGCCAGGTGGTCATGTCCTCCACCTACAACGCGCCGATCTTCAACGACATCGCCGTGCGCCAGCGCCCCATCGAGCTGATCTGGGACCATCAGCTCTGGGATATCGACCTCTGGGCGATCCTTGCCGATGCCCCGCACCGGGAGGCCGCGCTGGAGTTCGTGCGTTTCGCCACCAGCACCGAGCCGCTGGCCCGCCAGACCCGCTGGCTGCCCTACGGCCCGGTGCGCCGCTCCTCGGCGCCCCTGGCGGGGGATTTCGTCCACGCCGACATCGACGTCACCCCCTATTTGCCGACCACGCCGGAGAATCTGGAGACGGCCCTGCGTAACGACGCTCTCTTCTGGCGCGAAGAAGGTCCGGCCCTGGTCGAACGTTTCAATGAGTGGCTGGCGCGGTGAAATATCGGCTGCTTAACCGGAATCCCGATAAAATAACGCTAAAGAAGCCCGATTCCGCCCGTCCCGGGGGTCCGTGATTTTTGAAGGTTTCATCCCACGAAATGATCGGTTAGGCTTCGCTCCATAATACAAATGAACCGTAGGCCACAGGCTCCCCGAACGAGCATTGTGGCAATACTAACGGTAACTTCGGGGGCGCAGGGAGAAACCGCGAGTGAATAGCGGACAAGAGGATTTTATTGTTCAGTTCGTCGGCGTGCAAAAGAGCTACGACGGCGAGACATTGGTCGTTAAAGACCTCAATCTCAACGTGGAGCGGGGCGAGTTTCTGACGATGCTCGGCCCCTCGGGCTCCGGCAAGACCACCGTGCTGATGATGCTGGCGGGCTTCGAGGTTCCGACCCACGGCGACATCTTGCTGAACGGCCAGCCCATCAACAACGTGCCACCGCACAAGCGCGGCATCGGCATGGTGTTCCAGAACTACGCGCTGTTCCCGCATATGACGATTGCGGAGAATCTGGCTTTCCCGCTTCAGGTCCGCCGCATGGGCAAGGCCGAGGCGGAGGCGAAGGTCAACCGCGCGCTGGCGATGGTTCGCCTGGACGGTTTCGGCAACCGCCGTCCCGCTCAGCTTTCCGGCGGCCAGCAGCAGCGCGTGGCCGTGGCCCGCGCGCTGGTCTTCGAACCGGAACTGGTGCTGATGGACGAACCGCTCGGCGCGCTGGACAAGAACCTGCGCGAAGAGATGCAGTTCGAGATCAAGCACATCCACGAAAGCCTCGGCGTCTCCGTCGTCTACGTGACGCACGACCAGTCCGAGGCGCTGACCATGTCCAACCGCATCGCCGTCTTCGACGACGGGATCATTCAGCAGCTGGCGCCGCCGCCGACCCTCTACGAGGAACCGGATAACGCCTTCGTTGCGGCCTTCATCGGCGAGAACAACCGCCTCACCGGCCGCATTACGGGCGTGAACGGACAGAGCTGCACCGTGGAACTGGACAGCGGCGGCACGGTCGAGGCGCTGGCGGTCAACATCGGCGGTCAGGGCGAGAAGACGACGCTGTCGCTGCGGCCCGAGCGGGTGCTGATCAACCCGCCCGCCGACAAATACCCCAACACCTTCGAGGCCAAGGTCGAGGAACTGATTTACCTCGGCGATCACATCCGCACGCGGATCAATTTCGCCGGCAACGACCAGTTCGTCGTCAAAGTCCCCAACGCGCAGGGCCACGCCATCATCGATGAGGGCGGCTCGGTGCGCGTGGGCTGGGCCATGGAGGATTGCAGGGCCCTGGACGCCTCCTGAGGCGAACTGGGGCTCTGGAGGAGTCTGGCGTCGCTAACCGGCGATTCGAGGCCGGGTTGACACGTTAGACTCAGACCATTGCAAGAGAGCCGGGCTCGCCCGGCAGCAAAAAACAGGGAGAACTTTTCTATGCAGAAGACCTTGCGATACACGACCGTTGGCCTTGCCGGCGCCGTTACCATGGCATTCGCCTTTTCGGCTCAGGCCGTGGAGTTGGGTGTCGTTTCCTGGGGCGGTGCCTACACCGCCAGCCAGTTGAAGGCCTATCACCAGCCTTACATGAAGGCTAACCCCGGCGTCACCCTGAACTCCATCGACTACAGTGGTGGCCTCGCCGAGGTGCGCGCCCAGTCGGAAGCCGGCAACGTGACCTGGGATCTGGTTGACGTGGTCGTCTCCGACGCCATCCGCGGCTGCGACGAAGGCCTGTTCATGGAAATCGACCATGACGACATGCTGGCCGCCGCGCCCGACGGCACGCCGCCGAGCAAAGACTTCCTGGAAGGCACGCTGTCCGACTGCTTCATCCCGCAGATCATCTACTCGACGGCTTTCGCCTACCGCACCGACGCCTTCAAGGGCGACCAGCCCAAGACCATGGCCGACGTCTTCAACCTGGAGAAATTCCCGGGCAAGCGCACCCTGCAGCGCGCGCCGATCAACAACCTGGAATGGGCGCTGATCGCGGACGGCGTCAAGCCCAGCGAAGTCTATGACGTGCTCGACACGCCCGAAGGCGTCGACCGCGCCTTCGACAAGCTGAGCACCATCAAGGACGAGGTGATCTGGTGGACCGAGGGTGCCGTGCCGGCGCAGCTGCTGGCTGACGGCGAAGTGGTCTTCGGCACCGGCTACAACGGCCGTCTGTTCTCCGCCATCGAGGAAGAGAAGCAGCCGCTGGCCATCATCTGGGACGGCCAGGTGCTCGACATCGACGGCTGGGCAATCCCCTCCGGCGGCAAGCACAAGGACGAAGTGCTGAAGTTCGTGAAGTACGCCACGGACACCCAGCGCCTCGCCGACCAGGCCAAGTACATCTCCTACGGCCCGGCGCGTAACTCCTCGCTGCCGCTGGTGGGCAAGCACGCCGAGCTCGGCATCGACATGGCCCCGCACATGCCGACCAAGTATGCCGATCAGGGCTTCCTCACCAACTTCCAGTGGTGGGCCGACAACCGCGACGAACTCAACGAGCGGTTCGAAGCCTGGCTGCAGCAGTAAGGCTCTTGGGAGGGGACGGGCTCAGCCCGTCCCCTTCTTCCTTTCTGTTGCCGCCCAAAGACAAGAGTTTCCACAAGAACCGAAGTTTCTAGGAAGAGCGGACGGACCATGGCAGAGGCGACCCTGGAACAAGGCGATGTGATGCGGACAGCGGACGGGACGCCGCTGAAAATCTCCATCGCACGCGCCATGAGGCGCAACAAACTGATGGCCCTGGCCCTGATCGCGCCGCTGTTCATCTTCATTCTCTTCAGTTTCCTCATTCCGATCGTCGACATGTCGCTGCGCAGCATCGACAACGCGGTGATCCCAGAGGTGCTGCCCAAGACCGTGGCCGCGCTTGCGGAGTGGGACGGCGAGGACCTGCCGCCCGAGGAAGCCTTCGCCGCGCTGGCCGCCGACATGAAGGCCGGCCGCGAAAGCCGGGACATCGGCAAGGTCGCCACGCGCCTGAACTACGAACTGAGCGGCATGCGCGGCACCGTCATGGGCTCCGCGCGCAGAATCGCCAAGGTCGAAGAAGGCCCCTACAAGGAGGCCATGATCAAGGCCAACAAGGACTGGGCCGATCCGGTGACCTGGAAGCTGCTGAAGCGCCTGAGCTCGCCCTACACGATGGGCTATTACCTCAATGCCGTTGACCTGCGCTTCGACGTGGATGGCAATATCGAGGCGCAACCGGATTTCCGGCAGATCTACGTCGACCTCTTCCTGCGTACCTTCTGGATGAGCATCCTGATCACCGGCCTGACCATCCTGCTGGGCTATCCCATCGCCCACCTGATGGCGACCATGCCGCTGCGCTACAGCAACCTGCTGATGATCCTGGTGCTGCTGCCCTTCTGGACCTCGCTGCTGGTGCGTACGACGGCGTGGATCGTGATGCTGCAGTCCGAAGGGGTGCTGAACGATATAATGGTGGCGGTGGGCATCTTCTCCGACGACGCCAGACCACAGCTCGTCTACAACAAGATCGGCACCATCGTGGCGATGACGCACATCCTGCTGCCCTTCATGGTGTTGCCGCTCTACAGCGTGATGAAGACCATCCCGCCGAGCTACATGCGCGCGGCGCGCTCCCTCGGCGCCAACCAGTTTACCGCCTTCGTGCGGGTCTACATGCCGCAGACGCTCTCGGGCATCGGCGCCGGCAGCATCCTGGTGTTCATCCTGGCCATCGGCTACTACATCACGCCGGCCCTGGTCGGCGGCACCAGCGGCACGCTGATCAGTAACCAGATCGCCTATCACATGCAGCAATCGCTGAACTGGGGCCTCGCCGCTGCGCTGGGCGTCATCCTGCTGGCGACCGTGATCGCGCTCTATTTCCTCTACAACCGCATTGTCGGCGTCGACAAGATGAAGCTGGGGTAAGAAATCATGGCACTTCCTTCCTACGCCGGCCCTGGAGAAATCGCCTGGTACTACGGCTATCGCTTGGTCTGCGGGCTGATCTTCCTGTTCCTGATCGTGCCGATCCTGGTGATCATTCCGCTGTCCTTCAATTCGGTGCCCTTCTTCACTTTCACCCCGGAGATGCTGAGCTTCGATCCGGCAGGCTATTCGCTGCGCTGGTACAAGGACTTCCTGAACAATCCGCAGTGGATCCATTCGCTGCAGAACAGCTTCATCATCGCCATCGCTTCGACCATCCTCTCGACGGTCCTGGGCACCCTTGCCGCGCTCGGCCTCAGCCGCCCCTACACGCCCTACAAGGCGGCCATCATGGGGGCGCTGATCTCGCCGATGATCGTGCCGCTGATCATCTCGGCGACCGGCATGTTCTTCTTCTACACGAACATCGGCCTGGCGCAGACGCACCTGGGTATCATCCTGGCGCACACCGCGCTGGGCACGCCCTTCGTGGTCATCACCGTCACCGCCACCCTGGTCGGCTTCGACCAGAGCCTGATCCGCGCTGCCCAGAACCTGGGCGCCTCGCCGCCGACGGTGTTCTTCAAGGTCATCATGCCGCTGATCCTGCCGGGCGTGATCTCCGGCGGCCTCTTCGCCTTCATCACCTCCTTCGACGAGGTGGTGGTGGTGCTCTTCCTGGCCGACTTCGACCAGCGCACCATCCCGCTGCAGATGTTCTCCGGCCTGCGCGAGCAGATCAGCCCGACCATCCTGGCGGTCGCCACCATCCTGGTGACCATCTCCATCATCCTGCTGACCTCGGTCGAACTGCTGCGCCGCCGCTCCGAGCGCCTGCGCGGCATGACCCCGCAATGAGGACCGGCTAGGCTCCGACCGCGCGCCCGATCGCGCCACCCTTGCCCGGGCCTTCCAGAGGGAAGCGCCCGGGCAAGTCTTTCCACGCCCCGCGAACCGGCCCTGCCCTTATGAGAGAAGGCACCTTAGTTACGAATGCTTCTTATTCTCATTTATGTGGACAATTAACCGGGCCTCGCCTATAGTCCGGGCCTGGACGTGGCGCGGGAATCGCACCACATTCAAGGTCCCGCAGGCACCAACCGGAACCGCCCGCCATGTATCGCGACAACACCCTGATCCCCAGCGAGGCCGTGCGGCTGCTGGCCCTGGGTATCCTGGCCAGCAAGCCGGTGAGCTATGCCGAGCTGGCGCGCGAGGTGCGGCATTTCACCGGCCGTATCGTCGGGCCCTCGCTGGACCTGGTCGGCGCGCCGCTGGAGGTGCTGAAGGTCGAGGGGCTGGTGCAGAACCAGGGCGGCGTCCCCGACCTGCCGGATGACGACCCGGAAGCCGAGAACCAGCTGCTGACGGTCACCGAGCAGGGCCGCGCCGAGCTGCTGCGGCTGCTCTCCGCCAACGTGCGCCCGCAGATCAGCGACCTCAACAAGCTGATCGTCGCCCTGAAGATGCGCTTCCTGCACCTGATGGATCCCGCCGACCAGCGCGTCCAGGCGGAGCTGCTGCACGACATCTGCGAGCGCGAGTTGGCCCGCCTGATCGACCTGCGCCAGAATCACGATGTCGAAGGCGGCTATCTGCACGACTGGCTGGATTTGGAGATCGCCCAGTCCCAGGCGCGCCTCGACTGGACCGCCCGACTGCGCGACAGCCTGGCCTGAGCCCTGCCCGCTTCCTCAGGCAAGTATCAGCAGAACCTCAATAGAGGTGCTGGCCGCCGGTGACGAAGATCTCCGTCCCGGTCACGTAGCCGAAATCCGGCGTGCAGAGCCGGAACACCGTCGCCGCCACTTCCTCCGGGCGGCCCATGCGGTGCAGTGGAATACGGGGAATCAGGGCCTCGTATTCCTCTCCGATCATCGCCGTCTCGATTTCGCCGGGCGCCACGGCGTTGACGCGCACGTTGAGCTCGGCGAATTCCACCGCCATCTCACGGGTCAGCGCCGAAAGCGCCGCCTTGGAGGTCGAATAGGCCGAGCCGGCGAAGGGATGCACGCCGTGCCCGGCGATGGAGGTGATGTTGACGATGGCGCCCTGGCCCTTGCGCAGCGGTGCCGCAAAGCCCCGGCCCAGCGCCAGGGGCGCGAAGAAATTCAGCTCGAAGACCTCGCGCCACAGGTCGAGGCTGCCGTTGAGGCAGCCGAGGCGCTCCTTGAAGGTCGTCTTGGGCGAGACCGCCGCATTGTTGACCAGGGCGTGGACCGCGCCCTCGCCGATGATCGACTTGGCTTCGGCGACAAAGTCCGCCACCGCCTTCTTGTCGGCCAGGTCGGCGGTGAGGTGATGCGTCCAGTTGGGGTCACGCCGGCATTCGGCCGGCACCTCGTCACGCGAGCAGGTGATGATCTCCCAGCCCTCGTCACTGAAGCGCTTCACCGTGGCATGGCCGATCCCGCGGCTGGCGCCGGTCAGGATCACCCTCTGGCGTTCTTGCGTCATGGCGCGATCTTACTCTGGAAGCCGCGCGGCGCCACTGATGATTTGCCGGCGCTCAGCGGACCGATACCACGCGGAAGGTCCGCAGCTCCCCGTCCTGTTCGCGGATGGAGACGTATTCGCCTTCGTTGAAGACGTGAGATTCGAACTTGTAGCCGACCTCGTCGTCGTCGGGGTCGCCGTCGACATCGTAGTGGAAGGCCCACTTGCCGCCGCGGGTATGACGCAGGTGGCCGACCTGGTCCGCCTCGCCCTCCCAGAAGCGCATCACCGTGCAGTCCTTGCGCGCCTTGCGCCAGCCTTCCGCGTCGATGTGTCCTTCCGCCGTCAAGGGCGCCTTCAGAATATAGCCCCGGTCCGGACTGCCGCTGGGGAAGTCATGGTCCCGGGCGAGCTCCAACCGGATCGTTTTCACAGACATCGAACCTCCTGACACAAAACTGCCTGCCGGGCCGCCTGCCGCGGCATCGACACAAAGCCGGGCCCAGTTAGGCGGGCCCGGCGGTTAGCTTCGCCTATTCGCGCGCACAGCGCAAACCCCCGGCCCGCGCCGCACTGCGGCAGGGGCCGGCGCGGCTCAGTGCTTCATCAGAACGGCGATCTTGGCGTTCTCCAGAACACCTTCGGTAGCCCCGCCCAGGATGCGTTCGCGCAGACGGCTGTGGCCGTAGGCCCCCATCACCAGGCAGTCCGCCCCGGCGTGGTCGGCCTGGTCGAGCAGCCCTGCGGCAATGGATTCAGAGCCCGGCGTGTAGGCCCAGGTCTTGCCCTTGATCCCATGGCCGGCCAGGTAGCGCGCCAGGGAGCTGGGCTCCATCACGTCCTCGTCCTCACGCGCGGTGATGATCACCACCTCTTCGGCACGCTTCAGCAGCGGCAGGGCGGCCGTGGTGGCGGCGGCGCCCTCGCGCGAGCCGTCCCAGGCGATGGCGACCTTGTGGCCGAAGCCGGCCTTCAGCTGGGCCGGGGCCACGAGGACCGGGCGGCCGCTGCCGAAGAGCGCGGCATCCATGGAAGCCGATTCGTCGCCTTCGGCAAGCGCCGGATGCGGCATGACGATGAGGTCGACCAGGCGCCCCCGGCGCTCGATCTCTTCCGGCTGGCGTCCGGTCACCTTGTCCAGGCAGACCGCGAACTGCCCCGCCTCGACCATCTCGTCCGGCTGGACCTCGGGCAGGCCAGCGCCGCTGCACAGGCGCTTGAAGCTGGCTTCCACTGCCTCGCGGCGCTTGGCGTTGCTGGCCTCGACGGAAGCCATGATCTGCTCCATCGCGGTACCAGACATGCCCTCGCCCACATAGGGCATCAGGTCGCGGGGGTCGTTGGCCACATGCAGGAAATCGACCCGCGCGCCGAAACGCTGGCCGAGGTCGATGGCGGCGGCCATGGCCGCATCGCTGCCCGCGGCCCCGTCGGTTACGGCGAGAATGCTGGCCCAATCCATGGCTGGCTCCTTATCTGAGATGATGAACTGCCGGACCCGGACGACCGAAGGCCCGATCGCCTGCCCGCTTGATGGAAAGATGAATAGTCCGGCGCGGCATTGACCTGCGTCAAGCCCCGCCGGTGCGGGGCAGCCCTGCAGGGATCAGCGGCCCGTCAGGCCGGCCTGCGCGCCCGGTTCGGGCTCGTAGGGGTCCTGGTGAACGATCACCTCGGCGCCGGGGAAGGCGTCGCGCAATTCGTTCTCCACCTCGTCGGCGATGTCGTGGGCCTTTATCAGGCTGAGGTCGGCGTCCAGCTCGATATGACACTGGATGAAGATCTGCGGTCCCGAGGCGCGGGTGCGCAAGTCGTGATAGCCCAGCACGCCGTCGTGATTGAGGATCACGTCGCGGATACTGTTGCGCTCCTCCTCCGGCAGCTCGCGGTCCATCAGCATGTCGAGGGCGCCGGCGGCGATCTGCCAGGCGTTGTAAAGGATGTAGATCGCGATGGCGATGCCGAAGGTCGGGTCGATGAAGCGCCAGCCCAACTGCGCCGCCAGGACCAGGGCCACGATCACCGCGCCGTTGACCAACAGGTCGCCGGTGTAGTGCAGCTGGTCGGCGCTGATCGCCAGCGAGCCGGTGCGCCGGATGACGTGCCGCTGCAGGGTGACCAGGGCCAGGGTGGCGACGATGGAGAAGACCATGACCGCGATGCCGACCTCGCTGTGGGTCAGCGGCTGCGGGGTGAAGAAGCGCTGGCCCGCCTCGATCAGCAGGAAGACGGCCGAACCGGTGATGAAGATCGCCTGGCCCACCGCCGCCAGGGGCTCGGCCTTGCCGTGGCCGAAGCGGTGCTCGTGATCGGCCGGCACCAGGGCATGGCGCACGGCGATGAGGTTCACCATCGAGGCGGCGGCATCCAGGAGGGAATCAATCAGCGTCGACAGGATGCTGATGGAATCTGTCAGCAGGAAGGCGACCAGCTTCACCACGATCAGCACGCAGGCCGTGGCCACCGAGGCGGTGGTGGCCAGGCGCAGCAGCCTGCCCGCCTCCGCGTCATTGACCCGGGGCGCGGCCTGTTCCGATTCGCTCATGACCGGCCGCTCATGGATAGAGTCGCTCCGTCGTCCAGTTCTCCGCGGCGCCGGCGTCCTGGCGCGTGTAGACCAGGCGGTCGTGCAGCCGGAAGGCGCCGTCCTGCCAGAATTCGATCAGCCGCGGCGTCAGGCGGAAGCCGGACCAGTGGGGCGGGCGCGGCACCTGGGTGACGGCATACCTGGCGGCATAGAGCGCGACCCGCTTTTCCAGTTCGAAGCGCCCCTCCAGCGGGCGCGACTGCTGGCTGGCCCAGGCGCCGATCTGGCTCTGCTTGTGGCGGCTGGCGAAATACTCGTCAGCCTCGGCGTCGCTCACCGGGGCGACCTCGCCTTCGATGCGCACCTGGCGGCGCAGGCTCTTCCAGTGGAACAGCAGGGCCGCCTTGGGGGTCCCCAGCAGCTGCCGGCCCTTGCGGCTCTCGTAATTTGTGTAGAATACGAAGCCGGCCTCGTCATAGCCCTTCAGCAGGACCATGCGGCAGGACGGCATGCCGTCGCTGCCCACGGTGGACAGGGCCATGGCGTTGGGGTCGTTGAGCTCCGATTTCTCGGCCTCGGCCAGCCAGGCCGCGAAGACCTCGAGGGGATCGGCGGGCCGGTCCGATCTGATCTCCATAGAGCGGCGGTTCCCTAGCGTTTCGGTTGATATCGGCATCTGTGCCACCATATAGCGGCCGCACGGCTTAGAAAATGCCCGAAAACCCGGAAATCGGCGGCAATCGCCGCGATTTGCCCGGCCGCGGGGATGGATTGGCCCCGCCCCCCGTAAGACACAGGTAAATCCGCCAATTGCCTTGAGATCGCCAAATTTTTGAGCCAAGTCATTCCCCAGGGCCGTCCAGCGGGGCTATCAAACCAAGAGATTCCGCGGGCCCGTTATTTGTCAGGGCCGCCCCGCGGCCCCCGCATGTGGAGAGAGGGACGTTCAATGAAGCTTCGAGTCGTCATCGCCGCCGGCGCCATCGCGCTGACCGCCGCCGCCTGTGAGAACAGCAGCCTGGGCGGCACCAAGCAGACCATCGGCACCCTGGGCGGTGCCGCCGCGGGCGGCCTCTTCGGCGCCCAGTTCGGCAGCGGCTCCGGCCAGCTTGCCGCCACCGCGGCCGGCGCCCTGCTCGGCGCCTTCATCGGCAGCGAGATCGGCCGCACCATGGACGAGGTCGACCGCCAGAGGGCCCAGACCGCCTACCAGCAGGCCACCGTCGCCCCGGTCGGCGAAACCATCTCCTGGAACAACCCCAACACCGGCAACAGCGGCACGATCACCCCGACCCGCGATGGCACCTCCTCCACCGGGGCCTATTGCCGCGAGTTTCAGCAGACCGTCATCATCGGCGGCCGGGAGGAGACCGCCTACGGCGTGGCCTGCCGCCAGCCGGACGGCGCCTGGGAAATCCGCAACTAGCGGGCGCGGCCGGCCGGCCGCGGGGGCCATCGAGCCCCTTTAGCGAGCGATTGGGAGGGGGTATTCTACACAGGATACCCCTTTCCCCGATTCCCCAACCGTAAACTTCCGGGGTCGCAATCGTAGAGCCCATGCAGGATCCCTATAAGCTGCTGAACGTCGACCGCACGGCTTCGCAAGAGGACATCAAGCGCGCCTACCGCAAGCTGGCCAAGGAGCTGCACCCGGACATCAACCCGGGCAACGAGGCGGTCGAGCAGAAATTCAAGGAAATCTCCCAGGCCTACAGCATCCTGGGCGACGCGGAGAAGCGGAAGCGCTTCGACAAGGGCGAGATCGACGCCAGCGGGCAGGAGACCCCCTTCAAGGGCGGCTTCTACCGCAACCACGCCGGCACCCGGCGCGGCGCCAAGTACAATCCCTTCGACTTCGGCGAGGACATCAGCGCCGACGACATCTTCGCCGACCTCTTCGGCGCCCGGAACCGCCGCGTCCGCCGCCCCGGCGCCAACGTCTCCTACACCGTGCCGATCACCTTCCTGGAGGCCGCCAAGGGCGCCAAGAAGCGCATCAAGCTGGCCGACGGCAAGACGCTGGACGTGCGCATCCCGCCGGGCACCGAGGACCGCCAGACCCTGCGCCTGAAGGGCCAGGGCATGCCCGGAGTCGGCGGCGGGCCGGCCGGCGACGCGCTGGTCGAGGCGCACATCCAGCCGCACCCCTTCTTCGAGCGCAAAGGCACCAACGTGCACGTGGAACTGCCGGTGACGCTGCAGGAGGCGGTGTTGGGCGCCACCGTCACCGTGCCGACCGTGCACGGCAGCGTGTCGATGAAGATCCCGCCGGGCTCCAACAGCGGCTCGACGCTGCGCCTCAAGGGCAAGGGCATCAAGGCGCGCGACAGCGACGAGATCGGCGATCAGTACGTGAAGCTGAAGGTCATGCTGCCGGAGCGCCCGGACCAGGAACTGCGCGACTTCATCGAGAACTGGAGCCGCTCGCACGACTACGATCCGCGCCGCAAAGCGGGCATCACCTGAAGAAGACGGCGCCCCCGGGCAAGGGCGCGCAAGTCAAGACAGCCCCCGCAAGAGGGGCGCCGCCAGGCAGGCGGACAATGCAGGGTCAGGAAACGAGGGGAGCGTTAAGACCATGCTGGTGAAATTCGACGAAGTCCTGGTCACGGTCGATATCGGCGCCAGCGAGCTGCACGCCTGGATCGAGCAGAACTGGGTGCTGCCGGTCGAGGAAGGCGGCGACTACTTCTTCGACGATACCGACGTCGCGCGCGTGCGGCTGATCGCCGAGCTGCGCAACGACCTGGGCGTCAACGAGGACGCCATCCCGGTGGTGCTGCGCCTGCTCGACCAGGTCTACAGCCTGCGCCGCGCCCTGGCGGAGCTGAACGACGCCATCCACGAACTGCCGGAATCGGCCCAGGAGCAGCTGCGCGACTACCTCAGCGACAGCGACGACGACGGCGAACGCACCGCCCACTGAACCGCAGGGATCGCTGTCAAGGATTGAGCGCCGCCAGCTTGGCGCCGAAACTGACGAAAATGACCCCGGTCACGGCCTTCAACCAGCGCTGAAAGCGGCCGCTGCGCGCGGCACGCATCAGGCGCTCGAACAGCAGCACCATGGCAGAGAACCAGACGAGGTTCAGCAGGGCATGGACAGTGACCAGCACGAAGGCGCCCCGCGCCGCCCCCTCGCCCAGCGGCATGAATTGCGGAAAGGCCGCCAGGTAGAACATCGAGACCTTGGGGTTCAGGGCATTGGTCAGAAAGCCTTCGACGCAGGCCTTGGCGAGACCGCGCCGACGCTTCGCGGGGGCTACCTGGGCCACACGTTCGACACCACGCCAGGCATCCCGCAAGGCCTTGAGGCCGATCCAGCAGAGATAAACTGCGCCCAGGGCCTTCACCACGAAGAAAGCCTCGGCCGAGCGCACCAGAAGGATGGAAATGCCGAAGATCGACAGGGCTCCATGAAGGTAGAAGGCCGCCACGAAGCCGGCAACGTTGGCGAACCCCCCGGCGCGTCCCGAGGTCGGCACCGTCTTGGCGATCAAGACCCCGTTGGGGCCGGGCGACATGACCAGCAGGCCCGCGACCGCCGCGAAGCCCAGAATGTGAACAAGCTCCATCTCAATCCTTTCTCTTCAGAGTTCACGAGAACTCAGCGTTCGTCCTGGGGATGCAGGCGCGCCACACCGTCGGGCGGATCGCTGGCCGTCGCCTTGTCGATCAGCGCCGCCAGGCTCTTGCCCTTGACGCCGGCGCCGACCTGGCCGGCCTCGGTGACGATGGCCTCCACGCCTTCGGGCCAGCCCTGCCCCGGATCGAGCGTCAGGTCCAGACCCAGCATGAGGTCTTCCAGGCTGGCGGCGGTCAGGTCGCGGGCCAGGACGAAGCGGCCGTTGCTGCGGCTGACGAAGCCGCTCTGCTGCAGGGCATAGAGCACCGAGGACAGCTGATCCAGATCGGCCGGCAGACCACGGGTCAGGGCCGATTCCTTCAGCGCCGTGCCGCTGCGCGCCGCATTGCGCAGCCGGTACAGCAGTGCCAGGGCCAGGGCCAGGCGGTGGCCGGCGCCGTGGCTGCCGGCGTCCAGGCGACCGACCAGGCGCCATTCCCGCGCCGCCGCCGCGATCTCCGCGCCCAACAGCACCACCGCCCAGGAAAGATACATCCAGATCAGGAAGATCGGCACCGCGGCCAGGGCGCCGTAGATCGCCTCGTAGGAAGGGAACTGCCGCAGGTAGAAGGCGAAGCCCCACTTGAGGCCTTCGAAGAGCGCCGCCGCGACGGCGCCGCCGGCCAGGGCGTGGCTGAAGGCGACGCTGCGCGCTGGCACCGCCATGTAAAGCAGCGTGAAGCCCACGGCGGTCAGCAGGAAGGGCAGCAGGCGCGTAAGGCCGAAGGCGCGATCGCCGTGCTCCATCACCGCCGTGGCGAAGCCATAGCTGGACAGCGACAGCGAGGCGCCCAGCAGCAGCGGGCCGATGGTCAGTACCATCCAGTAGGCCATGATCCGGATCATCAGCGGGCGCGGCTCGGTGACCCGCCAGATCGCATTGAAGGCGCCGTTGACCGCCGAGAGCAGCAGGATCGCCGTGACCATCAGCGCCGCCATGCCGACCCCGGTCATGGAACGGGCGTTTTCGACGAAGGCGGCGAGCTGGTCGCTGACCTCCACCCCGGCGTTGGGGACCAGGTTCTCGTACAGGAAGAGCTGGGCATCGACGCGCAACTGCTCGAAGGCCGGAAAGGCGGAGAGCAGGCTGAAGCAGATGGCCAGGATCGGGACGATGGCCAGCAGCGAGGCATAGCTGAGCTGGGTGGCCCGGCGCAGGCACTGGTCGCCCAGGAAGCGGCGGCCGCAATAGGCCGCGAAACGGATCAGATTCCGCGAAAATCCTGACAAATCGGGATTCTTCATGGTGTTTTTCCGGCTCCGGCCACCCTCCCCCGAAAGATCGCCATTCTACAGCAAGAATCGGCGGAATTGTGGGATTATTCGGAGGTCCCAGCGTTGACCCCTGAGGCCTTTGGTGTAGGATGCCGCACGTTTTGCAACGCCTTTGAAACCTGACTTACATCGAGGGAATGGAATGACCGAGCCCCAACCGTTAATGGCCGGCAAGCGTGGCCTCGTCATGGGTGTCGCCAATGACCGGTCTATTGCTTGGGGCATCGCCAAGGCCGCGCACGAGCAGGGGGCCGAACTGGCCTTCACCTATCAGGGCGAGGCCCTGGAGAAGCGTGTGCGCCCGCTGGCCGAATCGGTCGGCTCCGACCAGGTCATCGCCTGCGACGTCACCGACGACGCCTCCATCGACGCGGTCTTCAGCCAGATCGAGAAGTCCTGGGGCAAGCTCGACTTCCTGGTCCACGCCATCGCCTATGCCGACAAGGAAGAACTAAAGGGCAAGTACCTCGCGACCAGCCGCGACAACTTCCTGCGCTCGCTCGACATCTCCTGCTACTCGCTGACCGCGATCAGCCAGCGGGCGGTGCCGCTGATGAAGGACGGCGGCAGCATCCTGACGCTGACCTACTACGGCGCCGAGCGCGTCATGCCGCACTACAACGTCATGGGCGTCGCCAAGGCGGCGCTGGAGGCCAGCGTGCGCTACCTGGCCGCGGACCTGGGCGACCAGCACATCCGCGTCAACGCCATCTCCGCCGGGCCGATCAAGACCCTGGCGGCCTCCGGCATCGGCGACTTCCGCCATATCCTCAAGTGGAACGAGCTCAACTCGCCGCTGCGCCAGAACGTCAGCATCGACCAGGTCGGCGGCGCCGGCCTCTACCTGCTCTCCGACCTCTCGACCGGCGTCACCGGCGAGGTGCACCATGTCGACTCCGGCTACCACGTGATCGGCATGATGTCCGTCGACGCGGCGCCGGCGCTGGCGGAGCTGCTGAAGAACTTCACGCCTCAGTCCTGAGGCCCTCCTCCCACCCGCGAGGGCGACCCGCCGATGGCAGGCAACAGTTTCGGAGAGATCTTTCGCTTCACCACCTGGGGCGAAAGCCACGGTCCCGCGATCGGCTGCGTGGTCGACGGCGTGCCGTCGGGCATTCCGCTGGCGGCCGAGGAACTGCAGCACTGGCTCGACAAGCGCAAGCCCGGGCAGTCGCGCTTCACCACCCAGCGGCGCGAGCCGGACGAAGTGAAGATCCTCTCCGGCGTCTTCGAGGGGCAGACCACCGGCACCCCGGTCTCGCTGGTCATCGAGAACCAGGACCAGCGCTCCAAGGACTACGGCGACATCGCCGACAAGTTCCGCCCGGGCCACGCCGACTATACCTACTGGAAGAAGTACGGCCTCCGCGACTACCGCGGCGGCGGGCGCTCCTCGGCGCGCGAGACCGCCATGCGGGTCGCCGCCGGCGGCCTCGCCCGCAAGGTGCTGGACCACATCCTGCTGCAGCCGGTCACCATCCGCGGCGCCCTGGTGCAGATGGGCCCGCACCGGATCGAGCGCGACAACTGGGACTGGGACCAGATCGAGCAGAACCCCTTCTGGTGCCCCGACGCCAAGGCGGCGCAGGACTGGGAAGGCTTCCTCGACGGCATCCGCAAGGCGGGCTCCTCCACCGGCGCGGTGATCGAGGTGGTGGCCTCCGGCGTGCCCGCGGGCCTGGGCGAGCCGGTCTACGACAAGCTGGACGCCGACCTGGCCAAGGCGATGATGTCGATCAACGCGGTCAAGGCGGTGGAGATCGGCGCCGGACTGGAAGCGGCGGCGCTGAGCGGCGAGGAGAACGCCGACGAGATGCGCCTGGAGGGCAACCGCGTGGTCTTCACCTCCAACAAGGCCGGCGGCATCCTGGGCGGCATCTCCTCGGGCCAGGACGTGGTGGTGCGCTTCGCGGTGAAGCCGACCTCCTCCATCCTGACGCCGCGCAAGACCGTGGACCGCCACGGCAAGGAGACCGAGATCGTCACCAAGGGCCGCCACGACCCCTGCGTCGGCATCCGCGCCACACCGATTGCCGAAGCCATGATGGCCATCGTGCTGATGGATCACCTGTTGCGTAACCGTGGGCAAAATGCCGATGTGCGCGTGAGTACCCCGATACTGGGCCAGCTGTGATCACCTGCGACAATGAGCGCGCTTGCTGTGGCGAGCGAGCTTGCTCGCGCTGGGCTGCGAAGCAGCCCCAATAGCATGCCCCAACCACTGCCATACTGGCGCCTCTCCAGCTTCTACCTCTTCTACTTCGCCCTGCTGGGGGCGACCGCGCCCTTCCTGGCGCTGTACTTCGATCACCTGGGCTTTTCCAGCGCACGCATCGGCGAGCTGGTGGCCATCCCCATGTTGATGCGCTGCGTGGCCCCCAACCTGTGGGGCTGGATCGGCGACTACACCGGTCGGCGCCTGGCCATCGTTCGGTTCGGCGCGGTGTGCACCCTGGCTAGCTTCTGCCTGATTTTTGTCAGTAAGACCTACGCCTGGCTGGCGCTGGTCATGGCCCTGCATGCGTTCTTCTGGCACGCGGTGCTGCCGCAGTTTGAAGTCATCACCCTGGCCCACCTGCACAAGCAAACCTCGCGCTACAGCCAGATCCGTCTGTGGGGCTCCATCGGTTTCATCCTCACCGTGGTGGTCATGGGGCGCCTGTTCGATTGGCTGAGCCTGGATATTTACCCGGTGGTGGTCGTGGTGATCATGGCTGGCATCATCGGCGCCAGCCTCTGGGTACCGAATGCGCAGCCCGCCAGCCACGGCAACCGCCTGGCCGGCGATGGCTTTCTCAAGCAATTGCGCAGCCCCGGCGTGCTGGCGTTTTATGCCTGCGTGGCGCTGATGCAAATGAGCCATGGCCCGTATTACACCTTCCTCACCCTGCACCTGGAGCACTTGGGCTACAGCCGTGGTGTGATCGGCCTGCTGTGGGCGCTGGGGGTGGTGGCGGAAGTGCTGATGTTCCTGGCCATGAGCCGTATTCTTACGCGCTTTTCGGTGCGCCGGGTGCTGCTCGCCAGTTTCCTGCTGGCCGCGCTGCGCTGGTGGCTGCTGGGTTCATTTGCCGAGGTTTTCTGGCTGCTGCTGGTGGCGCAACTGATGCACGCCGCCACGTTTGGCAGCTTCCATGCGGCGGCGATTGCCTTTGTGCAACGCAGCTTCGGCGACCGCCAGCAAGGCCAGGGCCAGGCCCTTTATGCCGCGCTGGC